>CAXUBA010000321.1:0-2025 GCA_964249205.1 uncultured Acetobacteraceae bacterium | reverse complement strand
CTGCGCCCGCCGGAGCGGCGGTCATCGCCGCCCTCGTGCAGCAGGCAGCCGGGCGCATCGTGATCATGCCCGGCGGCGGGATCACGCCGGACAACGCCGGCGGGCTGCTGCGAACCACGGGAGCCGTCGAGTTGCACGCCTCTTGCCGGGCCGTGTGCGCCGAGGATGGCCGGCTGGTGGCGCTCGGCTTCGGCTGCAGCCGCCAGTTGGACCCTGGCATCGTCCGCGCCTTGGTGGATGCTATGCAGTCCGCGGCGCCGCCGTCGCCGGGCCCGACGAGCGCGAGCACGCGCTCGGTGGCCGGGAACGGGCCCTCGGTCAGGCTGCGGCGCATCCAGTCCTGGACGTCGCGGTCGACGCGGCTCGCGGCGGTGCGAAGCGCGACCTCGCGGAGACCGGCGAGATTGCCTTCGCGGAAGAAGCCGTCGAGCGCGCGCGCCGCGATGTCCGCCCGATACACCCGGCCTTCGCGGAGACGCGCGCGGAGCTCGGCCGGCGGCAGATCGACGAGTTCGATGTCGTCCGCCATCGCGAGCACGCGGTCGGGCAGCGTTTCGGCGACGCGGACGCCGGTGATGCGCACGATGTCGTCGTTCAGGCTTTCGAGGTGCTGGACGTTGAGCGTCGTCCAGACCGAGATGCCGGCGGCGAGCACGTCGGCGACGTCCTCCCAGCGTTTCGCGTGCCGAAGGCCGGGCGCGTTGGTGTGGGCGAGCTCGTCGACGAGCAGGAGGGCGGGCTTGCGGGCGAGCGCGGCCTCGAGATCGAGCTCGGGCAGGGTGCGGCCGCGGTAAGGTATGGCGAGCGGCGGGAGAACGGGGAGGTCGGCGATCTCGCTTTCGGTTTCGGCGCGCCCGTGCGCCTCGATCACGCCGCCTAGCACGTCCTCGCCGCCTTCCCGCCGACGGCGGGCCTGGCGGAGCATCTCGCAGGTCTTGCCGACGCCCGGGGCGGCGCCGAGAAAGATCTTGAGTCGGCCGCGGGTTTCGGACGCGAGATCGGCGAGCAGGAGGTCGGGATCGGGGCGGGCGTCGTCGGTCACGTCGGGAGTGTAGCGGAGGCGCGGACAGAAGAGCGGGGTTTCACCCCGCACCCCGCCAGGCGTGTGGGCGCCTGGACGCCATGAATGCGGGTCCGGGCGCGCCGCGCCTGGCGGGGCTTGGGGCGGAGCCCCAATCTTCTCGGTCTCAGTGCAGCGCGCGAAGCGCGAGGTTCAGCGCGAGGACGTTGCAGCGTCGTTCCCCGAAGATGCCCAGCGACGGACCCTCGACGTGCGCGGCGACGATCGCGGCGACCGGCGCGGCCGGGACGTGACGCGCGGCGGCGATGCGAGGGATCTGCAGGGTCGCGTCCCGCACCGAGATGTCGGGGTCGAGGCCGCTCGCGGACGTGGTCACCATGTCGGCCGGGACGGGAGCGCCCGCGCCGATCGACTTGACCGCGGCGCGGACGCGATCGACGAGCGCCTTGCTGGTCGGCGCGAGATTGGAACCGCCCGAGCTGTCGGCGTCGTCGGGACGCGGGACCGTCTTGCCGGCGCTGTCGGTGTCGGTCGTGGCGCTCGGCCGCGTGTGGAAGTCGGCGGGGTTTTCCCAGTCCTGGCCGATCAGCCTGGAGCCGACCGGGTGGCCGGCGACCCGGACGATCGAACCGTTGGCGAGGAAGGGCACGACCGCGGTCGCGAGGCCGGTCGCGAGCAGCGGCAGCGCGATGCCGGTCAGCAGCGTGAACAGCGCGATCAGCGCGACGGCCGGACGGAAGGTGGATGCTATCATTGTGCGAGACCCAGTGCGGTCAGGATGACGTCGATGAGCTTGATCCCGACGAACGGGGCGACCAGACCGCCGAGGCCGTAGATCAGGAGGTTGCGGCGCAGCAGCGCGGCCGCGCCGATCGGCTTGAACGACACCCCGCGAAGTGCGAGCGGCACGAGGGCGACGATGATCAGCGCGTTGAAGATGACGGCGGAGAGGATGGCGCTTCGCGGCGTCGTCAGGTGCATGACGTTGAGCGCGCCGAGCGTCG
>CAXUBA010000320.1:1662-2040 GCA_964249205.1 uncultured Acetobacteraceae bacterium | reverse complement strand
GGGGTGCGCGGCGCGGTCACCGCCGACATCGTCCGCGCCGTTCCCCGATGCGCGCCGCCGACGTCGGGCAGCAGCATCACCGGCGCCGCATCGTCGCCGGCCTCCGGGCGGCCCGCGGTCACCAGCGCGCGCGACACGTGGCCCGCCCCGGAACAGAACGCCTTGCCCCCCGCGAGCCTCCCGTCGGGGCGGCGCGCGAGCGGCTCGCTCCCGTCGGTCACCCAGATCCCGAACAGCTGCCCATCCCGCGCCGCCGCGGCCGCCGCCCGCCGCTGCGCGTCGTCGCCGTAGCGGAACACGAGACGCAAGGCGTTGCCGTGGCCTTCCCGCAGCCGACCCACCGACACGCTGCCGCGCCCGCGCAGCCGGAAAAATCGC
>CAXUBA010000320.1:0-1652 GCA_964249205.1 uncultured Acetobacteraceae bacterium | reverse complement strand
CCTGAGCGCGCCGATCTCCCGGAGAAGGCCCAGAGCGTGCGCGGGAAAGCCCGCTTCCCCATCGGCCTCGTCGGCAATTGCCGAAGTGACCTCGGCAAGACGAAGGAGGAACGCTTCCGTCGGATCATCCATCCGGCGTTCAACGCGCCCGTCCTTGTTGTCGTTGCGGTGAAAGACCTTGAGGCTCCGCCTCAAACTCCGCTGGGCGCGGCGCGCCCAGACCCGCGCTGACTGAAGTCATGGGAGCCGGCTGGTGGGGTTCGGGGCAACCTCCCGATCTCCGATCGATCATGCCTGCGGCGCGACCGTCCTCAACCAACCGCTAGATCGCGTCCCACTCCGTCCCACGCCCGGCGAGCAACCTGCGGGTCGCGGGATCGACCAGCGCCGCCAGCTCGTCCTCGTGCCGGTACCCCGGCATCAGCCGCGCCAGAGTCTCGTCGCGCCCGGCGGCCGGATGGAAGTAGATCTCGCTCGTTCCGGGCGGCAGCGCGTCGAGGATCCGGTGCACGCGGTCCGCGGTCATCGCGCCGCTCCAGCGGAGCCCGTAGCACCGGTCGGTGGTTCGCATCCCCCCGCGCCGGACCTGCCGGCGGAGCACCGCGGTCCAGGCCGCGAGTGCGCGCGCGCCGAGACCGCCGCCGGCGATCGGGGGCTCCGCCGGCACCCGAACCGCACGGAGCCCGTACTCGCGCCCGATCCCGATCAGCATCGCGCCGACCGTCGGATGGAGATGCATGTGCTTGTGGGCGTTCGCGTGGTCGAGCCGAAGCCCGGTCGCGCGGAACAGCTCGAACTGCGCGCGGATCTCGGCGGCGAGCTGCCGCCGGACGCGAGGACGAAAGAAGTAGCCGACGCCGAGACGAAGCTGGTCGGACGGAAACCAGCCCGTCCGCGGGTCCACGAGATCCGGTATGCGATCGGGCGGCAGCGTCGCACGCCCCTCGACCACGACGAGATGCAGCCCGACCCGAAGCGCCGGCAGCCGCCGCGCGCGACGGACCGCGTCCGCCGCTGCCGCCGCACCCACCATCAGGCTCGCCGTGGTGAGCACCCCGTCCCGACAGGCCCGCTCGATCCCCTCGTTGACGGCGTCAGAAAGCCCGAAATCGTCCGCCGAGACGATCGCTCGCGCCGGACGGTCCGTCAGGCCGCCTTCCGCTCGCGGAGGAAGTGGAAGAACTCCACGCCCTCGCGGAGGCGCCGCTTCATCATCTGCGGCGACACGATCATCTCGCCGACGATCGACGCGATCTTCGGCGCCCGGAAATAGAACTTCCGGTAGAAGGTCTCGACGCCGTCGAAGATCTCGGTGTGCGAAAGGTGCGGGTATTCGAGCGGCGCGATCTGAACACCGGTCTCGTCGATCAGCTCGGCGGCCTCCGCGTTGAACCAGCCGTTCTCCGTCGCCTGCTTGTGCAGGAACGTGCCGGGATACGGCGCCGCGAGCGACACCTGCAGCGTGTGCGGGTTGATCTCGGTCGCGAAGCGGATCGTTTCCTGGATCGTTTCCTGCGTTTCGCCGGGCAGGCCGAGGATGAACGTGCCGTGGATCTTGATCCCGAGCTCGTGGCAGTTCTTCGTGAACTCGCGCGCGACCTCGATCCGCATGCCCTTCTTGATGTTGTGCAGGATCTGCTGGTTGCCGCTCT
>CAXUBA010000319.1:0-2066 GCA_964249205.1 uncultured Acetobacteraceae bacterium | reverse complement strand
CTCCGGGTTCTCGGGCTCGCTTTCGACAACGGCGGCGAACAGCTCGGCCGCCTGTTCGGCCTCGCCCGCCTCCAGCAGCGCGCGCGCCTCGGTCGCGAGCTCGGCCGCCGGCATCGCGCCGCCCGCCATCTTCAGCAGCGCCTCGGCGAAGCGCTTGATCTCGCTTTCCGGCAGCGCGCCCTGGAACAGGTCCGCGATCTGGCCCTGCCAGAAGGCCGCGACCGTCGGGATCGACTGCAGCGGCAGCCCGATCTGCGACAGCTGCTGCACTAGGCTGCGGTTCGCCTCCACGTCGATCTTGACGAGGCGGAGCCGGCCGCCGGCGCTTCGCACGACGCGTTCCAGTGCCGGCGTCAGCTGCTTGCACGGGCCGCACCAGCTGGCCCAGAAATCGACCAGCACCGGAACTGTCCGGGACGCCTCGATCACGTCCTCCATGAACGTGTTCTGAGTTCCGTCGAGGATCAGGTCATCGGCCGCAGCGCCCGCCGCGCCGTTGCCCCCGTTCGCCCCGGTCGTCCCGCTGCTGGCCGGCCCGGGCTGGCGATGGGGCGGTTGGCCGATGATCAGGTCCATGGGTCGCGCCTCGTGAATTCCGTCGCGGTCTCGTGACGCCTGACCCGATCGAGGTCAATCCGGCGCATCCGCGTGGTGCCGACCGCGTCCTCGCATCCGAGAAGATTGTGGTGGTTTGCCGGGGTCGCAAGGATGCGGCGGTGCCGCCGCGTCGCCGTAGCGTCGCCGGAGCAGGGGGGCGTCGCGCCGCCGTCGCCCTTGCCAGCCCGTGCGGGAATGCGTAGAAGCCCGCCACGTCGCGGAGCGCGGGCGTAGCTCAGGGGTAGAGCACAACCTTGCCAAGGTTGGGGTCGAGGGTTCGAATCCCTTCGCCCGCTCCAGGTCTTCCGGGCCGCCGGCGCCGACAGCGGCCCTTGCCTCCGGGCGACCGATCGTCGTTCGCCGCCCGGACGGCTTCGACCGACGACACGACGACGGTCGTCCGGAACGGATGGCAGTTTTCCGCCTCCGCATCCCGGAACCGCACATGAGCTTCCCACCCCTTCCGCCGCCGTTCGCCCGCGCGCTCGACGCACGCGGCTACCACGAGCCGACCGCCGTCCAGTCGGCGGTGCTCGGCGCCGACGGCCCGGGCCGCGACCTGCTGGTGTCCGCCCGCACCGGCTCCGGCAAGACGGTCGCCTTCGGCCTCGCCTTCGCGGCCGATCTCGACGGCACCGGCGCCGACCGCCTGCTGCACGCGCCGCGGCCGCTCGCGCTGGTGATCGCGCCGACCCGCGAACTCGCGCTGCAGGTCGCCGGCGAACTCAGCTGGCTCTATGCCGAGAACGGCGGCCGGGTCGCGACCGCGGTCGGCGGGATGGACCCGCGGCGCGAGGCGCGGCTGTTCGCGGGCGGCGCCCATATCGTGGTCGGCACGCCCGGCCGCCTCCGCGACCATCTCGAACGCCGCAACCTCGACCCATCCGACCTCCGCGTCGTGGTCCTCGACGAGGCCGACGAGATGCTCGACCTCGGCTTCCGCGACGAGCTCGAGTTCATCCTGGAGGCGACGCCCGTCGCGCGGCGCACGCTGCTTTTTTCCGCGACACTGCCCAAGGCGATCGTCGCGCTGGCGACCCGCTACCAGCGCGACGCGATCCGGATCGACGCCGGCGGGGGCACCGGCGCCGCGCCGCACGCCGACATCAGCTACGAGGCGCTCCGCGTCGCGCCCGGCGAGATCGTCCCGGCCGTCGTCAACGTGCTCCGCGCCCACGACGCGCCGGCGGCCCTCGTCTTCTGCGCGACCCGCGACAACGTCCGCGCGATGGGGACCGCGCTCACCAACCGCGGCTTCAGCGCGGTCGCGCTCTCGGGCGAGCTCAGCCAGAACGACCGCAACCAGGCGCTGCACGCGCTCCGCGCCGGCCGCGCCCGGGTCTGCGTGGCGACCGCCGTCGCGGCCCGGGCCCACGCCCCGTATTCGCGACTGCATGTGGGGGCCGCCGGCCTCACCGCCGCCGGGCAGGTGATCGCGGCCTGCAACGTGGAGAACGCCTCCTATGGAC
>CAXUBA010000318.1:0-2072 GCA_964249205.1 uncultured Acetobacteraceae bacterium | reverse complement strand
AGGCGACGGCGTCGGACGGCGCGACGGCGCGCCGCTTCTTCGAGACCTGGTTCTCGCCCTATCGGACGGACGACCTCGTGCTCGCCGGGTATTTCGAGCCGGAGGTGCCCGGCAGCCTCAGCGAAACGGCGGTGTTCCGGACGGCGGTGCTCGGGCGGCCGACCGACCTCGTGACGGTGCCCGCGACGGAGGGTCACGGTGTCGTGGACGGGCGCGTCCGGGGCGGCGTCGTGGTGCCTTACGACACGCGGGCGGCGATCGACCGCGGCGCGCTCGGAGGGAGGGCCGTGGCGGTCGCCTGGGTGCGCGATCCGGTCGACCTCTACCTCATGCAGAAGGAGGGCGCGGCAAGGATCGCGCTGCCGGACGGCTCGGAGCTGCGGCTCGGCTACGCGGGGCAGAACGGGTTGCGACCGGCGCCGATCAGCGACGCGCTGGTGGCGCGCGGGATGCTGCCGGACGACGACCGCACGCCGATCGCGATCCGGGCCGCGCTCGAGCGCTACCGCGGCGATGTCGGTCCGCTGCTCGAAACGGATCCGAGCTACGTGTTCTTCCGCGTGCTGCCGCCGGGGGATGCCGACGGCGGGGCGCCCGGCACGCTCGGGGTTCCGCTCGCGCCGCTGCACTCGCTCGTGGTGGACCGCGCCGCGATCCCGCTCGCCTTGCCGGTCTACGTCGCGACGGACGGGGTGCACGCGCTCCGCGTGCTGGCCTTCGCCGAGGACGAGGGCGGCGACGTCCGGGTGCCGGACCGGGCCGACCTGTTCTTCGGGGCGGGCGACGCGGCGGGACGCGCGGCGCATGCGCTCGCGACGACCGCGACGGCGTTCGTCCTCGTGCCGCGGCCGGTGCGCACGGCGGCCGGCAACGGCGGATGAAAGACTTGGGGGGACTCGGACCGCCTCTCCATGCTGATGCCATGGGCGGCTGTTCCCCCGGGCCCGGACCACGGCTTCCGCCCGACACGGTCGCGGGACGCTCTCCGCCGACCGAGCCGGACGAGGCGGGCGGCTGCCGTGCTTCGGTGCCGATGCACCCGAGCTTTCCCGCCGGGCGGCACCAGCTCCATTGCGGCGACTGTCTCTCGGTGCTCGGGACGATGGAAGCGCAGAGCGTCGACGTCGTCGTCACCTCGCCGCCTTACAACATCGGCCTCCGCTACGGCGCCTACGACGACCGGCGTGGCGAAACGGAATATCTCGACTGGCTCACGACCGTCGCGGAGGCGGTGTCGCGCGTGCTGCGTCGGGATGGGTCGTTCTTCCTCAACGTGTCCGGCTCCGGGACGCAGCCCTGGCTGCCGTTCGAGCTCGCGGTGCGCCTCCGGCGGTTCTTCCATCTGCAGAACCACATCGTGTGGGTGAAATCGATCACCACGGGGGCGGGCACCACCGGGCACTTCAAGCCGATCGGCGGCGAGCGCTTCCTGCACCAGAACCACGAGCACCTGTTCCACTTCACCGCGCACGGACGGGTGAAGCTCGACCGCCTGGCGATCGGGGTGCCGTTCCAGGACAAGTCGAACATCCGGCGGCGCGGGCATCCGCAGGATCTCCGCTGCCGCGGCAACACCTGGTTCATCCCGTATCGGACGGTGCAGAGCCGGGCGGAGAAGTTCCACCATCCGGGCACGTTCCCGATCGAGCTGCCGCGCTGGTGCATCCGGCTGCACGGGGTGAGCGATCCGGTGGTGCTCGATCCGTTCGCGGGGACCGGCACGACGCTCGTCGCGGCCGAGCTCGAGCGCGCGCGCGGCATCGGGATCGAGCTCGACCCAGCCTATGTCGCCGTCGCGCGCGCCAGGATCGCGGACCAGATGCGGGCCGACCGCGAGGAGCTGCTCCGGCAGGCGCTGGCCGCCGCGATGATCGAGGAGGCGAGCGGGGTGCGCGACGCGGTCGGACGTTCGGTCGGCCGCGCCGCGGTGTGAGGGCGGGCGGCGGGCCGGCCGGGATGGCGAGGCGAGCCGACGGCGTGCCACCATCGCCGCGTGGCGAAAAGACTGAACGACGCCGAGCGCGAGCTCTGGACCCGGTTCGTCCGCGAGGTGCGACCGCTCCGCGTCTCGG
>CAXUBA010000317.1:0-2092 GCA_964249205.1 uncultured Acetobacteraceae bacterium | reverse complement strand
CCTCAGCAGCAGCCCGCCGCCGCCTCCGCCGCGCCGCCGACGCCGAACGGCATCGCCGTGCCGCAGCCGCCGAAAACGCCGTAGTGGCGGGAGAAGTCGCCGTGGAACTCGAAATGCGGCGCGAAGCGCGTGTCGGCCAGCATCCGCCAGGTGTTGCCGCACACCGGGAACATCCGGCCGGTTTCGATCCGGTGGTGCTTGTCGAGGACGAAGGCGGCGGACGCGCCCGCCACCGAGCCGCGATAGCGTACCGCCTGCCCGTAATCCTCGCATTGCGGTTCGAGACCGTCGAGCTTGAACAACCGATGGGTCGCCGAGAAGAACGCGATCCCGTCGAGCACCGCGGCGATGCCCGCGTCGCGGAGCGCGAGCGGACGGTCGGCGACCAGCCGCGGATCGGCGAAGCCGGCCTCCTTCGCGAGCCGCGCGAAGTCGCCCCAGTAGAGCGCGCCCGCCAGGCATTCGCCGTGCAGGACGGGATCGGCCAGCAGGGCGGCCGGTACCCGCCGGTCCGCATAGACGTCCGCGAAGTAAAGCTCGCCGCCCGGCTTCAGCAGCCGGTGCGCGGCGCGGAACACCGCCGCCTTGTCGGCGACGAGGTTGATGACGCAGTTCGACACCACGAGATCGAAGCTTCCGGGCGCGAGGTCGAGCGCATCGAGCTGTTCGATGTCGCCGTCGAGGAAGGTGATGTTCCGGAAGCCGAAGCGCTCCGCGTGCCAGTCGAGGTGACGGCGTGCGACGGCGAGCTGCGCGTCGGTCGCATCGACGCCGACCACGGACCCCGCCGCACCCACGAGCTGCGCCAGCAGAAAGGCGTCCTGTCCGGAGCCGGAGCCGAGATCGAGCACGTGCAACCCGTCGAGTGCGTCCGGCGTGACCAGGCCGCAGCCGTAGGTGCGCGCCCGCACCTCGGGATGGACGCGCTCGAGCGCGGCGCGCACGGCAGGCGGCGGCGGTTCCGGCGTACAGCAGGCGTCCGTCCTGAGGTCGGACGATCCCGCGAGCACGTCCCCATAGTAGAGGCGGCTGTTCTCGATGGTCATGGCTGAGGCTCCGATCGGGGGAGGGCCGGTCCCGTCAGACCGGCGCGTCGGGAAACAGGAGGGTCGCGACCGCCGAACCCGCCAGTCCCCCGGCGACCTGGGCCACCACGAAGCCGGGCACGTCGGCCGGGCGGATGCCGCTGAAACTGTCGCTCAGCGATCGCGCCACGGTGATCGCCGGGTTGGCGAAGCTGGTGGACGAGGTGAACCAGTAGGCGGCGACGATGTAGAGCGCGACCGCGGGTGCGATCCAGTCGGGCCGGTGGCGCATCGTGCCCACGATGCAGAGGATCAGGCCGAAGGTCGCGACGAACTCTCCGGCCCACTGGCCGAGCCCGGCCCGCGCCTTGATCGAAACCTCCAGGATGGGCATCCCGAACATGAGGTGCGCCATCCAGACGCCGGCAAGCCCGCCGCCGAGCTGCGCCAGCACGTAGGGCAGGAGGTCGCGCGCGGCGAGATCGCGTCGGAGCGTCGCGACCAGGCTGACGACGGGGTTCATGTGCGCGCCCGACACGGGAGCGAGCATGACGATCAGCACGAACAGGATCGCCCCCGTCGCCGCCGTGTTGCCGACCAGCGCGAGAGCCGTGTTGCCGGACGCGAGGCGCTCGCCCATCACCCCGGAGCCGATCACCGTCGCGAACAGGAAACCCGAGCCGACCGCTTCCGCGAGCAGGCGGCGCGGACGGTCCGTCATTCTCCGCTCAGCGTCCAGGCGACGTGCGCCCACCCGCCCGTCCGAAACGTAGTCTGCTCATGCTGATCACAACGGACTTCGCACGGCCCTGGATGCCCGGGCGATGAACGACACGCACGACGTGATCGTCATCGGCGCCGGCGCGGCCGGGCTGACCGCCGCCGGCGGCTGCGCGATGCTCGGCCTGCAGGTCGCGCTCGTCGAGCGGGACGCCATGGGCGGCGAGTGCCTCAACACCGGGTGCGTCCCGTCGAAGGCGCTGATCGCCGCCGCCGCCGTTGCGGCCGCCGCACGCGACGGCGCGCGCTTCGGCGTCCACGCTGAGGCGGTCCGGATCGACTACGAC
>CAXUBA010000316.1:828-2097 GCA_964249205.1 uncultured Acetobacteraceae bacterium | reverse complement strand
CAGCTCGGCATAGGCATTCGGCATAGCCTTCTCGAGCGGGATTTCACCGGCTTTGGCGACGGACGAAGACAGCGGCTGCGGCGTGCGGATGCCGGCGACCACGTCCTCGCCCTGGGCGTTCACCAGGTACTCGCCGTAGAACACGTTCTCGCCGGTGGACGGGTCGCGGGTGAAGCACACGCCGGTGGCGCAGTCGGTGCCCATGTTGCCGAACACCATCGCCTGGACGTTGACCGCGGTGCCCCAGTCGGCCGGGATGTCGTGCAGACGCCGGTAGGTCTTGGCGCGCGCGTTCGTCCACGAGCCGAACACCGCCTCGATCGCGCCCCAGAGCTGGTCACGCGGCGCTTCCGGGAAGGGCGTGCCGGTCTCGGCGAGCACGAGCGCCTTGTATTCGCGGACGATCTCGCGCCAGTCCGCTTCCGCGAGGTCGGTGTCCTCGAGGATGCCGCCGCGGTCGAGCTTGATCCCCTCGATCACCTCCTCGAACCGGTGATGTTCGACGCCGAGCACGACCGCGCCGTACATCTGGACGAAACGACGATAGCTGTCCCAGGCGAAGCGGCCCTCGGCGCCGTCGCGCGCGAGGCCGCCCACCGTCTCGTCGTTCAGGCCGAGGTTGAGGACGGTGTCCATCATGCCCGGCATCGACACGCGCGAGCCCGATCGCACCGACACCAGCAGCGGTCGCTCGCGGTCTCCGAACGCTCGCCCGGTCGCGGTCTCCACGTGCCGGAGCGCGGCGTCGACCTGGTTCGCGAGATCGGCGGGATAGCGGCCGTCTCGGTTGAACGCGGCGCAGACCTCGGTCGTGACGGTGAAGCCCGGCGGCACCGGCAGGCCGATCGTCGCCATCTCGGCGAGGTTCGCGCCCTTGCTGCCGAGAAGCTCGCGCAGCACGGCGCGTCCCTCGTTCCGACCCGCCCCGAAGCTGTAGACCCACTTCGACATCTTCTGTCCTTCCTCGGCCGCCCGTGCCGCCGGGATGCCGCTGCGCTGCCGGACCCGATCGGCCGTGCGATGCAACCTTGCCTGCGGGCCTGAACTTACGTGTCCCTGAGTCCGTCGCGGGACACGCCGGGCGTGCGCTCGCCACGATGCTCGACCGGAGAGTTAGCCGGCACCGTCGGAGGTGTCGAGGCGGCGGGAGAGTGGGACGGGATGGCGTCAGGTGTTCAAGGACGGCTTCATGTGGCCGCGGCATGGGTCGCGATCGCGGTCTGGCTCGGCGGACCGGCGGCGGCAGCCCCATCGCCGCCGGGCCCGGGC
>CAXUBA010000316.1:0-818 GCA_964249205.1 uncultured Acetobacteraceae bacterium | reverse complement strand
GCGCAATGCCGCCATCGCCGAGTTGCTGTCGAGCGGCTTCAGCAGCGTGACCGTTCTCCGGAAAGAGGGCGACGTCTGGGTGGGGCAGGGCGTGCGACATGCCGTCCTCGTCAACTTCCGCGTCGATGCCAAGGGCGTGCAGGCTCGGGCGCCCGGCCATTGAGCGGCGTTCCGTCCGGCGTCGAACGCGTCGCGTCGCCCGCCGCGGACGGGCTGTCGGACGACGCCGTGCGCGACCTGCTCCGGCTGGCGAAGCGGATCGCCGTCGTCGGCGTGTCGCTCCGGCCCGAGCGGCCCTCGCACGGCGTGTTCCGCTTCCTCGCCGCGCGGAAGGTCGCGCTGGTCGGCGTCAATCCCGCGGAAGCCGGCCGGACGATCGCCGGGGCGCCGGTGGGCGGAAGCCTGCAGGAGGCGACCGACCGTTTCGGCACGATCGACATCGTGGACGTGTTCCGGCGCGCCGACGAGATCCCGCGCGTCGCCAGGGACGCGATCGCCGTCGGGGCCGGCGCGTTCTGGATGCAGCTCGGCCTCGCGGTGCCGGCCGCCGCCGCCGCCGGCCGCGCCGCCGGCCTCGTCGTCGTGATGAACTGCTGCACGGCGATGGAATGGGCCCGTCTCCGCCTTCCGCTCGCTTGAAGGCGGACCGGACGCCGGCCAGATTGTTCCCCAACGTGCCAGATTGTCTTCGGAAGGAACGGCCGGAAGGCCGGGGCAGAACGACATGACAGACGAAGAACGAGACCTGATCGCGCGCTTCATGGCGCGCGTCGGCGGCGGCGGCAGCGGCGGCGGGTTCGGATCGAGCGTGCCGGCGC
>CAXUBA010000315.1:1236-2104 GCA_964249205.1 uncultured Acetobacteraceae bacterium | reverse complement strand
TTCCGCGCTCGGCAGCAGCGGCCAACTGAATGTCGATGTCGGCGTGGGCGGATCAGGGGGCAGCGGCAACAACGGCGGCAGCGTCACGGTCACGACCACGGGTGGGATCGCAACGGCGGGAGGCGCGGCGCCGGCCATCGTCGCGCAGAGCGTTGGCGCCGGCGGAGGGGACGGCGTCGGCGCGGCGAGCGCCGGCGGAACCTATCCGGCGCTGACATCCGCGAAGTTCCTCGCCGGGGGCCTCGGCGTCGACCTTCCGGTCGAAGAAGGCAACGGCGGCATCGTCTCCCTCGCGCCGGACGGCGTCGCGGCGCTCGTCTCCATCTACGAGTTGGTCAAGGTGCTGGCCGGGTATGCGCCCCTCAACAAGGACGCGCCCATGCCGCCGCCGGCCGGGAGCGCGGTCGCCAACATCAGCGTGCGGGTCGGCGGCGGCTTCGCGGGCGGCGCGGGCGCTGGCGGAACGGGCGGCGCGGTGTCCGTCACCGCCGTCGCCCCGCTCGAGACGATGGGGCCCGATTCACCGGCGATCCTGGCGCAGAGCGTCGGTGCCGGCGGCGGTGAAGGAGGCGCGTCCAACCCGTCCTCCAACCTCCTGATCTCCAATCCGGCAGCGGTCGACCTCGTTCTCGGGGTGGGCGGCGAAGGCGGCAGCGCCGGAAATGGCGGCTCCGTCACGGTCGCGGACACCGGCGGGATCGAAACCTTGGGCGATCTCTCCTACGGCATCCACGCGGAAAGCATCGGCGGCGGCGGGGGCGACGGCGGCGCGACGGTCGCGGAGAACGGGATCGCCTCGAAGATCACCGTGGCACTCGGCGGCGGCGGCGGCTCGAGCGGGAACGGCGGTCCGGTCTCGGTCAGCATG
>CAXUBA010000315.1:0-1226 GCA_964249205.1 uncultured Acetobacteraceae bacterium | reverse complement strand
GCGTCAACACATCGGTCGGCACGTCGGGTCGCGACGCCTCGGCCGTGCTCGCCCAAAGCATCGGGGGCGGCGGCGGCTTCGCCGCCCTGATGGGCACGACCTCGACGGGCGAAGGTGGCAGCGGCCGCAGTGGCACGGGCTTCACCGATGGAACGGTGATCGGCAGCTCCACGCTCGTCACGCGGACGATCGACGGCGCCGGCGGAGCATCCGGCAACGGCGGACCGGTGAACGTGCAGCTCGGCGCCGACACGCAGATCAGCACCGAAGGGATCGACGCGTCCGGCCTCGTGGCGCAGAGCGTCGGCGGCGGCGGCGGGCTGATCGTCGGCGTCGACACGAACGGCACCCTCGCCGGCCTCTACGGCGGTCGGGCGGCCGGCAATGGCGGCGCGGTCACCGCGACGATGAACTACGCCACCTTCATCTACACCGCCGCGAACGGCGCCGCGGGGATCCTGGCGGAGAGCGTCGGCGGCGGCGGCGGCATCCTCGGTCGGGCGGACGGCACCGGCTTCACCTTCGCGTCCGCGAGCCCCTACACGAACTGCTCCGGCGGCGGGTGCACGGGCAGCGTCACCGTCAACGTCGCCGGAACCGTGTCGGTCTCCGGCGGCGGTTCGGTCGGCGTCTACGCGGAAAGCCGCGGCAACGGCGTGAACACCACGGCGATCACGGTCGCGAACGGCGGCAACATCATCTCGACCCTCGGCTCGGGGCCCGCGGTCCTCGCGGCGGGCGCCGTCGGCAACTCGGTCACGGTGAACAGCGGCGGAACCATCCAGGGGCGCGGTCCGGGAGGCGTCGCGATCGCCGTCACCGGCGGGTTCACCACGGTCAGCAATGCCGGGACCCTGGTCGGTTCCGTCGTCCTGCCGAGCGGAGGAGCGCTCGACAATCTGTCGGGTGGATCGTTCGACGCCGGCGCCGTGGTGACGCTGGGCCCGGGCGACACGCTTACCGACGACGGGGTGCTCTCGCCCGGCGGCACGGGCCAAGTCGGAACCACCGTGCTAACCGGCAACCTCGTGGAGAACCGGGACGGCACGATCGCGGTCGACGTGTTTCCGGGGACGGGGGCGACGGACCACCTGCAGGTGGTCGGCGCGGCGACGCTGGCGGGCAGTCTCGTGGTGACCCCGGAGGGTCCGCCCGACCTCGCGCCGCACACCAGCGTGTCCGACGTGATCACCGCGACCGGCGGCCTCTCGGACGGCGCCCTGCAC
>CAXUBA010000314.1:0-2183 GCA_964249205.1 uncultured Acetobacteraceae bacterium | reverse complement strand
TGCTTCCCAGGACATCCGCCACCTTGCGTGCCAGCTGCTCGCGCTTGAACGGCTTGGCGAGCAGGTCCACCCCGTCGTCCAGACGGCCGTTGTGGACGATGGAGTTCTCCGTGTAGCCGGACATGTACAGCACCCGCACGCCGGGTCGAATGGCGATAATCCGCTCCGCGACGTCCCGACCCTTGAGCGGGCCGGGCAGCATTACGTCAGTGAGAACCAACTGGATGGACGCCGCGTGCGCGCCGAACACACGCAGGGCTTCCTCGCCGTCCGATGCCTCAAGGACGCGATAGCCGAGGTCGGTCAGCATCGCGCCCCCGACCTCACGAACGGCCGGGTCGTCCTCCACGAGAAGGATCGTCGCCGTCCCGAGCGGCAGGTCGGTGGGAGCACCGACCTTGGCGATACCCGGAACCGACTTTCCCACGGCTCTCGGCAGATAGATCCGGACGGTCGTCCCGCTTCCCGGCTCGGAGTAGATTTTCACGTGACCGCCGGACTGCTTGACGAAGCCGAACACCATCGCGAGACCGAGCCCGGTGCCCTGTCCAACCGCCTTCGTCGTGAAGAAGGGCTCGAAGACTCGCGCGAGCACCTCGGGCGTCATGCCGTGCCCGCTGTCGGAGACGGCCAGCATCACGTAGTCGCCCGAGGTCACCTCGGCGTGCTTCGAGGCATAATCCTCGTCGAGCACCTTGTTGGCCAGCTCGATGGTGAGCCGCCCCCCGTTCGGCATTGCATCCCTGGCGTTCAGGGCGAGGTTCAGCACCGCGCTTTCAAGCTGGGCGGCGTCGGCCATCGCGGACCACAACCCCGCCGTTTCCACGTAACGGACGTCGATATGCTCGCCGAGCGTTCGCCTCAGCAACGGGACGAACTGAGGCACGGAAGCCGTCAGATCGATCGCAGCCGGAGCCAGCGGCTGCTTCCGCGCGAAGGACAGCAACTGTGACGTGAGTGTCGCGCCGCGCTGGGCTGCCAACGACACGCGGTCGATGCGGAACTGGAGGGCAGGATTGTCGGCCAGCTTCGAGCGGATGACCTCCATGTTTCCGAGGATGACGGTGAGAAGGTTGTTGAAGTCGTGGGCGATGCCCCCGGTGAGCTGACCGATGGCCTGCATCTTGTGGGCCTCACGCAGCACGACTTCCGCCTGCGCCCGCTTGGTCATGTCGGAGATCGTCAGCACGAACCCGCCGTCCGGCGTGCGAGTACGCCGGAGCTCCAGCTGATGGCTGTCGGATCGGGCACCGTCGTAGAGAATGACGTCGTTCGGCTTTGCACGCGCCGCGATCTCGTGCTCGGTTTCCATCCGGACACCCTGCGCCGCCATGTGCTCGACCACCGCCTGATAGGGCATCTCGGGGCGAAGCATCGGCTTCGGCAGGTCGAGCAGGGCCTGAAAGCACCCGTTCCAGGTGGTGAGGCGGCGATCGGCATCGAACACGCCGACGCCCTGGCTCAGGCTGTCGAGCGACGTGCGGAGGCGCGCCGCGAGGAGGCGCTGTTCGCGCTCCGCGGCGTAGGACCGCGACCAAGCGCTGTTCATCATCCGCGCCGCCCAGAGAAGCGCACCGACGGAAAGAAGGAGGCCGAGAAAGACGACCAGGCGCACGGTCACGGAACGCGTGCTCATGGTGGCGAGCCGTTGGCGGAGCAGGCCTTGCTCCTGCGCGTTCATGTCGGCGAGGATCGCCTCGATGCGCAGCATGTCCGAGCGACCGACGTCGGTCTGGACGACTTGTAGCGCGGCGTCGAGACCGTCCGTGCGTCGAAGCGCGACCGTTTGCGCGAGCTCCTCGAGCTTGTGCTGCATGATCGGGAACAGCGTCCGCAGTCGGGCCTGCTGAGCCGGATCGTCTGCCGTGAGCTGCTGAAGCTTGCTCGCGACGAGGTTGACGCCGCCCAATGCCGCTTCGTACGGCGCCAGGTAGTCGTCGCGGCCCGTCAGCAGGAAACCTCTCTGGCCTGTCTCCGCGTCCCGAACCTCCAGGTTCAGGTCCTTGATCGCGCCGATCACCTGATAGCTGTGGTCGACCCATAGACGGGTCTGCCGCGCGGCGTCGAAGCGTTCCGCCGTCAGGCCGCCGATCAGCAGGATCATGGCGACGAGGACCGCGATGATCAGCGTGTTGGCGCGGCTGACGAGATACCGGGTCATCGAAGAGCACCTGGGCAGGGAC
>CAXUBA010000313.1:0-2201 GCA_964249205.1 uncultured Acetobacteraceae bacterium | reverse complement strand
GCCTCGGGCCGTTCGCCCCGGCCGGGGCGTCCGCCGGGGGAATGGACGACGACGACTCCGCCGCAGAGGGCGAGGAGGGGGAAGGGGACGCGCGTCCCGACGGCGCGCGGCGTCGAGCGCTCGCGACGCTGGCGCGGGCCGGCTTCGGCGGCGATGTCGCGTGGCGGGTTCTCCGGCTCGAACGGGACGAGGCGGAACGGATCCTGGCGGCCGCACGGGACGAGACGGGGTGACGACGCGCTTGCAGCCCGCGGCCGGGTGCGCCATCTCCCAGCCTGCCGGATAGGCCGGGGTCGGGCCGGCGGGCGCCGCAACCGCCGCCGGATCCAGAGGGATCCTCGGCAGAAGGGGAGGTTATCGTGGGTGGTTTGAGCATCTGGCACTGGCTGATCGTGCTGGCCGTCGTGCTGGTCCTGTTCGGCGGCGGCAACAAGATGTCTTCGCTGATGGGCGACTTCGCCAAGGGCATAAAGTCGTTCAAGAAGAACATGGCGGACGACGAGTCGATGGAAGCGAGCGAAACCCGTCCCGCCGGCTCGATCGCGGCGCCCGCGGTGCCGCGGGCCGACACGACGACGGCCGCCCAGACGCCGCGCGAAACCGCTTCGCACGGCTGACGTCGCGTCCGGGTTTGCCGTGGCCGATGCGGGAGCGGTGCCGGTCGGAACGGCGCCGGATGGGTTGGCGGCGGCCGCGGCGCGCATCGGCGACGCGGGGCGGCGGCTTGATGCGCTCGGCCTCGTGCGCAGCGTCAGCGGTAATCTCAGCGAGCGTCTCGCGGACGGCACGATCGCGATCACCCGGAGCGGCGGTCGCAAGGGGTTCCTCGGACCGGACGGCGTGATCGTCGTCGATGCTGACGGGCGTGCCTGCCGCGCAGGCGACGCGCCGAGCGCCGAGACCGGCCTGCACTGCCAGATCTACCGGACGTTCCCCGAAGCCGGAGCGGTGCTGCACGGGCACTCGCTCGCGGCCACCGTGCTCACCCGCGCGCAGCCGGGCGACCTCGTGTTCGAGGGCTACGAGATGGGCAAGGCGTTCGACGGCGTCGACACCCACGCGGCGCGCCTGGTGATGCCGGTGTTCGACAACGACCAGGACATCGACCGCTTGCGCGCCGCGATCGCGCCGCGTCTCGAGACGTGCCGCCTGGGCTACGCACTCCGCGGCCATGGAATCACCCTGTGGGGCCGCACCACCGACGACGCGCTGGCCAAGATCGAGGCTGCCGAGTTCATGCTCGGCGCGCTGCTCGCGGAACGGGCGCTCGCGGCGCGATGAGCGGGCGCGCGGCCCCGACCGGTGCGAGCGCCGGCGTGACGTCCCTGCCGGCCGGGACAGCCCGACGGTGCGTCGACGGGTGCGATCCGCGGATTGCGGCTCGGGATCCCGGGTGCCGCCTTGCCGCGGCGACTGCGCTCGGCGGGTCCGTCGCGGGTGTCTGAGGGCGCCGAAGGGGACGGCGCGGCCGCGCCGTCGGTGGTTCTCCTCGACATCGAGGGAACGGTGGCGCCGATCCGCTTCGTCCACGAGACGCTATTCCCGTTCGCGCGTCGGCGGCTCGACGCGTTCCTCCTTGCGCGCGGCGAGGAGCCGGCGGTCGCCGCGATCCTCGCGCGGGTTCCCGGGCCGGACCGGCGGCTGACGCTGCTCGACTGGATGGACCAGGATCGCAAGGAGGAGCCGCTCAAGACACTGCAGGGTCTGATCTGGGCGGAGGGCTATCGGGACGGGGTGCTCCGGGGCGAACTCTACCCGGAGGTCGCCCCGGTGCTCCGGGCCTGGCATCGCGGCGGGGTGCGGCTCGCGGTCTATTCGTCGGGGTCCGAGGACGCGCAGCGGCTGATCTTCGGGCACAGCGATGCCGGCGATCTCGCGCCGTTGTTCCTGTCGTTCTTCGACACGCGGGTCGGCGCGAAGCGGGAACGGGCGAGCTACGACGCGATCGCGTCGCGGCTCGGCGAGCCGGCCGGTTCGATCCTGGTCCTGGCCGCCGTCGCGGCCGAGCTCGACGCGGCGCGGGAGGCGGGCCTGCGGACCTGCCAGCTCGTCCGTCCCGCCGACGGCACGGTCGCCGCGGCCTCCCACCCGGTCGCGGCCGATCTCGCGGCGGTGACCCGGCGGTTCGCGTTGCCGGCGCCGCCGTGAGCGCGATGTCGCCGCCCGGGACGGGACCGTCCGGCGCGCCTCGCGGCGCGGAC
>CAXUBA010000312.1:0-2202 GCA_964249205.1 uncultured Acetobacteraceae bacterium | reverse complement strand
GCACCAGCGCACGATCCGCTCGGCGGCCTCGTGCATGTCGGCTTCCGGTCCGCAGTAGCTGAAGCGGACGAAGCGGCCGCCGCGACGCGCGTCGAAATCGAGACCGGGTGTAGCCGCGACGCGCGCCTCGTCGAGCAGGCGCGCGCAGAACGCGGCGCTGTCGATCCCGAACGGCGCGATGTCGGCGTAGGCGTAGAACGCGCCCTGCGCTGGCGCGACCGGGCCGAAGCCGGCATCGGCAAGGCGGGCGAGAAGGTGCGTCCGCACCCGCCCGTACGACGCGACGCGGCGGTCGAGTTCGTCGCCGCAGTCGAACGCGGCGAGCGCCGCGAGCTGCGCGACGTGCGGCGCGCTGATGAACATGTTCTGCGCAAGGCGCTCGACCGGCCGCACGAGCGCGTCCGGCAGCACCAGCCAGCCCACGCGCCAACCGGTCATGCACCAGTATTTCGAGAACGAGCCGACGACGATCGCGTCGGGGTCGGAAGCCGCGGTCGACTGCTCGCCGTCGTGGACGAGCCCGTGGTAGATCTCGTCGCTGATCAGGCGCGCGCCTCGTTCGCGGGACCAGTCGGACAACGCGCGAAGCTCGCTCGGCGATATCATGGTTCCCGCCGGGTTCGACGGGCTCGCGACCAGCAGCGCGGCCGGGGGCGGCGACCCCGATCGGTCGAGCAGCGCCGGGGTCGGCTGGAAACGCGTCTCGGGTTCGCCTTCGATCAGTCGTGGTTGGAAGCCGAGCGCACGCAGCACGTTCACGTAGGGCGGGTAGCAGGGCGTCGTCAGCGCGACCGCGTCGCCGGGATCGAGGGCGGCGAGAAAGGCGAGCGGAAACGCGCCCGATGCGCCGAGCGTGACGGCGATGCGCGCTGGCGCGACGTCGAGCCCGTAACGGTCGCCGTAATGACGGGCGATCCGCGCGCGGAGCGCCGGCAGGCCGAGCGCGTCGGTGTAGCCGAGCGACCCGGTGCCGCGGAGTGCGCGGTCCGCCGCCTCGATCGCACCGGCCGGCGCGCCGAGCGCGGGCTGCCCCACCTCCATGTGGATCACCCGCTCGGGTCCGGGCGCCAGCGCCAGCGCGCGTCGCATCACGTCCATCGCGAGGAAAGGCTGGATCGCGTCCGCGAGGGACCCGGTCTTCAGAGCCACGCGTCGTTCCGTCCGCGGGAGATCGCAGTCATGTCGACGCCTGTCCGGTTGCCGCTACGGAACGCGGTCGCGCCGCCCGTGTTGCCGCGCGCAGCCCCAGCCGGCCGCGGAGCTCCCGGCGGTAGCGGAGCTGGCGCGCGCGGTCCGCCGGCCCGATCGCGTCGCCGGCATCGGCGATCGCGTCCTGCACGGCGACAACCTCCGCCAGGTGTCGGGCGGCGGGAAGCCGCGCGGTCGCGCTCAGGTCGTGCCGGCGATGCACGTTGAGCGGCGACGCGACGTAGACAACCCGGGCGCCCGGCGCGCGGAGCATCGTCGCGTAGAGCAACCAGTCGCCGGCGACGCTGAGCGTGCCGAGCGTCGCCTCGACGCGGTCGATCGCCGCCGCGAGCGCATCCCGGCGGAACAGCACCGCGCTCGCGTTCAACACGAGGTTGCGCTCGGCGAGGCAGAGCCGGAGGAATGCCGCTCCGTCGAGCACCGCGTCCGCGTCGAGCACGGTGCAGCCGGACGCGCGCGCGTAGTCGCGGTAGGTCTCGCTCACGGTTCGTCCCCCCGCGTCCACCGCGCGGCTGTCGCTGAAGCCGAACACCGCGCCCGGGGTGTCGGCGAGACGGGACGCGACGGTCGCGAGGAAGCGTGGATCCGACGCGTCGTCCGCTTCCGCGATCCACAGCCAATCGCCGGCGGCGCGACGCGTCGCCTCGCGCCATTGCCGGAACACGCTGCCGCCGTTCGACGGGTTGCGATGCACCGCGAGGCGGCGTCCGGCCTCCGTGGCGGCCGCTTCGGCGCGCGCGATCGTGTCGTCCTCCGACGCGTCGTCGAGCAGGATCACCTCGCGCACCGGTTGGTCCGCCTGCGCGAACACGCTCCGCATCCGTTCGGCGATCGTCGCCGCATTGTTCCACCCCGGCACCACCACGGAAATGTCGGGCGTTCCGGGCAGCGCGAAACGGAGCAGCGCGCCGACATAAGCGTCGACCGTCGGGACGCGCGCCCGGATGCGACGCGCCGAGGCCTCGCGCCGGCGCGGTCGCCTCGCGTCCGCCG
>CAXUBA010000311.1:1964-2214 GCA_964249205.1 uncultured Acetobacteraceae bacterium | reverse complement strand
TTCTAGGACCGAAATGGAGCGCGGCTCCGCTTCGCGGAGCATCGGGCGAAGACGACCCGTCGGTCGCCGGCGGAGCCGCGGACCGTCCGGCGTGTCGGGGTCTTCTCCGCGGGCCGCCCGTCCGGACGTGACGAGCCCAGCGCCGCCCGAGGCCGCAGATACATGGCGAAGGCTCCAGGCCCGGCCGGCGTCGCTCGCGGTGGCGTCGGGGGTCGGCCTCGTGCCGAAGCGTTGGCGGATCGCACGCGAC
>CAXUBA010000311.1:0-1954 GCA_964249205.1 uncultured Acetobacteraceae bacterium | reverse complement strand
TGTCACGACGGCGGAGTTCGTCCTCGATCGCGCGGCTTTCGCGGTTGGCGTCGTTGCCGTGGATCGCGAGTTCGGTGTCGTCGGCCGCGCCCTTGCCCTGGCCGTCGAGGCTGCGTCCGAGCGGGTCGCGCCCGGCCCCCTGCTCCTCGCCGCCGCCCGGCGTATCGCCGCCGCTCTCGTCGCCGCCGTCACCCGACTCGTCCGCGGCGAAGCCCGGCACGAGCGCACCGCCCGATCCGCCTCGTCCGCCGGTGTTCCGCATCGCCTGCTGCATGTCGCGTCCGCCCTGCTGGAGGGCGCGGATCGCCTCGTTCTCGCTCTTGGCCGCGTCGCGGTCGTCGCCCTGCTTCAGTGCCGCGTCGGCCCGGGCCATCGCGGCGGCGGCCTGCCCGAGCCCCGGCTGCTTCTTGCCCGACAGGACACCGTACTGGTCTTCCAGCACTCCGGCCGCTCGACCGAGCGCGCGCTGCACCTGCCGATCCCGGGTACGGGACGAGGCGTCCTTCTGCTCCGTCCTGCCCACATCCGCACTCGACGGCGGGGTCGTCGCGGGCGGAACGATCTCGAGAGCACCATCGGGGCCGACGCGGAACAGGGACGGCGGGAGGCCGCCGAGCGACCGATCCCCGGGCGGCGGCCCGCCCGACTGATCCTGCCGCTTCTCGGCATTGTCGAGCAGGGCCGCCTCGCGCTTCACCATGTCGGCGACCGCCGCCATGTCGGTCCTGGCGGCCGCGTCCGCGGCGCGCGAGGCGAGGGCGCGGCGTACGTCGTCCGCGGTCGCCGGTCGCATCCGGTCCAGCAGGTCTTCCATGCGGGACAGGGCGCGCGCGGCGTCGTCGACGTGGCCGGACGACGCGTCCTGCTCCACCGCACGCATCATGCGGTCGAACGCGTCCGGACCGAGCGCGGTGCGGCCGGCATCGGGCGGGAGTGCGAGACCGCGACGGAGCGCGTCCCGCATGAGGGCCGCCATACGCGAGGCCAGCGCGTGTCGGAGCGCCTGCAGGCGGCGCGCGAGTTCGGCCTGTTCCGACGCGGACTGCCCGGCCGATCCGAGCTCGCGCATCCGCGCGATCTGGCGATCGACGGCGCCCCTTGCCGCCTGAACGGCGACGTCGCTCGCAGCGGCGGCACTGCCCTCGCGTTTCTCATCCTCGATCTCGAGCGCGAGTTGCCAAAGGCGGGCTTCCGCGTCGGCGACGGCGTCGCCCGCGGGATCGACCGCGAGCAGGGCCGCCACGCTTTCGAGATTGAGGAAGATCCCGAGCCGGCGGTCGAACGCGCCCGGAACCTCGCCGAGCGCCTCGAGATCGGCGACCGAGGCGCGTCGCGCGTCGGGATCGAGCGCCAGGCGCCGGCGAACCGCGAGCACGGCGCGGGCAAGCGGGTCGTGGAACGGACGCGCGGGCAGGGTGAAGCGGACGGTCGGGCTCCGTCCCGCGACTGCGGCGCTGTTCGTGGCCAAGAGGGCGGCGTCGACGTCCGTGCCCGCGAAGGGCGAGGCGGTGAGGTCCGGGAGTTCCGTGCCGGACGCGTCCTTCGGCTCGCCCGGGAGCGGGATGGGCACGACGATGCAAGGCGCACGGGCGGGGCGCACGGGGCGGAGCTCGGCCTCGAGCATCGTCACGCCGAAGCGGTCGCGGACCGACCATGGCAGCCGCGTCCGCCAGCCGCCGTGCCAGGCGCCGGGCGGCGCCGTCCAGCCGATCACCGGTGCGTCCACCGGCACGACGGTCAGCGACCAGGCGCCGACGAGATGGCCGCCTTGCCGGACACGCAGACGGGTCGGGCTGCGCAGGACGGCGCCTGCCCGCCAGCTCGATGCGGCGAGGCGATGGAAACGAGGCTTGCCGTTGCCGTCGCCGTCGACAAGGAGGCGCGGATCGGCGTCGCTCCCGGTCAGGACGACGGTGAGCCTCGATCCGGCCGGCACGGCAGCGGGGTTCTCGTC
>CAXUBA010000310.1:0-2215 GCA_964249205.1 uncultured Acetobacteraceae bacterium | reverse complement strand
CGTGGCGACGATCGCGCCCGACAGGCCGGCGGCCTTCTGCCCGATCAGCGCCGCGATCAGACTGCCGGGTCCGGGCGCCGCGCGCGATAGGGCGAACAGATCAAGGAACTGCTCGTCGGTCAGCCAGTGGTGTTGGTCGACCGCGGCGCGCTGCATCGCGCCGAGCACCGCGTTGCCGCCGCCGAAGCTCAGCAGCGACAGCGAGCCGAACAGCAGGAGGAGCGCGAGCAGCGCCGCCGCCATCACGGTCGCCCGAGAAGCAGGAGCGACAGCGGGAGCGCGATCGCGAGCACGACGAGCAGCTTGGCGCCCGACGCGAGCGCGGCCGTCATCGCGACCGCGAGCGCGACCGGGACGGCGCCCCGGAGTCCGCGCCGGCCCATCCGGATCCCGGTCGCGATCATCAGGGCGATCGCGCCCGCGCCGAGGCCGGCGAGCGCGCGCGACGCGGCGGCGGGCAACGGATGCGCGCCGAGCGCCCAGCCCAGCACGAGGATGAGGGCGAACGGCGCCGCCGTCAGTCCGAGCAGGCTCGCCGTCGCGCCGAGCCTGCCGCCGAGCGTCGCGCCGACGAAGACCGCGAGATTGACCGCGCTCGGACCCGGCGCGATCTGGCTGAGCGCGTAGCCGGACAGGAAGTGCGTATCGTCCATCCAGCGGTTCCGCTCGACGACGCTGCGACGAATCCAGGCGGTCAGGCCGCCGCCGACGCTCAGCAGCGAGATCCTCGCGAAGCAACGGAAGAGCTCCGATGCGCTCGGCGACCTTCCCTCGCCCGGACGCTCCGTGACGCTTGCAATCCGATCCGACACGACGCGTTAGTTCCCGATCACTCCTCGCCGGGGACCCGGACGATTCCGAACGACGATCGACGCGCGCCTCCAACGGCGCAAGAGAGCGGGGCGCAAGAGAGCGGGGCGTCGGAGAGCGGGGCGCAAGACCGCGAAGCGCACGGAAACGGGGGGCCGAGCCGGCACTCGCCCGGCCGGACGCTTCTCGTGCAGCCGGACAGCGGACGCGCGCCGATCGAGGCGCTGCTCGACGGCGCCGGTCGCGAGATCGCGCTCAAGATGTTCTCGCTGACCGACGAGACGCTCCTCCGCGCGCTGGAGCGCGCGACCGGGCGCGGGATCCGGCTCCGCGTCATCCTCAACCGGACGCGGACCGACGGTTCTCACGACAACGACGAGAGCTTCGCCCGCCTCGCGGGCGCGGGCGCCGACGTGCGCTGGTCGCCGGCGTCGTTCAGCGCCTCGCACGAGAAGTCGCTCACCGTCGACGGCGCGGTCTCGCTGCTGTCGTCCTTCAACTGGGGCGAGAAATACTTCTCGGAAACGCGCGACTACGGCGTGATCACCCACGACCCGGCGGAAGTCGGCGCGATCGCCGCGTGCTTCGAGGCCGACTGGACTGGCGTGCCCTTCTCGGGCGCGCCGGACGGCTCGCTGCTCTGGGCGCCCGGGATCGCCCGGCGGCAGGTGGGCGCCCTGATCGAGAGCGCCGAGGAGACGATCCACCTGCAGCACGCGATGCTGGCCGACGCGACCGTGCTGCTCCGGCTGACCGAGGCGGCGGCGCGCGGGGTCCGGGTCCGGTTCCTTTGCGCCGGCGGTCGCGGCCTCCGCATGTGGGACCGTCCGGAAACCTTCGCGAGCCTCCGCATCCTGCGGAACAGCGGCGGCAAGGTCAGGCGTCTCCGCACGCCGAAGATGCACGGCAACCTGACGATCGCGGACGGGAAGGCGGCACAGCTCGGTTCGCTCCACTACCATCACGGCGCGTTCGACACGCGGCGCGACCTGTCGATCGAGCTTCGCGAACCGGCGCTGGTCGCCGTGCTCGCCGAGCGGTTCCGGACGGACTGGGACGCGGCGGAACATTACACGCCGCACGACCCGATCGACCACGGCGATACGGATCCGCTCGACCGCGACGTATGGCGGGCCTGACCGGCCGGATCGGACGACGCCGCGACGAGTGCCGCGCCGCGATCGGGCTCCTTACCCGCCTGCCCGTGTCGCGGCACCGTCCCGTCGCCCCGGCCGCCGACGCGGTCTGGGCCTACCCGCTCGCCGGCCTTCTCGCCGCCGACGCTGAGGCTCTCGATCGTCACGTCGGGCAGGCTGCCGGCCTTCTCGCGGACGAACGCGGTCCGCTGCGACTCGGATAGCCACCTGACCTGGTGGTCGCCCTCGTTCATTCGTATCGTCACCAG
>CAXUBA010000309.1:0-2229 GCA_964249205.1 uncultured Acetobacteraceae bacterium | reverse complement strand
TCGCCGATCTGCTTGTTCAGCGTCGCAGTCGATGTCGAGAGCTGTTGCTCGAGCACGTCGACGCGGCCGCGAAGCGAACGGACCTCGCTTTCGAGCGTCGACACGCGGTCGAGCAGCTGCGCCGTCAGGCTCCCGCCGGGTCCGGCGCCGTCGCTGCCGCCGCCGTAGGACGGCGTCACCGGCGCGCCCGATTCATCCGACGGCGACGCCGTCGGCGCGCCGGTCTGGTTCTGCTGGTAAAGCTGCTCGTCTCGTTCGCGGATTTCGTCGCGCGTCTGCGCGTGCGCCGCGAGCGGGGCGACAGCGAGCGCGAGAACAACGAACGCGTGGGCCCGAGGGGCGACAGCGTGCCTCATGCGGGCATCTCCGATGGAGGCCGGATCTTGCTGATCCGGCCCCCGATGATCAACCGCGACCCGCCAGTGGGAGCCGATGGCGGTCGCGCGGCTCCGCGTCGGTCAGCGGACCGAGGTGATCGCGTTGCGGTTCTGCGTCCAGGCCTGCTCGTCGTCGCCGAGCGCGGTCGGACGGTCCTTGCCGTAGGAGATCGTTGTGATCCGGTCGGCCGAAACGCCTTGGGCGACGAGGTAGTCGCGGGCCGCGTTCGCGCGACGGTTGCCGAGCGCCAGGTTGTACTCTTCCGTGCCGCGGTCGTCGCAGTTGCCGGCGATCTGGATCTGCACCTGCGGATAACGCGCGAGCCAGGCCGCCTGGCGGCCGAGCGTCGCCTTGGCGTCGTCGGTGAGGCCGTTCGCGTTGAACGGGAAGTAGATCCGGTCGCCGACATTCGCGACGAGGTCGGCCTCGGAGCCGGGCGCCGGCGCGTTGGAGGGCTGTGCCTGGGCGCCGAGACCGGTCGCGGCGCCGGTGTTGTTGCCGCCGCCGCAGGCCGCGAGCATCGCGAGCATCGCGAAGGCGCCGAGCACCTTGACCTTGCCGAAGCTTGAGAACGTCATCTGTTGTTCTTTCCCTGCATGGAGCCGTCCGCGTGGCGACCGGGTCAGGTCAACGCTGGCGTTCAAGCGATTCGCTTCCGGCCGATCGTGCCTTGTGTGCTCCGTTACGAAAGCGGTCAAGTCGGGTTGGTTCCCGAACGATCACGCGGCGGGCAACGGCGACCACGCGGGATCGGACGCGCCGCCCGCGGTCGAGATCGTCCGGTCGTTGAAACCGGACAGGTCGATCGAACCGAGCCGCGACGAGTAGCCGGCCCCCGACGACGACGTCGCGGCCGTCTGCTCGCAATACGCGATCACCCGCCCGTTCGGGCAGAAGGTCGGCGTGTCGATCGAGAAGCCCTGCTGCAGGATCCGCTCGCCAGACCCGTCCGGCCCCATCACGCCGAGCGAGAACCCGCCACCGACGCGCACGAAGGCGATCTCGTCGCCCGTCGGCGACCACACCGGCGAGCCGTATTGGCCGGACCCGTAGGAGATCCGACGCGCGCCCCCGCCGCCCGCACCCATGACGTAGAGCTGCGGCGAGCCGCCGCGGTCCGACACGAAGACGATCTGCGAACCGTCGGGCGAATAGCAGGGCGAGGTGTCGATCGCGCCCGAGTTGGTGAGCTGCCGCGCGCTGCCAGAGCCGATGTCGACCACGAAGATGTCGGAACCGCCGCCACGCGTCGCCGACAGGATCACCGAGCCGCCGTTCGGACTGAAACGCGGCGCGAACGACATGCCGGGGAACTCGGCGAGCAGCCGCTCGCGCCCCGAGCCGAGATCGAGCAGGTAAACGCGCGGACGGTCGTTGGCGTAGGACAGGAACGCAACCTGGTTGCCGTGCGGCGCCCAGCGCGGCGTGTGCACCAGCCATTGGCCGGACGTCAGCGTTCGCGCGTTGGCGCCGTCCTGGTCCATCACCGCGAGCCGGGTCACGAGGTGCGCTCGCGAGCCGCTCATCGAAACGTAGGCGATACGCGTGTCGAAATAACCGGGAATGCCGAGCAGCCGGAAATAGATGCTGTCGGCGATCTGGTGCGCGACGCGACGCCAGTTTCCGGATCCGGTGCTGTACTGCGTGCCCTGCAGCTGGGTGCCGGCGTTGACGTCCCAGATCCGCACGCGCGCGACGACGCCCGCGCCGCCGCCGCTCGCGCTGCCGGTGACCAGCGCGCGCGCGCCGATCGAGCGCAGCGTCGCGAAATCGGGATTGTCGGGGTTGGTGGCCGATGCCTGCTCGCCGAGCGGCCGGAACAGGCCGGTGCCGGCGAGGTCGTTGTTGATG
>CAXUBA010000308.1:0-2248 GCA_964249205.1 uncultured Acetobacteraceae bacterium | reverse complement strand
GCGATCGCGTGTCCAAACACAACGCCCGACAACGGTGGCCGTTGGCGGGTGCTAACAAGGCGACAATGTGTCTCACGGGTCTGTGAACAAACTGTGAGCACCCCCGGCGCCCCGCCGCACGCCGCCCTTGCCGCGCGGGATGCCGGACGATAAGCCCCTGCCCCCAAGGCAAGCCTGTCGCGCCTTTCCCCCTGACCCCTGGCCCTCCGGAGCGCCCGATGTTCTCTCGCCTTTTCGGCGTCATGTCCGCCGACATGGCCATCGATCTCGGGACCGCGAACACGCTCGTCTACGTCAAGGGCCGCGGCATCGTGCTCGACGAGCCCTCGGTCGTCGCGATCGCCGACGTGCGCGGGCGGAAGCAGGTGCTCGCCGTCGGCGAGGAAGCCAAGCAGATGCTCGGCCGCACGCCCGGCAACATCTCGGCGATCCGCCCGATGCGCGACGGCGTCATCGCCGATTTCGAGGTGGCGGAGGAGATGATCAAGCACTTCATCCGCAAGGTGCACAACCGACGCGGCTTCGCGAGCCCGATGATCATCATCTGCGTGCCGTCCGGCTCGACCGCGGTCGAGCGCCGCGCCATCCAGGAAAGCGCCGAAGCCGCCGGCGCCCGGCGCGTCCTGCTGATCGAGGAGCCGATGGCGGCCGCGATCGGCGCCGGCCTGCCCGTGACCGAGCCCTCGGGCTCGATGATCGTCGACATCGGCGGCGGCACCACCGAGGTCGCGGTGATCTCGCTCGGCGGCATCGTCTACGCCCGCTCGGTCCGGGTCGGCGGCGACCGCATGGACGAGGCGATCATCTCCTATATACGCCGCAACCATAACCTGCTGATCGGCGAAAGCTCGGCCGAGAAGATCAAGCTCGAGGTGGGCGCGGCGCGCGCGCCGGAGGATTGGGAAGGCGACGGCCCCTGGCGCGAGGTCAAGGGCCGCGACCTGATGAACGGCGTGCCGCGCGAGGTGGTCGTGACCCAGCGCCAGATCGCGGAAAGCCTGTTCGAGCCGGTGCGCGAGATCATGGAGGCGGTGACCGTCGCGCTCGAGAACACGCCGCCCGAGCTCGCCGCCGATATCGTCGACAAGGGCATCGTGCTGACCGGCGGCGGCGCGCTGCTGTTCCGCATGGCCGACGTGATCCGCGACGCGACCGGGCTGCCGGTCGTGGTCGCCGAAGATGCGCTCAGCTGCGTCGCTCTCGGCACCGGCCGCGCGCTCGAGGAGATGAAGCGGCTGCGGAACGTGCTGACGACGATGTACTGACGGATCGCAGGGGAACTCGCCCCCGTCGCGGCCGGTCGCCGGCGGCCCGACCGCCACCGAACGCCAGGCCTCGCGCAGCGGGGCGGTCCGCGTCTATAGATCCGGTCGAGGCCTCGCAGACGAAAGAAGGGGCGGTCCGACTTGCTTCCTCTGTCGATCCAGTCTCGTCAGGCGCTGGCCAAGCTCAGCCTGCCGCTGTTCATCGCGGCGAGTGTGGCCGTGATGCTGGTCGGTCGCGCCGACGCCCCCGTGGCGGCCCGCGTCCGGATGGCGCTCGCCGACGCGCTTTCGCCGCTCTACGCCTCCGTCGCCGTCCCTCTCGCGGCCGCGCGCCGCGCGGCCGAGGACGCGCTCGGCATCATCGACCTCGAACGCGAGAACCGTGCGCTCCGGGCCGAGAACGCGCGACTCCAGCGCTGGTACGAGGTCGCGATCGCGCTCGAGGCGGAGAACGCGACGCTGAAGGACGATCTCCACTGGATGCCCGATCCGGCGCCCTCCTTCGTCACCGGCCGGGTGGTGGCGGACGCCGGCGGCGCCTACGCGCGCGCCGTCCTCGTCTATCTCGGCCCCACCAGCGCCGTGCGTCGCGGCCAGATCGCGCTCGACGCCGCGGGACTGGTCGGCCGCGTCACCGACGTCGGCAATCGCTCCGCCCGCGTCCTCCTGATCACCGACGAGGCGAGCCGCATCCCCGTCACGATCCCGCGCCTCGGCGCCCACGCGATCATGGTCGGCACCGACGCGCCCCTCCCGCGCCTCCTCTACCTGCCCGACGGCGCGAAGCCGCGGGACGGCGACCGCGTGGTGACGTCGAGCGAGGCCGGCGCCTTTCCGGCCGGCCTTCCCGTCGGCACGGTGCGTCTCAGGCCGGACGGCGCGCCGTCGATCGTTCCCGCCGCCGATCTCGGTGCGCTCGGCCTCGTCCGCCTGTTCGACTACAAGCTCGGCGCCGTGACGCCGAGCTTGTAGTCGAACAGGCG
>CAXUBA010000307.1:0-2252 GCA_964249205.1 uncultured Acetobacteraceae bacterium | reverse complement strand
GCGCTGCCGTCGATCGAGACCTTCGACGAGCGCTTCGTGCGCCAGAACGGCGCGAGACCGTCCGGCCCGCTCAGCGGCGCGCTGCGGGCGAGCGCGGCCGCCTCGCGCCTCGACACTGCGACCGTCCTGCCGCAGCTCGCTCCGGCGGGCGCGGTCGCGCGCTGGCGCGACGCCTGCGACCAGGCCGCGGGTTCGCTCGCGCTGCAGTCGGCGACGCGCGCGCAGTCGATCGATCCGGCCGCCGCACCGGTCTGCGTGGACGCCGTCCGCGCGACCGTCCCGACCGAGGACCAGATGCTGGCGCTGCACCGCCTGCTCGCCGACCGCTGGGGCTGGCAACCCGTCTGACCCCGACCCCCGGCGTCGGATCAGGGTCGTTTCACCGCGGGCGTATCGGGGCGTCGGGCCCGGCTCCCGCAGAAACGCCGCGCTTGAGGGGCTTTCCGCCGTGTCGGTTCAGACGACGGTGACCGGGAGATCGAACACGTAACCGACCCCGCGGTCGGTGCGGATGATCTTCGGCGCGCTCGGATCCTCCTCGAGCTTGCGGCGAAGGCGCAGGATCTGGACGTCGATGCTCCGGTCAAAGACGTCCTCGTGCACCCGCGTTGCGCCGAGCAACTGCTCGCGGCTGAGGGGACGTCCCGGCGCCTCGAGAAAGGCGACAAGCAGCGTATATTCACCCTTGGTGAGTGCGACGATCGTATCGCCGTTCTCGGTCAGGCGACGGAGTCGCCGGTTCAGCACCCAGCGGCCGAAGCGCAGCGTCGTCTGGCCGGGTTCGCGCGTGCGATCGCGACCTTCGGAGCGACGGAGCACCACGCGGATGCGCGCGAGCAGCTCGCGAAGACCGAATGGCTTGGTGATGTAGTCGTCGGCGCCGAGCTCGAGGCCGACCACCCGGTCGATCTCGTCCCGCCGGTGGCCGGTGGTGATGATCACGGGCACGTCGGTCGCGGATCGGAGTGACCGGAGGATGTCGAGCCCATCGTCGCTGCCAAGCTTCAGGTCGAGGATCACGAGATCGGCCCGGCCGTCCGAGAGATGCCGCATGAGTTCGTCGCGACGCGCCGTGACCGTCACCTTCATGTCGTTCTGGACGAGGTAGTCGGACACCATCCTCTGCATGCTCGGGTCGTCCTCGACCACGATGACGCTGGGACCAGTCCGGGTGAGGGTGGCGTCAACGGGCATGACCCGGCTCTCCTTGCCCCGATGGATCGCAACCGCACAACGCGTCGGCGAACGACGCCGACGCGAGCGGACGGCGGAGAACGGCGACGACGCCTGCGGCCGCGAGGTCGCTGACCCCGAACGTGCTGTCCCGGCTGGCCACCAGCACCACCGGCGCCGCGATCCCGAGCGCGCGGAGTCCCGTGACGGAGGCGAGCGAGAGGTCCTCGGGACCGGGATCGACGAGAACCAACGCAACGCCGCCATCGCCGCTCGAGACGCGCGCGGCGGCCTTCAAGTCGAGAACGCCGACCGGCTCGTAGCCGAGCGCGGCGACGATCTCCTCGTCACGCAGAAGCTGGACCCGGTCCGTGTAAAGGAGAAGCACGCGGTCGCCGGCGCCTCTGCTTGCCGGCGCGGCGCGTGCGGCCCCTGCGGCCGAGCGCGTTGCGGGGATCCAGACCCGGAACAGGCTACCCCGTCCAGGAACGCTCGAGACGTCGATCGCACCGCCGTGGTCGTGCACGATCTCGCGCACGGTCGCGAGACCGAGCCCCGTGCCACCCGGTCGCGAAGTGAAGAAGGGCTCGAAGACGCGCGCGAGCACGCCCGCATCCATCCCGGCGCCGGTGTCCGACACGTCGAAGCGGACGTAGCGCCCCGGCGACAGGATGTCGTGCGAGAGGATGCGTTCCGCTGTCACCTCTTCACCCCCCGCTGCCATCGTAATCCGCCCGCTCCCCTCGATCGCCTCGGCCGCGTTTCGCGCCAGGTTCATCAGGATCTGCTGGAGGCTCGCCGCGTCGCCCAACACGGCGAGCCGGTTGCCTTCGATCTCGGTTCGAAGAGCGACCGACGGCGGCAGCAGCGCACCCAGCATGGAGGCGGTCTCGTCGAGCAGCGCGGAGATGTCGACCACCTGCTTCTGAGTGGAGGCCCTCGTCGCGAAGCGCAGGATGGCCGACACGAGCTCCTGCGCGCGCTCGCCGGCCCGCCTGATCTCGCCGACGTGGTGGGCGGGTTTGGCGCCGGGCCGCGTTCGACCGCCGGGCGCTCGAGGAACGCCTCGGCCGTGCGAA
>CAXUBA010000306.1:0-2296 GCA_964249205.1 uncultured Acetobacteraceae bacterium | reverse complement strand
CCGTTTCCAGGTTGACCAACCGGCCCTTCTCCCTCATGCGCCAATAAAGATCGGCATCCTCGGCATGCAGAACGTGGCGATAACCACCCGCTTCGACGACCGCGTCCCGTCGCGCCATCAGGAACGGATGGAGGAGATATGGTTCCCGCGCGGGAACCGCCGCCGGATCGACCCCCTCGGGATCGAACAGCTGGCTGATCTCGCCGGTGAACAGGCCGTTCTCATCGACGAAGCGTGCGGCGCAACCGACCGCCGCGACGTCGCCGTGTTCCGCGAGGAAGCGGAGCTGTGTTTCGAGCCGCTCGGGATAGGCGAGGTCGTCCGCATCGTGCCGCGCGAGGACCGGCGCGTCGCAGCGCCGAAGACCGTCGTTCAGAGCCTCGACGATGCCTCCGTTTGGACGATCCACCACCACGATCCGCTCGTCCTCGCGCGCGAGATCGGCAAGGATCGCCCCCGTGTCGTCGGTCGACCCGTCGTTGACGACCACGATCCGGATCCGCCGCAGGGTCTGCGCGCGGATGCTGTCCACCGCGCTCCGAAGATAGCGGGCGCCGTTGAACACCGGGATCAGAACGTCGACGTCCGCCACGAAACCGCCCCCCTGACAAGCGGCGCTCCCGCGCCCCGCCGCTGCTCGTCTTGGCGCGAACCGGACGGCCAAGGCAAGGCCGCCGCGCCTCGTCCATCCCCCGCCCGGACTCCTCGATGACGGAGCGCCGGCCACGCGTTAGCGTCATGATGCCCAATCACAACGGCGGCTTCTTCATCGGTCAGTCGATCCGCTCGGCGCTCCGCCAGACGATGGCCGACCTCGAAATTCTCGTCTGCGACGACGGTTCGACGGACGACAGCCTCGCCGTTCTCGGCGCGATTGCTGCGACCGACCGGCGCGTCCGCGTTATCGCCTCCCCTGCGCGCGAGGGCATATCGCGGACGCGGAACCGCCTGCTTGACGCCGCGTACGGCGAGTGGCTCGCGCCGCTCGACAGCGACGCCCTGTTCCACCCCGAACGCCTCGCTCGCCTGCTCGCGGCCGCGGAGCGTCACAGCGCCGACTTGGTCGCCGACGACCTCCTCGAGTTCCCGGAACGTGCCGACCGTGCTCCCAAACTGCTGCTCGGACGCCCCCGCCCTTTTCCAATCGGCGCCGCGCCACTGATCAGGCGGGCGCACGTTCTCGGCTACCTCAAGCCGGTCTGGCGCGCCGCCGCGATGCGCGGAGTCCGATACAATCCCGAAATGCTCGTCGCGGAGGATTTCGACTTCGCGTGTCGAATGGTGATCGGCGGCGCCCGATACGTGTTCCACCCCGAGGCGCTCTACTTCTATCGCAAGCATGAGCGGTCGGCCTCGGCTGGGTCGGACCGTCGCAAGCAACGCTCCGTCCTCGTCGGCGACGACCGGTTTCGCGACGAGGTCCCGCTTCGCGGCGGCGTTCTCCTGGCCGCCGCCGGCCGCCGTCGCCGCGTGCTCCGCCACATGAGCTACGACGACGCGATCGAGGCACTGCGCCGGCGCGACTGGCCTGCGGTGCTCCGCACGATCCTGCACCACCCGTCCAGCACCCGCATCTTCCGGATCAACATCGAGGCCCGCTGGGGCCGTCTCCGCCGCCGCCTTGGGCGGGCGCCCGGCACCGGCCCGGCGCTGCTCGTCCTGCTCCGTGCCGGCGACGAGAGGGGCGCCTCGGCGATTGCCGCCCTGCTCCGTCTCGCCGCCGCCGTCGGTCTCGAGCGGCGCGTCGTCCTGTTCCGCTCCCGCTCCGTCCGACCTCGCGTCCCTCCAGGCTTCGACCGGGTCGTTCCGGTTCTGTGGCCGGCGCGAACGCCGCTCTCGCTGATCCCTTCTGCAGCAGCGCTCGCGATCGCGACCGAGATGACCGGCGTCGTGCTCGTGGTCGCCGCTGACCCCTCGCTCGGCTCGTGCCTGCCTTACCGGATCGACGACGGCGTTCCCGCCCTCGTTGCGGTCGCCGGCGAACTGCCGACCGAGCCCGCCGCGCTCCGCCTCTTACTGGCTAGGACTTCGGTCCGACCGGAAGCGGGCGCCTGACGGGCTGGGCGCCCCCTTTTCACCCGAGGCAGCCCAAACCGGGTGCGGGCATTGCCGTTCGTCTGCTAGCGTCCGCCGGCAAGAGACGGGCAACCTTCCGCATACCGGCTTCGACAACGGTCCGCCGTTGCAGATCGGCCGACGGCCTAACCCGGCGACCGCTGGTTCGATCAGGAGAGTCGCGATGGCGATTGAGGATTTCCGCAACGTCGAGGCCGGTGCGACGATCGAGGCCGATGTC
>CAXUBA010000305.1:0-2333 GCA_964249205.1 uncultured Acetobacteraceae bacterium | reverse complement strand
GCCGTTCGAAGATCGGCAGGTTGAGGTTGAAGCCGACCGGAAGATTGAGGCAGAGCCCCTGGTCGCGCCGGCTTTCCGGCAGCAGAACGATCCCCCGCCGGATCGCGTCGCGCTCCTGCCCGATCGTGATCGTCTCGCCGCGCAGCCGGATCGTGCCGCCGGTCACCCGCCGACGGCCGAACACCGCCTGCGCGAACTCGCTCCGCCCCGCCCCGATCAGCCCGTACAGCCCGACGATCTCGCCCGCGCGCACCGTCAGCGACACGTCCGTGAAGCCGGGACCGCTCAGATGCTCGACCGCGAGCAGCGGCGCCCCGATCGGCACCTGCTCCTTGTGGTGCACCTCCTCGATCGAGCGCGCCACCATGTCGCGGATCAGCGACCGCTCGTCGGTCTCGGCCACCGCGCGCGTGCTCACCAGCGCGCCGTCGCGAAGCACCGAGACGCGGTCGGCAAGAAGGAAGATCTCCTCCATCCGGTGCGAGATGTAGACGATCGTGATCCCGTCGGCGTGCAGCCGCCGGATCAGCGCGAACAGCTGGTCCGTCTCGCTCCTTGTGAGATAGGCGGTCGGCTCGTCGAAGATCAGGAACCGCGTGCCGCGGATCGCCGCCCGCGCCGTCGCCACGAGCTGCTGCTGCCCGATCGTCAGCCGGTCGAGCGACGCCCCGGCATCGATGGTGAAGCCGAGATCGTCGAGGATCCGTTGCGCGTCACGCACCATCCGCCGGTCGCGGAGCAGCCCCGCGCGCGCCTCCTCGTGGCCGAGGAACATGTTGGCCGCCACCGTCAGGTGCCGGCACAGCACGACCTCCTGGTGCACCGCGTTGATGCCGAGCGCCAGCGCCTCCTGCGGATCGCCGAGCGCCACCGCGCGCCCCTGCCAGAGCACCGTGCCGCCGCTCCGCTCGTAGGCACCGGTCAGCAGCTTGATCAGCGTCGACTTGCCGGCGCCGTTCTCGCCGACGATCGCGTGGATCTCGCCGAGCCGGAAGGCGAGATCGACATGCTTCAGCGCATGCGTGCCGGGGAAACGCTTGTCGAGACCGCGAAGCTCGAGCACCGTCGCGCCCGGCGGGAGCGTCCCGCCCGGCGAGGGCACCGCGCCGGCGCCGTCCGACACCGGCGACGGCCGGCCGCTAGGACTTCACGTCCGGGTTCAGCAGCTGCTGCGACCGCGCGGTGTTCATCGTCGCCTTGGTGATCACCGTGACGCCCGTGTCCGTCAGCGGCGGCACCGACTGCCCGTTCGACGCCGCGAGCGCCGTCTTCACCCCGTCGTAGCCCATCCGATACGGGTCCTGCACCACCAGCGCCGCGATCACCCCGTCCGACAGCAGCTGCACGAGCTTGCTGTCGTTGTCGAACGCGACGAGCTTGATGTCGTCCTTCACGCGGTTCTCCGCGATCGCCTGCCCCGCGCCCTGCGCCATGATCAGGTTCGACGCGAACACGCCGCGCAGATGCGGCCGCGCGGTGATCAGGTCGGTCATGATGTTGAGCGCGGTCGTCGCCTGCCCGTCGGCGATCCGGTCGGCGACCACCTTGAGCCCCGGGTATTTCGTCGCGAGTTCCTGCTTGAACCCGTCGCGTCGCTGATCGAGCGAACCGACGCCCGGCAGCGCCGTGATGATCGCGACCTCGCCTTCCGCCTTTCCGTAGCGGGCGGTGATCGCCGCCGCGAGCGCGTCCGCGGCGCGCGCGCCGCCCGTGACGTTGTTCGTGGTGAGGAAGGCCGTGAACGACTTGCTGTCGGCCGCGCTGTCGATCCCGATGATCTTGACCCGCTTCGCCGCCTGGGTGATCGGCGGGCCGAGCGCCGCGAACTGCGTCGGCGCGATCACGATCGCCGCCGGGTTCTCGGCCACCGCGTTCTCGAGAATGTTGATCTGCCCGGTGATGTCGGCTTCCGACTGCGCGCCGAGCTCGGGCACCTTGACGTGCAGGTCGCGCCCGGCATGGCGCGCGCCGGCGAGAACGATCTGCCAGTAGAACGACGTCGTGTCCTTGACGATCACCGGGATCGTCTTTTCCTGCGCGAGCGCACGGCCGCCCGTCGCGGCGGCGAACGTGGCGGCGAGCGCGAGCGCGGCCACGCTCCTGCGGGTGGTGATCATCGTGTCCCCTCCATGGCGTCGGGCGGGTTCGATCCCGCCTCCCCGGTGTGCTGGGCGGAGCCTAATCGTTTTCGAGACGACCCGAAACGTCCGAAATCGTTCCGGCGCGGACGGAAGCGGCGAGGGGAGCCGCACGCGCGTGAAGACACCCGCACACTCCCGCGCATGAACAGCGACTTCGAGCTCCCGATCGGCGTCCTCGACGCGAAGCTGAGC
>CAXUBA010000304.1:0-2368 GCA_964249205.1 uncultured Acetobacteraceae bacterium | reverse complement strand
CGCCACCGTCATCGTCGGCACGCCGCCGCGGTCGACCGCCTGGTGCACCGTCGCGATGCCGGCGGCGCGGGCGGCCGCCGGGCCGCCGAAGCGCACCGCCCGACCGTCGACCGCGACCGTGCCGCAGTCCGGCGCGATCGCGCCGCACAGGATGCGGACCAGCGTCGACTTGCCGGCCCCGTTCGCGCCCATCAGGGCCACGATCTCGCCCGCACCGACCGCGAGGTCGACGCCGTCGAGCGCAACCGTCGTCCCGAAGCGCTTGACCACGCCTCGGGCCTCGAGGACCGCATGCGCCACGCCGTTCACCCCCGCACGGACGCCGCGCGACCGGCGCGGGCCCGGCGGGCTGTCGGCACCCCGGGATCGGCGTCGGGAGAACGAAGGATCGGGTGGCAGAAGCTACGGCGCATCGTCGTGGTTCAAAGTCAGTCCGCCAGAATACAGCCGACGCCGCCTGAGACAACTCCGTCGATCAGAACCGTATCCACCATGGCCTGAAGTCAGAAGGACGGCGAAGTTGCAGGATCCAACGGTCGCATGTGATGGTAGGAGAACACAGTCCGACGAGGGAGAGTGATTGGTGCCGCTCGCTTCCGATCACGACGACCGCCTGTCCCGGCCGGATGCGGCGCTGCTGCGCACCGATGACGAGGCGATCGCCGCGGCGCGCGCTCTCGCGCCGGTGCTCGCCGAAGGTGCCGCGATCCGCGATCGTGACCGGATCCTGCCCCGTCGCGAGCTCGACCTGTTCTCGTCGAGCGGCCTGTGGGGCATCACGGTCCCGCGCCGCTATGGGGGCGCCGAGGTCTCGTTCAGGACGGTGGCCGAGGTGATCGCCATCATCTCGGAAGCGGACCCGTCGATCGGCCAGCTCCCGCAGAACCATCTCGGCGTGGTCGAAGCGCTGCGCGTCACCGGCAACGAGGAACAGAAACGCCGCTTCTACGCAGGCGTGCTCAGCGGGCGCCGCTTCGGCAACGCGTTCTCCGAGCAGGGCAGCCGAAACGCCGGCGTGTTCGAGACGAGGCTGATCCCGGACGGCAACGATTTCCGCGTCACCGGCCGGAAGTTCTATTCAACGGGCGCGCTGTTCGCCGACATCATTCCCGTCGCGGCGACGGGCGAGGACGGCAAGATCTATCTCGTGTTCGCCGACCCGCAGGCGCCGGGGCTCACGATCACCGACGACTGGTCGGGCTTCGGCCAGCGCACCACGGCGAGCGGCACGGTGACGCTGGAGAACGTCCGCATCGAGGGGCGCGACGTTGTGCCCGCCCATCTCGGCTACGACGCGCCATCGGCGAACGGCCCGGTGTCGCAGATCATCCAGGCGGCGGTCGATCTCGGCATCGCGCGCGCGGCGGTCAACGACACGATCGGCTTCGTCCGGACGCGGTCGCGGCCCTGGATCGACAGCGGCCTCGAGCGGGCGTCGGACGACCCCTATACGATCGCGGCAGTCGGCGACCTCGCGATCCGGCTCCACGCCGCGGAAGCGGTGCTCGCGCTCGCGGGCGACGCCGTCGACGAGGCGATCCGCGACGCGACCGAACAGACGGTCGGCCACGCATCGCTCAAGGTGGCGGAAGCCAAGGTGCTGACCACGGAGATCGCGATCCTGAGCGCGAACAAGCTCCACGAGCTCGCCGGGACCCGCTCCGTGCTCGCCGAGCTCGGGCTCGACCGCCATTGGCGCAACGCGCGCACCCACACGCTGCACGACCCGGTGCGCTGGAAATACGCGCTGATCGGCAACTATGCGCTCAACGGCGTGCTGCCGCCGCGCCACGCCTGGGTGTGACGGTGATGGACGGGAGCGAAGCGGCGCCGCCGCGCCGGGAGATCCTGCTCAACGCGTTCGACATGAACTGCGTGGTGCACCAGTCGCCCGGGCTGTGGCGGCATCCGCGCGACCGGGCCGACCGCTACATCGATCTCGACTACTGGACCGACCTCGCCCGCCTCCTCGAGCGCGGCCTGTTCGATGCGCTGTTCCTCGCTGACGTGCTCGGCGTCTACGACGTCTACGGCGGCGACACCGACACCGCGCTTCGCGAAGCGACGCAGGTGCCGCTCAACGACCCGCTCCTGCTGGTGTCCGCGATGGCGGCGGCGACGCGCGAGCTCGGCTTCGGCATCACGTGCACGCTGTCCTACGAGCCGCCCTTCACCTTCGCGCGGCGCATGTCGACGCTCGATCACCTGACGCGCGGTCGGGTTGGCTGGAACATCGTCACCGGGTATCTCGACAGTGCCGCGCGCGGCGTGTCGGGCGACCCGACACAGCGGACGCACGACACGCGCTACGCGATCGCCGACGAGTATCTCGACCTCGTCTACCGGCTCTGGGAAGGCAGCTGGGAGG
>CAXUBA010000303.1:0-2392 GCA_964249205.1 uncultured Acetobacteraceae bacterium | reverse complement strand
GCCGAGAGGCCGGCCTTCTCCGGTGCGTCGTGCCCGGCGCTTCGGACGGCGCCGCCCTGTCGATCGCGAAGCATTCCCGCTCCCGGATCGCAATCGTCACGCTTCGCGCTCCCCGATGCTCAGGATCCGTTCCGGATCGAGCAGCACGAGAAGCTCGCCCTGACGCTTGACGACGCCGGTCGCGAGCGACGCCCAGCGCGGCGGAAGCCAGGCCGGGACCGGGCCGACCTCGTCCGCCTCGACCGGCAGCACCTCGCGCACCTCGTCGACCAGCAGCGCATAGAGCGTCGTGCCCTGCTCGACCACGACCGCCGTCCGGCGTGCGGCGGGATGATCGTTCGATGTCGCCGAACCGATGCGTTCGGCGAGGTCGATCGCGGTCACGATCCGGCCGCGGAGGTTGAGGTGACCGGCGATCGCGGCCGGTGCGAGCGGCACCGGCGCCACGACCACCTGGTCGAGCACGTCGCGCACCGTCGAGATCGGCAGGCCGCACACCTCGCCGCCGAGCGTGAAGACCACGCAATCCGTGTGTCCCGATGCCATCGTCACGCGACCTTCCGCTCGTTCGCATCCGCCGCCCTCGGACCGTCCGGCTTCGGTGCGGCCTCGGCCGCCCGATCCCGCCGCGCCCGCTCGACGTAGTGTGCGTGGTCGACGATCTCGGTCGCCCTTCCGTCGAGCACGGCGGTGCCGACGACGCCGGCTCGTCCGCCGCTGAGCTCGATCCGGAGCGGCGCCTCCACGATGTCGACGATCGCGTCCACCAGCAGACCGACCTGATGCGCGCCGTCCGTCAGGACGAGCACGTCGTGCCGCGCCGCGTCGGCCAGCGGCCCGATCGGAAGGAGCGGCATCAGGCGGCCGCGATACTGCATCAGCAGTCGGCCGTCCGAGCGTTCGATCGCGTCCCGCGACACGACCTCGAGCCGCGTCACGGCGTCGAGCGGCAGCGCCGCCGGGCCGCCCGACGCGCGGAAGAGCAGCATGGCGCGGCGCGCGGCCCCGGCATCGTTTCCGGCGATCTCGGCGCCCTGGTCGGGCACCTTCTCCGCGTCGGCATCCGTCGTGCCGCCGAGCGCGGCCGTGCGGCGGATCCCGACCGGATCGAGGATCATGGTGACGGAGCCGTCGCCGAGGATCGTCGTGCCGCCGAACGGGGCGAGATGCTTGAGGGGCGGCGCCACGGGCTTGACCACGATCTCCTCCGTGTCGAACACCTCGTCCACGACCATCCCGAACACGAAGCCGGCCGCCTCCGTGACCACGATGATCCGGTCGCCGTCCTCCGCCCCGGCCTCGAGGCCGAACAGTCCCGCAAGATCGACGAGCGGCAGGAGCGCGCTCCGCAGCCGGAGGACGTTATTGCCGCCGAGCCGCTCGACCGAGACGGCGCGGTCGCCGCCGCGCGCCGCCCGCACCAGCTCGCGCACGGCGAGCTGCGGGACCACGAACCGATGGGCGCCGCTCCGCACCACGAGCCCGGGCACGATCGCCAGCGTGAGCGGGATCCGGATCGTCACCGTCGTGCCGGTGCCGGCCTGGCTCCGGAGATCCACCGTGCCGCTGATCCGCTCGATGTTGCTGCGGACGACGTCCATCCCGACGCCACGACCCGACACCGAGGTGATGCTGTCGGCAGTCGAGAAGCCAGGCACGAACACGAATTGCTGGATCTGCCGATCCGTCATCGCGGCGAGATCCGCCTCGGTGGCCAGACCGCGCGCGACGATGCGTTCCCTGATCCGGTCGATCGCCAGGCCGCGTCCGTCGTCGCTCACCTCGAGAATGACGCAGCCGCCCTCGTGATAGGCGACGAGCGTGATCCGGCCCGCCTCCGGCTTGCCCGCGCGGAGGCGGGCCTCGGGCGTTTCGAGCCCGTGATCGGCGGCGTTTCGGATGATGTGCGTGAGCGGGTCACGGATCTGCTCGAGCACCTGGCGGTCGAGCTCGGTTTCGGCTCCCCGCATCACGAGTTCGATCGGCTTGCCGAGCTCGTGCGACAGGTCGCGCACCAGGCGCGGGAGCTTGTTCCAGGCGGTGCCGACCGGCTGCATGCGGGTCTTCATGGCGACTTCCTGCAACTCGGTCGCGAGCCGGGACAGGCGTTGGAGCGGCGCGCCGAAGGCGGTTCCTTCCTCGTGCCGCGCGATCTGCAGGAGCTGGTTCCGGGTCAGCACGAGCTCGCCCACCAGCGTCATCAGCGTTTCGAGCGTGTCGATCCCGACCCGCACCGTGGCGCCGGCGAAGGTGGCGCCGTCGGGTGCTCCCGCCGGGGCGGTGGGGCCGTCCGGCTGCCGCTCGTTCCGGGGTTCGGCCGGCGGCTCGGACGCGACGACCACGCCCGTCGCCGACGCGACCTCCTCGCTCTCGATCGCGGCCCTTTCAGCGA
>CAXUBA010000302.1:0-2398 GCA_964249205.1 uncultured Acetobacteraceae bacterium | reverse complement strand
GCGATCCGGCGCGCGGCCGCGCGCCGGCAGCGGGCCGGCCGGCCGGTTCTGCCGCAGCTGCGCCGCCCCTTCCGCGATCACCGCCCAGCCGGCGGCCGTGCGCAGCTTCCGACTCGCGTACTCCGCCGGGTCGATCGGCTCGTGCATCAGGATCGTCGCGCGCGCGCTCCGCCACTGGGCGAAGCGCCAGTAATGGCTCGCGATGTCCATGTCGCCGAACCAGGCGAACACCGCGCGGCCCGAGCGTCCGACCGGCATGCCGGCCAGCCGGTCGTAGACCAGCGACACCGGCTGGATGATCGGGAGCTCGTCGAGCGGCACCGGCCTTCCGTTGCGCGACGGCAGCGGCTTGGCCAGCGTGAAGAACCCGGAATGGAACGGCAGCACGCGCGATCCATCCGAGCTCGTTCCTTCCGGGAACAGGATCAGGTCGTCGCCGGCGCGGAGCCGCCCCGCCATCGCGTCGCCCTCGCGCGCCGCCAGTGCCGGGTCGCGGCTGACGAACGACGTCCGCCCGAGCCGCGCGACCGTCCCGATCAGCGGCCAGCGCCCGACCTCGCGCTTGGCGATGAAGGCGGCCTCGATCTGCCCGCCGAGCACCGGGATGTCGATCCACGACGAATGGTTCGACACGAACAGCACCGGCCGTCGCCCGGCCCGCCGCCGCAGCGCCGCCGGATCGCCGATCAACCGCACCTCGAGCCCGAGCAGGTCCGACACCGTCCGCCAGTAGACGCGCGCGAACACGATCCGGCCGCGTCCCGGAAGCCACAGCATGACCCGTTGCACGGGCATCGCGACCACGGTCCAGAGCACGATCGCGATCGCGCGGGCCGCCGCCCGGCTCGCCCGGAACACCCGCCGCGGCACCGACATCGCGGCCTTGGTGGCGGCCCGGGTGATCGTCGCCGCCGTGCTCGCGCAGGGGCTGAGCGCTGAGCTCTCCTTGTCGCGACGCCCCAGGCGGCGTGGCGGCGGACGGCGATGACTGGCCTGCATTACCGACACTTTAGCCCGCCCCTGCCGGTGCGACAATCATGGCGTCATTATGGCGGGAGGTCGCGGTCGGTTCCGCCTCGTCCGCTCGCACGCTTTCCCGTTTGCGTGTTGGGGGATCGCGAGGCAGGAACAGGATGATGCTCGCGACGACACGTCCGCGCCGACCGACGACGCGCTTCGGCGGAGCGGCCTTGTTCGCGGTGACCGTCGCGCTCCCGGCGACCCGCGCCGCGGCTGCCGACCCGCAGCCCTACGCGGTCACGCTCGGCAAGACCGGCGACGGCACGATCGACGCGGCGCTCCGCGCGAGTTCGAGCCTCCTCACCCTCCGCAAGTCGGCGCCCGCCGGCCCGTTCGCCCTGGTGGGCCGCGCCAGAGGCGACATCGACCGCCTTCAGACCGTGCTCGGCGGCTTCGGCTACTACGAGGCGCACGTCACGGTCACGATCGACGGCACGCCGGTCTCCGAGCCCGGGCTTCCCGACCGCCTCGCGGCGCTGCCGAAGGGCCGGGACGCCGCCGTCAGGATCGCGGTCGACCGCGGCCCGCTGTTCCACCTCCGGCACGTCACCATCAAGGGCCCGGTCACCGCGTCGGCCGAACGCGCCTTCGCCCTCCACGAGGGGCAGCCCGCGGTCGCCGCCGACGTGCTGTCCGCCGGCGCGCGCCTCCTGTCGGCGCTGCAGGACGAAGGCTACGCGTTCAGCAAGGTCGACCAGCCCGTCGCCTACGAGATCCCCGCCGCCCGGGCGCTCGACGTCGTGTTCACCGTCGACGAAGGCCCGCGCGTCGACATCGGCCCGATCTACCTGTCCGGCCTCCGGCACGTGCACCCGAACTTCATCGCCCACCAGCTGCTGATCCACCAGGGCCAGCTCTACCAGGGCGGGAAGGTCGAGGCCGCACGCCAGAACCTCGCCTCGATCGGCGTCTTCTCGACCGTGACCGCGACCGCGGCGGGCAAGCCCGACGCGTCCGGCGAGGTGCCGATCACCTTCTCCTTCGTCGAAGCCCCGCCGCGCACGGTGGCGCTCACCGCCGCCTACTCGACCGATCTCGGCGGCAGCGCCGGCGTCACCTGGACGCACCACAACTTCTTCGGCAACGCCGAGCAGCTCGAGCTCGCGGCGCTCGCGACCGGATTGGGCGGCACCGCCGAACAGGGCCTCGGCTACGACGTCTACGCCCAGCTCACCAAGCCGGACTTCCTTGCCCGCGACCAGAGCCTCCGCATCCGCGTCGAGGCCCTGAAGCAGGACCTCTTCACCTACGACCAGACCGCCGAACTCGCCGAGATCGGCCTCACCCGCAAGCTCAGCCCGCGCTGGACGGTCGGCGGCAACCTCCTCGGCGAGGAGGAGCAGATCCGCCAGGAAGGCGACACCCGCGACTACACGTT
>CAXUBA010000301.1:0-2430 GCA_964249205.1 uncultured Acetobacteraceae bacterium | reverse complement strand
GGGTGCGGCGCACCCAGACCCGCGTTCGAATTTTTCTCCAGCGCGCCGAAGGCACTCCCCTCCAGCGCGCCGAAGGCGCGACGGCAGTGCGCATACCAGCTCCGCTCGTCCAGCGGGCCGCGGCCAGGCGCCCAGCCGCAGACGATCAGCCCGTCCCGAGCCCTCGTCAGCGCGACATACAGCAACCGGTTGTACTCCATGAGCGCCCGCTCCCGGGCCCGCTCGCGGAGCCGCTCGGTCGTCTCGGACCGGAACTCCCGCTTCGGCACCCAGACGGGCAGCACCGGCGCCGTATCCTCCGTCCAGAACACCCGGTCGCCCTCTCGCGGCAGCGACGTCGTGTCGGCGAGGATCACCAGCCGTCCCTCGAGTCCCTTGGCGCCATGCACGGTCATCAGCCGCACCTCGTCGGCGCCCTCGGGCGTTTCCCGCTTCACCTCCGCACCCGAGCGCCGCACCCAGTGGACGAAGCCGCCGAGCGACGGCGCGGTGCGCGCCGCGAAGCCGATTGCGGCCGCCAGCAGCTCGTCGATCGCTTCGCCCGCCTCCGGACCGAGGCGCGCGAAGATCCGCGCCCGTCCGCCTTCCGGCCCCAGCGCTTCGGCAAGGAACCCGTGCGGGCTGGTCCAGTCCGCACGCGCCCGCATCCGCTCCAGGAACGCGAGCGACCCGGCCCAGTCCGACCGCTCGGCCGCCCGCCGTCGTAGCGTGTCCCACAGCGACCGCCCCGTTTCCCGCCCAAGCGCGAGCGCCATCAGCCCGTCGTCGTCGGTGAAGCCGAGCGGGCTCGTCAGCACGGTCGCGAGCGCGAGATCGTCCTCCGGCAGCAGCACCGCGTCGCAAAGCGCCAGAAGGTCGACCACTGCCGGCTGCTCGGTCAGCACCATCCGGTCAAGCCCGGCCACCGGCACGTCGTGCGCCTTGAGCGCGCGTACCAGCAGGCGGGCGAAGGCGCCTCGCCGCCTCACCAGGACCAGCACGTCGCCAGCCCGGATCAGCCCGCTCTCGATGTCGTGCCGGATCCGGGTCGCGACCGCGTCGGCGAGACGCTGCGGTCCGGTGATCCCCGTCCGGTTCCGGCGTGCCGGCACCCAGGGCTGCGGCTCGGGCGCGACCTCCCCGCTCGCCCCGTCCCGCGCCAACGGCCAGAGCTCGACCCGGCCGCGGTCGCCGCTGCGGCTGCTCCGGTGGGTCGGCACCGCGCGCTCCCCCTCGGCCACCCCCTCGCGCGCCACCGGATCGGCGAACACCGCGTCGACGAAGGCGAGCACGGGGGCCGCCGACCGGAACGACACCGCGAGCTCCGGCTCGGCGAACCCGAGCCCGGCCGCACCGGCGCGATCGCGAAATACGCCGCGCCACACGTGGAAGGCGTCCGGATCGGCACCCTGGAACGAGAAGATCGACTGCTTGAAGTCGCCGACCGCGAACACCGTCCGGCCGGCACCCTCGCCGGCGAAGAACCCTTCGGTGAGCTTGCCCGCGATTCGCCACTGCACCGACGACGTGTCCTGCACCTCGTCGAGCAGCAGGTGGTCGAGCCCGCCGTCGAGCTTGAACAGCACCCAGGCGACGCCGGGATCGTCGAGCAGCGTCCCGGTGCGCCGGATCAGGTCGTCGAAATCGACCAGCCCGAGCCGCTCCTTGGCGCGCGCGTAGTCCGCGAGCGCCGGCCCGGCGAGGGCGAGCAGCGCCATCGTCGCCTCGGCGAGCGCGAGCGCGCGCCGCCCATCCTCGACCGCCGTGATCCGTTCGCTCTCACGCCGGAATGCGTCCAGCACATCTTCGTACGCCGTCGCGAACTTCCCGGCCTTCACGACCTGACGCGGTTCCCCTTTCCCCGTGAGATGGAGCGCGACCCAGCTGTCCCAGGACGACGCCCGCTCCTCCGGGCCCTGGGCGAGCCACTCGCGGAACGGGACCGCCGCCGCCCGGTTGTTGACCGTTCCCGCGGCTTCCATCGCGGCGAGCGCCGCCCCGATCGCGCGCTCGTCCACGGCCCCGACCGCGCGCGCGAGCAGCGCCGCCTCGTCGCGGTCCCGGATCCCGAGCGCCTCCCTCAGCCCGCGGTCCAGCGCGTCCGGCCCGAGCGCGGCCGCCTCGCGCCACCGGTCGGACGCGACCCGCAGCGTGTCGATCAGCACGCCGTGCTCACGCGCTGCCACCAGCGCCGCGCAGCGCCGAACGGCGTCCGCGAGGTCGGGCCGCCCGACTGCCGCCTCTCGGGCACGCCCGAGCGCGACCTTGCCGTCGGTTTCCTCGATCGTGCGGAAATGCGGCGAGATCCGCGCTTCGAGCGGAAAGCGGCGCAGCAGCGATTGGCAGAACGCGTGAATGGTGCCGATCCGCGCGCCGCCGGGAAGATCGAGCACGCGCGCGAACAAGGCCCGCGCATTGTTCCGCGTCTCGGGGCTGGCCGCTGGGTCAGCC
>CAXUBA010000300.1:0-2448 GCA_964249205.1 uncultured Acetobacteraceae bacterium | reverse complement strand
GGGCGGCCTGGGGGCGCGCGCCGGCGGCGCCCTCGCGCGCCACGTGCCAGGCGCCGGCAGCGTCGGCGCGCCCGCGCTCGTGCGCCGCTTCGTCGCCCTGCTCGCGGTCGCGGGCGCGCTCCACCTCGTCGCCTGCCGGACGGTGCTCCGCGACGGCGGCGGACGCGGGACGTGCGCGCTCGTGCTGCTGGTGGCACTCGCCGAACGCCTGCCGGCCCTGGCCGGCCCGCCGTTCCTGTCGAGCGATCTCTACCGCTACGTCTGGGACGGCCGGGTGCAGCTCGCCGGGATCAACCCCTACCGCTACATCCCCGCCGCGCCGGCGCTGGTGCCGCTCCGTGACGCCGTGATCTTCGACCACGTCAACCGTCGCTTCTACGCGCCGACGATCTACCCGCCGGCGGCGCAGCTGATGTTCCGCCTCGTCGCCGCGGTGTCGCAGACGCCGCTCGCGATGAAGCTCGCGGCGGTGGGCTGCGAGGGCGTCGCCGTCGCCTGCCTGATCGCGGTGCTCCGACGCTGCGGCCAGCCGCCGGCCCGCGTGTTGCTCTACGCCTGGAACCCGCTCGCGGTCTGGACCTACGCCGGCAACGGACATGTCGACGCCGAGGCGATCGCGGTGCTGTCGCTCGCGCTGATGGCGCGCGCGGCCGGCCGGGACGGCTGGACCGGCGCCGCGCTCGGCGCCGCCATCCTGGTGAAGTTCCTGCCCGCCGCGGTCGCGCCGGCGCTCTGGCGCTGGCGGTGGCGCATGCCGATCGCGGCGGTCCTGCTGATCGCGGCGCTCTACGTGCCGTTCCTCGACGTGGGGCCGCGGCATCTCCTCGGCTTCCTCGGCTCCTACGGCAACGAGGAAGGCTTCCGGGACGGGCGCGGGATCTGGCTGCTGGCCGGGCTCGGCGACCTGGTCCGGCTCCCGCCCGGCGTGGTTCCGGTCTACGGCCTCCTCGTGGCGCTCGGGCTCGGCGCGGTGTCGCTTTGGTTCGCCTGGCCGCATCCGCAGCCTCAGATCCCGGTCGCGACCGACGTCCGGCGCTTCGCGGGACGGGCCGGGTTCCTCGCGGCCGCGTCGATGCTGGCGATCGGCCCGCACTACCCATGGTATTTCCCGTTTCTCGCGATCTTCGCCGTCCTGCGGCCGAGCCGCGCGCTGCTCTGGATGTCGGTTTCGCCGCTCGCGCTCTATCTCTCGCCCTGGAAGGAATTCTTCTTCTGGCCCGGGATCGTCTACGGGCCGGCGCTCCTTCTGTTCGTGCTCGACGAGGGGATCGGCGCACGACGCGCCGTCGCCGTTCCGGTTGCCGAAAGGATCGTTCCATGACGACCACGCTCGCCGCGCCGACGGATCCGCGCCGCTACTTCGAGCAGGTCGGCCCTGCCCGTTCGATCGAGGCGACGGCGCCCCCGCTCTGCGCGTATCTGGAGGTCACCAACCGCTGCAACCTCCTGTGCGAAACCTGTCCGCGCACGTTCGAGGATCTCGAGCCGCCGGCCGACATGAGCTGGGAGCTGTTCACGCGCATCGTCGACCAGCTTCCCGGACTGCAGCGCGCGGTCCTGCACGGGGTCGGCGAGCCGATGCTGGTGCGCGAACTGCCGCGCATGATCCGAACCCTCAAGGATCGCGGCGTCTACGTGCTGTTCAACACAAACGGGACGCTGCTGCAGGAGAAGGGGTTCGCGGAACTGATCGGGACCGGGCTCGACGAGCTCCGCGTGTCGCTCGACGCGGCCGATGCGCTCACCTACGCGCGGATCCGCGGCAAGGACTTCTTCGGCCGGATCGTGCGCGACGTGCGGCGTTTCACCGACTACCAGAAGGCGCACGACGCGCGGACGCCGCGCGTCTCGCTCTGGCTGACCGGGCTCAAGGAAACGGTGCACCAGCTGCCGGACTTCGTCCGCCTCGCGGCGTCGATGGGCGTCGGCGAGGTGCATCTGCAGCGCCTGGTCTTCGACGAGGCGGGGTTCGGCATGGCGCGGGCGGAAAGCTCGCTGTTCGAGCGGATGCAGGAAGAGGAGACCGCGGCGATCGCGTCGGCGGCCGCCCTCGGCGCGACGCTCGGCGTGACGCTCGACGCGTCCGGCGCGACCGAGCCCGGTCTCAGCCTCAAGCGCGGTGACGACAGCCTGCCGTGGTCGCTCTGCCGCCGGCCGTGGTCGCTGATGTATTTCACCGCGCACGGCCGTGCGCTGCCGTGCTGCATCGCGCCGTTCTCGGCCCGCGGTTACGGGTCCTACACGCTCGGCGACGCGACGCAGCAGACGCTGCGCGAGATCTGGAACGGTCCCGCCTACCAGGATTTTCGCAACCGCCTGCTTGGCGACGCGCCGCCGAAGCCGTGCGAAGGCTGTGGTCTCCGCTGGAGCCTGTGAGCGCCGCCGACCCGGACGGGCCGCGCGTCGTCGCGATCATCCCCGCCTTCGAGGAGGCGGGCGCGATCGGGC
>CAXUBA010000299.1:0-2454 GCA_964249205.1 uncultured Acetobacteraceae bacterium | reverse complement strand
GGCAGAACGTGCACCGGCTCTTGCAGCCGCGCCCGGTATAGATCGAGACGTACGGGTGCTGCAGGTAGCCGATGAAGTAGTCCTCGATCCGCAGGTTCTTCTTGTAGACCTCGGACACGAACGGCAGCTGGTCCATGTCCTCGAGCACCGCGCGCTCGCGGTTCGCGACCAGCGAGCCGTCGGCCGCCCGCCAGGTGATCCCGTCAACCGCGGCGAAGTCGCGCCCGTCCGCGATCTCCTTGATCGTGAAATCGAACTCGTTCCGCGCCACGAAGTCGACGGCCGGCGCCCCCTTGAGGCTCTCGTTCGGCTGCACCGCGACCTTCGCGCCCACCATGCCGATGGTGAGCGACGGTTTCGCGTCGCGCAGCTGCTGCGCCACCTCGGCGTCCTTGAGGAAGGACGGCGTCGAGGTATGGATCACCACGAGGTCGCTCTTGATCGCCTCCTCGATCACCGGCGCCATCCCGAGGCGGGCCGGCGGCGCGTCGATCAGCCTGCTGTCCGGGACCAGCGCCGCAGGTTGCGCGAGCCAGGTCGGAAACCAGAACGACTTGATCTCGCGCTTGGCCTGGTAGCGGGAGCCCGCGCCGCCGTCGAACCCGTCGAAGGTCGGCGGCTGCAGGAACAATGTCTTCATCGCGTCGGAACCCTCAGTTGGCCGAGCGCCACGCGGGCTGCTCGATCCTGCTCTTGTCGATCCTCCGCCGGTCGTCCGACGCGCGCCGCGCGCCCGCGCCGTCCACCGCTCGGAGATTGATGTCGGGGTCGGTATGCAGCCGTTGGCCGCGCCATGCCACATGGTTGCCCGCATGCGCCGCGACGATGATCGCGAGTGTCAGCGTGTCGCGGAGCGGGGCGATCCAGAACGGCGTCAGCACGCGGCCGAGCAGGCTCCGCTCGAGCTTCCGCCCGACCGCGGCCCGGATCGCCCAGCAGCCCAGCAGGAGTCCGAGCGTCGGCAGCGACGGATACAGCAGCAGCGCGATCAGCGCCCAGGCGAGCGGCGCCTGCAGCGCCGACATCGGGTAGCCGAGCGGCGCCTGGCTCCGCACCGTCCGCCCCCAGCGCAGCTCGTGGCTGAACAGTTCCGAGAAGCTCGCTTCGGTGACGCTGGTCGCCGGCACGTTGCCCGCGAGCCGCACCGCGAAGCCGAGATCGCGCACCTTCTGCCCGAGCACCGCGTCGTCGGCGAGGTGCGGCAGCAGGGCGCGGAAGCCGCCGATCGCGTCCAGCGTCGACCGCCGGAGCGCCATCACGGCGCCGAGGCAGTCTTCCCGGCCGAGCGCGCGCCCCATCAGCGCGCCGGGCAGGAAGGTCTGGTTGATCTGCGCCGCCCCGAGCAGCCGCCACGGCGTCCGCGAAGCGGGAAGCCCGGTGTAGAGCGTCGTCACCAGACCGGCCGAACCGTCGGTCAGCGGCCGCACCACCGAGCGGAGCATGTGGCGGTCGGCATGGATGTCGGCGTCCGAGATGACCAGCGTCGCGTGGCGGGCCGCCGGCAGCATGTTGATGAGGTTCGAGACCTTCCGGTTCGGCCCGTGCGGCGTCCCGTCGATCACCAGCGTCATGTCGACCGCCGGGAAGCGCGCCCGCAGCCGGTCCACCACCGCGATCGCCGGATCGTCCCGCCGCTGCACGCCGAACACGATCTGGAACGACGGGTAGTCCTGCGCGCAGACGCTGCTGAGCGCCTCCTCGAGCATCGGCTCGTCGCCGTGCAGCGGCTTCATCACCGTGAGCGGCGGCATCACCCCGATCCGCTTCTCGCGCGACGCGTTTCCGAGGAAGCGTTCCACCGCGCGCGAGGACGCGAGCGTCTGGACCGTCGCGGCGACCGCGACGGTGGCCGGCAGGAGGCACGGGAGGGCGGAGATCATCCGGCCACGGTCAAGGCTGCATGTGCCCGTCGGACAGGCTCGTCACCTTCCGGCCGAGACTGCGGATCAGGGCGTCCGGTCCGCCGTCGGCGAGCACCGACCGGAAATCCGACCGTTGCACCGCGACGCGGCTGATCGTGCCGTCCACGAGCACGTCGGTCGCGCGCCACCCGGCCGGTGTCTGGTGCATGACGTAGTCGATCCGTGTCGGGCTGCCGCCCGGAGGCGTGATGCTGCTCTGCACGACGACGTCGGTCCCGACCTGGCGCGGCGGCGGCACGACCGCGAACCGGTCGCCGGTGCCCGCGAAATTCGACACATAGCTCGCCAGGGTGAACTGACGGAAGACCGCGACGAGCCGCTGCTGCTGCGCCGCCGGGATCGACGACCAGCCGAGACCGACCGAGTTCCGGAGCAGGGTTTCGAGGTCGAACGCGCCGTCCACGGCGGGCGCGAGCCTGCTGGCGCGCGACCGGCGGGTTCGACCGGAGCCACACGCCATCGCTCACGGCCGACCAGGGCTCTGAGATTGCCCTGTGGCTGCTGCTCTCAAACGAAGCGGGCAGCCATTATC
>CAXUBA010000298.1:0-2459 GCA_964249205.1 uncultured Acetobacteraceae bacterium | reverse complement strand
CCGCCCGATCGGGCTCGAACCAGAGCGATCCCGGCTCGGCGAGATGGCTCCCGGACGGCGTGAGGTGGCCCTCCACCAGAAGGGCGGTATCGGGACCGACGAAATCGAGATGGCCGCCGACCGCGGACGTGATCAGCGGCAGGCCGGCCGCCATCGCCTCGGCGGCCGGGACGTTGAACCCTTCGCCGCGGGACGGCAGCACCATCGCATCGGCGCCGAGGAAGAGGGTCTGGAGATCCTCCGCCTCGAGCTCGCCGTCGAGCAGCACGATCGGGGCGAGGTCGGGCTTTCGCGCCCGGAGTGCCTCGAGATCGGCGCGGATCGTGTTGTGCGGGTTCGGGAATGTCTTGACCACCAAGCGCACCGGATCGTCGGGCGTGAACGCTTCGGCCCACGCGTCGAGCAGCAGGTCGAGCCCCTTCCGCGGAAAGGCCGACGAGACGTGGAGGAAGGTGAACGGGCGGGTGTGGCCGCGTTCCGGCCGCGTCGCGAGCGCCGCGTAGGCGCCGAGGGGCGGCGCGTGGCCGACCAGCCGCACCGGGATCCGGACACCGGAATCGACCAGCGCGCGCGCGACGAAGCGGCTCGGCGCGAGCACCGCGTCGAAGCCCTCGTTGAGCGTCGCGACCGTCGCCTCCGGGATCAACGATTCTTCCCAGAAGAAGAAGGCGAGGCGACGGTCCGGTTCGAAGCCGAGCGATCGTTCGTCGGGCACGAACACCGGGTAGTGCTGGCTGATCACGACGTGCGGCGCGGCCAGGACCGGCTCGGGCGAGGCGAGCGACGCGAGCATGACGTAGTCGTCCTCGGGCACGTCGAACAACGGCGCCCCCGGCGTGGTCTCGACCGGAAGCAGACGGGTCCGATCCGGCGCGACCGCGGCGAGCGCCAGGGCCACCGCCCGGTTGACGCCGGCCAGGCTGTAGGAACCGTTGACGTGGCCGGCGATCGTGACCTGCAGCTCGTCCCGGACGAGGGGCGCGCGACGCGGGGCGGTCGGCGGCGCGGCCCCGGCCCGCGCGAGGGTGGCGAGCAGCGCCGGATCGTCGCGACGGCCGAGCGCGAGGATGCGCCGGCGCTGCCCGTCGCGGACGGCGTTCCGCCGCCGCTCGTCGGACAGGAGCGCCACCATGGCGTTTGCCATCTCCTCCGGGCCGCCATCGACCGCGACGCCGCCCTCGCCGAGCGTGAAGGCGACCGCGCCGGCCCGGCGCGCAAGCACGGGAAGGTCGTGCGCCATCGCTTCGGCCAGTGGCACGCCGAAGCCTTCGTGCGCGCTCATCGAGACGTAAAGGTCGCTGCCCGCGTACCAGCGGTCGCGGGTTGCGTCGTCCACCGCGCCCGTCACGACGAGATCGTCGCGGAAGCCCCCCGCCTCGGCCCGCGCGACCACCTGGTTCCGATAGTCGCTGCCGCCGAAATCCTCGCCCACCAGCACGAGGCGTGCGGCGCGCGGGCCGATCCGGCCGCGGAAGATCCCGAACGCCTCGACGAGGTCGAGCTGCCCCTTGCTCGGCACGACCCGGCCGACGAACAGGACCGTAAACGGCGCGTCGGGATCGCGCGCGCCCCGCGCCGAGCGGGGCGGCACCAGCCGGTCCGGATCGAGAAGGCCGTTCAGGACCGTGACGTCGCCGAAACCGTATCGGTGGAGCTCGATCGCGTTGATCTCGCTCGGAACCAGGGCTGCCACGGCGTGGTCCCGCCACAGCGCGAGCTGCCGGCGCCCGTCGCGGGCCAGCGCCGCGAGCGCGGGATCGAAGCCGAGCAGCGGCGCCGGCGTGATGTTGTGGTAGAACAGGATCTTCCGGGCGGGCAGCACGGCCAGCCGGTTCGCCGTCGGATCGCCGAGCGAGTGATGCACGATCAGGACGCAGTCGGCGTGTTCCGGGATCTCGTCGATCCGCCGCACCTCGCCCCGATGCGCCGGATGCGGGTGGGCGGCGTGGATGTCGCTCACGAAGCCGAGCCCGCGAAGACGCGATCGCAGCAGGAACAGCGAATTGGTGACCGCATCGCCGGTGGCGGTCGCGTGGTGATACTGATGGACCGCCCGGATCGGACGCGCGCCGCGGACGCGGATCGGATGACGCGCCGGAACGCCGACCGGCCGCGGAACCGACGCGAGGACGTCGGTTCCGGACGACGCGGCAGGTTCGCCGTCGTCAGCCGGAGGTGCGGCGGGAACCGACAATGCGGAAATCTCGTGGCGGGATGCGATCGTGCGCCGAAGCGCGGCGCCGGACAGCCGGTCGGCTTCGCGGAACGACCGCCGCACCACCCGGCCCGCGAAACGCCGGCCACGCGCGATCGCGCGGTCCCCGATCCCGTCGGCCTCGCCGGTTCCGATCAGCCGCTCGGCGAGCTGATCGAGCCGGGTGCGCTCGACCGCGAGCGCCTCTCGCAGCGACGCGGCGGCGCCGCGCTCCTCGTGTTCCTGATGTTCGTTCTCTCCGGCG
>CAXUBA010000297.1:0-2471 GCA_964249205.1 uncultured Acetobacteraceae bacterium | reverse complement strand
GGTCCCGCTTGCGGAACGCACGGTCGCCGCCGCCCTTTTCGAGGCACGCTCCGCATGACCTTCGAGGCCCGCGCCGCATGAAGTTCGACCAGCCCGCCGGCGCGAACCCGATCGATCGGATGACGGTGGTCGGCCAGCCGCATCCCCGTATCGACGGGCCGCTCAAGACGACCGGCACCGCGCCCTACGCGGCCGAGCACCGCGCCCTGTTCCCGAACGTCGCCTTTGGCGTCATCCTCGGCGCCCCGATCGCGCGCGGCCACGTCCGCGGCATGGATCTCGCGGCGGCGAAGCGCTCGCCCGGCGTGCGCGCGATCGTCACCGCGGCCGACGCGGGGCCGCTCGGCAAGGGCGACTTCAACACCGTCCCGCTGCTCGGCGGCCCCCAAATCGCCCACTACCACCAGGCGCTCGCGGTCGTGGTCGCCGACACCTTCGAGCAGGCGCGCGCCGCCGCCGCGCTGATCCGGGTCGACGCCGAGCCCGAACCCGGCCGCTTCGATCTCGCCGACGCGCTCCGGACGGCGCCGCTTGCCCCCGATCCCGACGGCGGCGGCGGCACCCCGAAGCCCGACCGCGTCGGCGACTTCGAGCGCGCCTTTGCCGAAGCCCCGGTCACGCTCGACGAGCGCTACACGACGCCCGACCAGAGCCACGCCATGATGGAGCCGCACGCCTCCGTCGCCGCGTGGCAGGGCGACCGGCTGACGATCTGGACGTCGAACCAGATGATCGACTGGGGCCGCGGCGATCTCGCGAGGACGCTCGGCATCCCGAAGGAAAACATACGCTTCCGCTCGCTCTTCCTCCGCGCCGACGCGCTGATGGCGGCGCTCGGCGCGCGCGCCGCCGGACGCCCCGTCAAGGTCGTCCTCCAGCGTCCCTTGATCTTCAACAACACGACGCACCGGCCGGCCACCGTCCAGCGCATCCGCCTTGGCGCACGTCGCGACGGCACGATCACCGCCGTCGCGCACGAGAGCGGGTCCGGCGACCAGCCCGGCGGCCAGCCGGAAACCGCGGTGTCCGCGACCAGGCTCCTCTACGCCGGCGCCAACCGCCTCACCGCCATGCGGCTCGCGGTGCTCGACCTGCCGGAAGGCAACGCGATGCGCGCGCCGGGCGAGGCGCCCGGCCTGATGGCGCTCGAGATCGCGATGGACGAGATGGCCGAGCGGCTCGGCATGGACCCGATCGACTTCCGCGCGCGGAACGACACGCAGGTCGACCCCGAGAACCCCGGCCGCCCCTTCTCGCAGCGCGAGCTCGTCCGCTGCTTCCGCGAGGGCGCGACGCGCTTCGGCTGGGACCGTCGTGCGGCCCCGAGCAAGGTCCGCGACGGGCGCTGGCTCGTCGGCCTCGGCACCGCCGCCGCCTTCCGCAACCACATGAACCTGCCGTCCGGCGCCCGGGTCCGCCTGACGGGCGACGGCGATGTCGTCGTCGAGACCGACATGACCGACATCGGCACCGGCTCCTACACGATCATCGCCCAGACCGCGGCCGAGATGATGGGCGTCCCGATGGAGCGCGTCGTGGTGCGCCTCGGCGACTCCGCCTTTCCGGTGTCGTGCGGATCCGGCGGCCAGTTCGGCGCCAACAGCGCGACGTCCGGCGTCTACGCCGCCTGCGTGAAGCTGCGCGACGCCGTGGCCGCCGCCTTCGGCTTCGACCCGTCGGACAGCGCGTTCGAGGACGGGCAGGTCCGGAGCGGGAACCGGTCGCGCCCGCTCGGCGACGCGGCCCGCGGCGGCGACCTCGTCGCCGCGGACACGATCGAATGGGGCGACCTCGGCGCGAAATACCAGCTCTCGACCTTCGGCGCGCATTTCGTCGAGGTCGGCGTCGACAGCTTCACCGGCGTCGTCCGCGTCCGGCGCATGCTGGCGGTCTGCGCGTCGGGCCGCATCCTCAACCCGATCTCCGCCCGCAGCCAGGTGATCGGCGCCATGACGATGGGCGTCGGCGGCGCGCTGATGGAAGCCCTGACCGTCGACCGGACGCACGGCTTCTTCGTCAACCACGATCTCGCCGGCTACGAGGTGCCGGTCCATCTCGACATCCCGCACCAGGACGTCGTCTTTCTCGCCGAAGCCGACGACAAGGTGTCGCCGATGAAGGCGAAGGGCATCGGCGAGCTCGGCCTGTGCGGCGTCGCGGCCGCGATCAGCAACGCCAGCTACAACGCGACCGGCGTCCGGGTGCGCGACTACCCGCTCACCCTCGACAAGCATCTCGGCGGCCTGCCGGTCATCGCGTAGCGCCCGCTGTCGGCCGCCCACCGCCCGCCGCTCAGAGCATCGAGAGCGCCCGCCGGAAGAACCCCTCGCCGCCGAAATTGCCCGATTTCAGCGCGACCGAAAGCCCGGCGTGCCGCGCGCCGACCGCCCGGAGCGCCGGCACGCCGGCGGCGATCGCCGCACCGACCGCGAACGCCTCGATCCCGAGCCGGTCCACCACCGCCCCCGACG
>CAXUBA010000296.1:0-2474 GCA_964249205.1 uncultured Acetobacteraceae bacterium | reverse complement strand
TCGACGAAACCGCTTCGAAGGGCGGCCCGTGCCGCTTCGGTGGCGAGACCACGGCCCCAGTAGCTTCGGGCAAAGCGCCAGCCGATCTCGACCGCCGGAGTGAACGAGGCTTCGAACGGGACCCGGTTCAGCCCGGTCATGCCGACGAAGCGGCCGTCCTCGCGTTCGGCGACGGCCCACAATCCGAAGCCGTCCCGATCGAACTCGGCTTCGATCCGGTCGACCCACGCGTCGCTTTCCGTACGAGTCAGACAGCGTGACATGTAGCGCATGACGTCAGGGTCGGCGTTCAAAACGGGGAAGTCCGACCGGTCCTACGAAGACCAGCGGCGCAGGACGAGCCTCTCGGTCAGCAGCATGACCTACATCCTCTCCGACACCCGGCGCACGGAGACCGAGAACTCGTGCTCGTCGCTGCTACGACCCTTGAAGTGGTCAGCTTCGACGATCGTCCGGAGACGGGTGAAACCCAGCTTCCGGAGCAGCGCGATCGAAGCCTCGTTGCCCGTGTCGACCAGGGCACGGGCCTCGTCGACGAGGCCACTTTCGCTCAGGTTCCGGAGCGTCATCTGCAATGCGGCCGTTCCCAGGCCCTGCCGCCAGTAGGCGGGGAAGATGTGGTAGGCGACGTGGGCGACGCGGTTCCGAAGCGTCGCTTGCGTATAGCCGACCAGCGCGCCGCTGCTCGGCCGTCGCGCGACCCAGTTCAACCAGACCTTTGTCCCGTCCGAGGAACGCCCGCGGACCTGGCGGGCATAACGCTCCCGCAGGAAGGCGACGTCGATCGGAGGATCGTCAGGGAGAAAGAGGTAACCCGCCGGATCGGCGAGGCCGTCGAACATGCCCTGGGCATGCCCAGGACGCAGCGGCTCGAGTTCGACTTCCGCATTCGTCGTCATGATCCGATCCAGACAGAACGATCGGCCTCGAACAACCCACGACGACAGCGAAGTCGATGCGGTCCGTCAGGAACCTGGCGCTTCCGGTGGACGCTCACGGGTGACATTCTTCGAACCGCATCGGCCACGTATCGAACGGGAAGACCGGGATGAAGGTAGCGTGGGTCACAGGCGTCGCATTCGCCGTGGTCGCCGTCGCCGTCGGTGGTGGCTGGTGGTGGGCCGTCGCTCACGGGCAGTCGGAACTGCGAACGGCCACCGCGCAGATCCGGCAGTCGCTCGGGCCGGGCGGATCGTTCGCCTACGACGGTTCGGCCGTTCATCCGCTTGCGGGATCCGCTGACCTGTCGCACGTCGCGATGCGCCTCGCGTCCGGTGAGCTGCTGACGGCCGACAGCATCTCGGTGAGACCTGGCGGGTCGCCGGGCAAGCTCGCGTGGTTGCGCGGGAACGGGCTGAAGATGACGGGCGGGCGCGGACCCAGCGTCCTGACCGCCAGCACGCTGGACGCGAGCGACCTCATCCTTCCCCCGACCGTCCCAGGCCAGACCTTCGATCCCGCGACCGCCCTGATCGGGCATGCGACGCTCGCCCACGTGGCAGTGCAAGGTGGCGGAGGCAGAGCCACCACCGACACGATCGCGATCGCGGACTACGGGGCCGGGCGGCCGACCTCGGTCGACATCCGGGGCTTCGTGCTTCCGGTTCCGAACGCCGCTCGCGTCGATCGCCTGACCTTCGACGAGGGTCGTGTGTCCGGCATCGACATGGCGACCGCCGTGAACGCGCTGGAGCGCGGTCTCCACGCGCCAGCGGCAACCGAGCCGGTGGCGGTCGAGCTCGACGGTTTCGCCGCGACGTCGCACGGCGCGCCGGTCGCCTCGATCTCGCACATGAAGATGACGGGAAGCCCGGGCGCGACCGGATCCTCCTCGACGGCACGTCTCACGTTGGATCGCTTCGTCCTGCGGCCGACTGACGGGAAGAGCGCGGCGGTTCTTCAGGCGATGGGTCTCGACGCGCTGGACGGCTCGCTCCAAGCGGACGGAGCCTACAGGTTCGCGGGCGGCGGCTTCGTCAACCGCGAGACGCTGACGCTCGACAAGCTCGGCAAGCTCGGGTTCACGATTGTCCTCGCGCACCTGGACGTCGCGCCTTTCGACAAGTCTCACCCGAACGCGGCAGACCTTCTCGGGGTGCTCGCCAACGCGGAACTCGTGTCGGCGACGGCCCGGATCACGGACGCCGGGATGCTGGACCGTGTTCTCGGAATGGTGGCCGCGAGATCCGGATTGCCGTCTGCTTCGCTCCGGGCCGGACTCGTGACGCGCATCGGACAGGATCCGATGATCGCGCAGCTGCCCCAGGGTCGCCAGACCGACGCGGCTCTGGCGACCTTCATTAAGCACGGGGGCGTCCTTACGGTGGCGGTGCGACCAGCCCAGCCGGAGGGGCTGCTGGCGCTCCTGCAGTTGGCTCAGGCCGATCCAGCCGGTCTTGCGACCCAGCTCGGTCTGAGCGCGACTGCCGACGGATCAATCGGCGATGTCTCGTCATCACCGGCACCGATGTAGG
>CAXUBA010000295.1:373-2479 GCA_964249205.1 uncultured Acetobacteraceae bacterium | reverse complement strand
CGCGGGCGACGCGGCGGCGGAGCGGCGGCGGTCCGGCGACCGGGCGCGCGCGGGTGAGCGCCATCCGCTCCCAGGTCCAGCTGTCTTCCCGATGGTAGCGCTCGAAGCCATCGAGCGAGACGGCGACCGGCCCGGCACGTCCGGACGGTCGGAGACGCATGTCGCACGGATAGAGCGGTCCGTCCCGGCCCGGTGCGGTCAGCGCCGCGATCAGCGCGTGGGCGAGCCGGCCGTAGTAGCTCCCGGGCGCCACGCCGGCATCGGGATCCGGCGCGGCGGCGTCGTAGACGAGGAGGAGGTCGAGGTCGGACCCGGCGATCATCCGGCGCGATCCCGCCTTGCCGAGCGCCACCACGACGAGGCCGCCGCCGGCGAAGCGTCCCCAGCGACGCTCGTGCGCGCGGCGGACGCGATCGAGCAGGAGCGCGATCACCGCGTCGGCGAGCGCGGTACGCGCGCGGCCGGCGTCGTCGAGGTCGATCCGGCACTCGAGTTCGAGCACGGCGAGGCGGAACTCCTCGCCGCGGACGTGGCGGCGCGCGGTCTCGATCGCGGTCTCGACGGAGAAGGGATCCCGCCTGCCGCGGAGCAGTCGTCGGAGGGTGCGGCCCGGCGTCCGATCGATCGCGTCGGGCGCGAGCAACCCTTCGATCGCGTCCGGCGAGGCGGCGAGCGTGTCGGCGAGCGGCGGGGCGGCCGACAGGAGGTCGGCGATCCGGCGGACCAGGGCCTCGTGCCGGACCAGCAGCGAGAGCAGGGTGACGGCTTCGGGAAGCCCGTCGATCAGGGTGGCCCAGCGGACGAGCGCCGCGTCCGGGTCGGCGCTCCCGCGGAGGCTATCGAGCAGCACGGGCAGCACGCGGTCGTGCAGGGCGCGGGCGCGTTCGCTTCGGAGCGCGCGCGGCCGACCGGCTCGGAGGGCGTCGATGCGCGCCGCCGCCGCGGCCGCGTCGCGGAACGGAGCGACGGGCAGCGGCGCCGGCGTGGCGGTCGGGCCGAGGACGGCACGGAAGGCGGCCCCCACGGGCTCGGTCGCGTCCGCGAGGAAGGCGACGAGCGCGTCGGCGGTCGACAGGCCCATGAAGCGGGCGAAGTTCGCGAAACCATCGCGGTCGACGGGAAGCGCGTGGGTCTGCCGGTCGGCCACCATCTGGAGGCGGTGCTCCGCGGTCCGGAGGGCGCGATAGCTCCGGACGAGCCCTCGCGTCTCGTCCGGATCGAGGCGGCCGCGATCGGCCAGGAGGCGGAGTGCCTCGACCGTGCCGCGCAGGCGGTGCTCGGGATGGCGACCGCCCCAGACGAGCTGCATCGTCTGGGCGATGAACTCGATCTCGCGGATGCCGCCAGGCCCGCGCTTGAGGTCGCGGCCGAGAAAGGTCGCGACAGGATCGGCGGGATCGAGGATCGCGGCGGTTGCCGTGGCGGCGGCGTCGATCCGTGCCTTCATCGCCTGCATGTCGTCGATCGCGGCGAAGTCGAGGTGCCGGCGCCAGACGAAAGGCGCGATCGCGGCGAGAAAGGCGGTGCCGGTGGTCTCGTCGCCGGCCACCTGGCGCGCCTTGCTCCAGGCCGCGCGTTCCCAGGTCTGCGCGGTGCCCTCGTAGTAGCCGATGGCGGCGGCGAGCGAGATCGCGGGCGGGGTGGAACCGGGATCGGGACGGAGGCGGAGGTCGACCCGGAACACGTAGCCGTCGGCGTCGCGCGCCTCCATAAGGGTCACGAGATCGCGGCTGATGCGGCTGAAGGTGGAGGCGAGTTCGGAGTGGTCGATCCCGACCGAAGCGGCGTCCGGGTCGTAGAGGAGGACGAGATCGACATCGCTCGAGTAGTTGAGCTCGCCGGCGCCGAGCTTGCCCATGGCGATGACGGCGAAACCGGACCCGCGCGAAGGAACGCGTCGATCGCGTGGCGGCGGCAGTCGGCCGCGCCCGGCCTCGTGGTGCAGGAGGTGATCGACCGCGACGCGCAGCGCCGTTTCGGCGAGCCGGGTCAGGGCGTCGGTGACCTGTTCGAGACGCCAGAGCCCGCCGAGATCGGCCCAGGCGGTCGCGAGGGCGACGATGCGCTTGGCGTTTCGGAGTGCGGCGCGGAGCGGGAGGCGCGGGC
>CAXUBA010000295.1:0-363 GCA_964249205.1 uncultured Acetobacteraceae bacterium | reverse complement strand
GTCCGCCGCGGCGGCGAGGCGGAGCGCGTCGGCGATCACTGGATCCGGCCCTTCGGCGGCGAGGCGGAGGACGCTTCGCCATTCCCGGCGAGCAAGGTCGGCGAGGAATGGGCTGTTGCCGCCGATCGCGGCGATCGCGGCGGCGGTGTCGGGATCGTCCGGGAGCGTCAGTCCCGCCGCGCCGGCGAGCGTCTCGAGGGCTTGGCGAAGATCCGCGGCGGCGGCGGCGCGGGCCGGGAGGGGCCAGCGCGTTACGGTCGTTTCGGTCGGCTCGCGATCCGGCATCGGTGGGAAGGGTCGGCAAGCTGAGGATCGGGTTCAAGGCCCTGCTCTGGCATGGCGCCAAGGGGGGCGGGCGCTTCC
>CAXUBA010000294.1:0-2487 GCA_964249205.1 uncultured Acetobacteraceae bacterium | reverse complement strand
GCACTCGGTGCGGCCGGCGGCGCGGCGACCACGCCGGCCGCGCCGTCCCAGCCGGCCTATGTCGCGCCGCCGCCAGGTGGCTACGTCCAGCCGGGCTACGCACAACCCGGTTATGCCCAGCCCGGTTACGCCCAGCCGGGTTACGCCCAGCCGGGTTACGCCCAGCCGGGTTACGCCCAGCCGGGATACGCGCCGAACGGGGCCGGGCAGCAGGGCGGCTATGCCGGTCCACCCGGCGAGCCCGGTGAGCCGCCTCAGGGTTACCCGCCTCAGGCCTATCCGCAGCAGGGGTATCCACCGGGCGGGTCTCCGCCGGCGGAGGGTGGTCCGGGCGAGTGAACCCGGTGGCTCCCGCCTAATCGAGACGGATGGCGGGGCTCAGAATGCGGTCGAGACCGTCCGACGCCCAGAGTGCCGCGCCGCGTGCTGCGCCCTGTACCTCGACCTGGTGCTGCCGGTAGAGCAGATCGTGCGCGAGACGCGCGGACAGGCCCTTGAGCACGCCGCCGCCGAACACCACCCGCCCCAGCGTTCCCCAGCCGTTGAAGTCGGCGAGCGACACGATCGCACCCTTGTCGTGGTAGCGGAAGGGGGCCATGCCGCGCCCGTCCAGCCAGGGGCGCACGTGCCGCGCGAAGTGGATCGCCTCCTGTCGCGCCGCCTGGGCGGTCGACGGCACACGCTTGCCGTCGGCATCGGTCACGGACGCGCAATCGCCGAGCACGAAGATCGCGTCGTCGCCCTTCGCCTGCAGCGTGGCGGTCGTCACGATCTGGCCCGAGCGTGACCGCTCGAGCCCGTCGATCGCGTCGAGAGCCGCCGGCGCCCGCACCCCGGCCGCCCAGGCGACCAGCGACGCGTCGATCCGACCGCCATCTTTCAGCTGCAAGCCCCCCTCGTCCGCGCCGGTGACGGCGGTCGCGGTGCAGATCCTGACCCCGAGCCCTTCGAGCGTCCGCGCCGCCTCGGCCGACACCCGGGCCGGGAAGGCGGGAAGAAGCCGGTCGCCGCTCTCGACCAAGGTGAGCCGGAGCGGCGGCACCGGACGGGCACTGTCGCCGTAGCGGCCCATCACGTTGAGCGCGTGCTTGATCTCGGCCGCGAGCTCGACCCCGGTCGCGCCGCCGCCGACGATCGCGACGTCGAGCGCGCGTCCGGTCTCGGCGGCCACGAACATCGCGCGACGGAACCGGGCATGGAACAGGTCAGCCTCAGGCAGGCTGTCGATGAAGGTGCAGTGCTCGGCGATGCCGGGAATGCCGAAATCGTTGGCGCGGCTGCCGATCGAGAGCATCAGCGCGTCGTAGCCGATCTCGCGTTCGGCGACGCCGGCGGTCGCACCGGTGCCATCGTCGAACGGGCCGAGTTCGACGATGCGGCGCGCGCGGTCGACGCCCGCGAGCGTGCCCGGGCGGAACAGGTAGTGGTTCCGCTTGGCGTGCGCGAGCAGGCCGACCTTCTCGCGTTCCGGTCGACCGGTTCCGGCGGCGATCGTGTGGAGATTGGGCTTCCAGATATGCGCGAGGCCCCGATCGACGAGGGTGAGCCGGACCCGGCCGCGGCGACCGAGCGTGCGGCCGATCCGCGTCGCGACCTCGATCCCGGCGATGCCGCCGCCGACCACGACGAGACGGAACGGCTGACCTTCGACCATCGCGATCCTCCGCTCCCGACACGTCGCCCGCGGGATCGCGGCCGACGAAGCGTCCAACGGGCCGCGCGTCGGGGCGGTTGCGACGCGGCGACCGACCCCGATACATTCACCCGTTTCGGAAACGGATCGTCATCATTCGCTTTCTGTCCCTGTTTCGCGTCCTCGGCCGCCATTTCGGCCGGTTCCTCCGATGGGGGCCGGCCGCCGGGCCGGCCGCCCTGCTCGCCCGCTCGATCGAGCGGGACACGCTGCTGCTGCTGCGGCTGCCGCGCGACCAGGCGCGCCGTCTCGCGGCGTCGATCGGCCACGGCACCGCGCACCCGGCGGCGATTGTCGAGGCGGCGCGACGGTTCCGCTCGATCGACGCGATCCTCGGCGACCTGGACCGAGGGGTCCGGACGGACGGGACACCGGTGCCCTGGGCGGTCCCGCCACGCCGGGACGGGCTTGGCCGGCTGCTCGCGGAACTCGCGCTCGAACGGACCGGGGTGCACGGGCTCGCGGTGCTGGCCGCCGTCGAGCTTGGCCCCGACGCGCTGTTCCTCTGCCCGGCTCCGTTTCGCGACGCCCTGGTCGCGACCGCGCTCCGCGAGATCGCGGCATGGCGGGGCGAAGCCGGACGCCCCTCGCTCCCCGACGCGCTCTGCCGGCGGGCGCTCGGCGCGATCGAGGCGGCGCTGCGGCGTGAGAACGCGCTTCCCTTCGCCACCGGCGCGTCCGGCGACCGTGCCGGGACGGCGGACGCGGCGATCCGCGACTGGCGCGCTCTTGCCCGTTGCCGCGCGCTGCTCGGCCCGGACGCGGACGGTTTCTGGCGCCGCGCGTGCGCCGCC
>CAXUBA010000293.1:0-2512 GCA_964249205.1 uncultured Acetobacteraceae bacterium | reverse complement strand
GCGAGCGGGCGAGCGTGCATGCGGCCGAGCTGACCGACCCGGCCGCGCCCGCCGCTCTGGTGGGCTCGGTGGAGGCGGCCCATGGCCGGCTCGACATCCTGGTCAACAATGCCGGCCTGACCCGCGACGGGCTTGCGCTGCGGATGAAGGATGCGGACTGGGACCGGGTGCTGGAGGTCGACCTGACGGCGCCGTTCCGGCTGATCCGCTCGGCGCTGGCCGGGATGGTGCGCCGGCGTGCCGGCCGCGTGATCAACGTCGCCAGCGTGGTGGGGGTCATCGGCAATGCCGGGCAGGCCAACTACTCGGCCGCCAAGGCCGGCATGATCGGCATGACCCGCTCGCTCGCTCGCGAGGTCGCCTCGCGCGGCATCACGGTCAACGCGGTGGCGCCCGGCTTCGTCGACACCGCGATGACCGCCGGGTTGCCGGAGGCGCAGCGCACGTCGCTGCAGGCCGCCATTCCGCTGGGGCGCCTGGGCACGGCGCACGACGTTGCCGCCGGCGTGCTCTATCTGGCCTCGGACGAGGCGGGTTGGGTGACGGGCACGACGCTGCACGTCAATGGCGGCATGGCGATGCCGTGAGCGGGCCATGGCGAGGCCGGGCGGACAGGCGGACGGGCTGACCGGAGGATCCATCCGTCCGGTGACGCCGTGCGCCGCGGTCCGGCAACGCGGCGCCGGGTGGGGCGTCATTGCGTCGTCCCGGTCGGCTTGGCGGCCCGATCGGAAGCATGCTAAGCGCCCCGCTGCTTCGTCCGGAGCGGAGATCCGAGGCCGCCCGACCGGAATGGTCCGGGGGCGGAAAAGTGCAGGACGAGTATCGTTTCAACCGCGAGCGGGGACGAGGCCGATGAGTGACATCGCCGACAAGGTCAAGAAGATCGTCGTGGAGCATCTGGGCGTCGAGGAGAGCAAGGTGACGCCCGAAGCGTCCTTCATCGACGATCTCGGTGCGGACAGCCTCGACACGGTCGAGCTGGTGATGGCCTTCGAGGAGGCGTTCGGCGTCGAGATCCCCGAGGATGCGGCCGAGAAGATCATCACGGTCAAGGACGCGATCGACTATATCGAGAAGCAGAAGGCGGCCTGAACCCAGTCCCGGTCGGTTCGATGTCGGAAAACGCGAGGGTCCAGTTCGGACCGCACTCGATCGGCCGCCGGGTGGTCGTCACCGGAATGGGGATCGCGAGCCCTCTCGGTCTGGGCGTCGAGCGCGTCTGGGGCCGGCTTCTCGAGGCGCAGAGCGGCATCACCGCGATCCAGTCCTTCGACACGTCGGAGCTGACGTCCAGGATCGCGGGGCAGGTGCCCGCCGGCACGCGCGCCGAAGGCGGCCTGACCTTGTCCGAGTGGATCCCGGTCAAGGATCAGAAGAAGATGGACCGCTTCATCCATCTCGGCATGGTGGCCGCGATCGAGGCGATCGAGGATGCGGGCTGGACCGACCCGTCCGAAGAGGAGCGCGAACGTACCGGGGTGATGATCGGCTCCGGCATCGGCGGCATCGAGTCGATCGCCGAAGCGGCCGTCCAGGTGCACGAGGGAAGAGGGCGACGCCTGTCGCCGTTCTTCATCCCGTCGTCGCTGATCAATCTGGCCTCGGGGCAGCTTTCGATCCGCTATGGGTTCCAGGGCCCTAACCACGCGGTGGTGACCGCGTGCGCGACCGGCGTGCACGCGATCGGCGACGCTTCGCGGCTGATCATGCTCGGCGATGCGGACGTGATGGTGGCGGGCGGCGCCGAGGGCGCGATCTGTCCGCTCGGCATGCAGGGCTTCTGCGCCGCGCGGGCGCTGTCGACGGACTTCAACGACGAGCCGGCGCACGCTTCCCGGCCATGGGACGAGAAGCGTGACGGCTTCGTGATGGGCGAGGGTGCCGGCGTGGTGATCCTCGAGGAGCTTTCCCACGCACGCGCGCGCGGCGCGAAGATCTATGGCGAGGTCGCCGGCTACGGCATGTCGGGCGACGCCTTCCACATCACCGCGCCGGGCAACAACGGCGCCTTCAGGGCGATGCGGGCGGCGTTCCGGAGCGGCGGGCTGACGGCAGCGGACGTGCAATATGTCAACGCGCACGGCACCTCGACACCGGCGGGCGACGATCTCGAACTCGACAGCGTGGAGCGTTTCTTCGGCGAGGCGGCACGTGGGCTGGCGATGTCGTCGACCAAGTCGGCGACCGGGCATCTGCTCGGGGCGGCGGGCGCGATCGAGGCGATCTTCTCGCTTCTGGCGATCCGCGACGGCGCGGCGCCGCCGACGCTGAACCTGCACAAACCGAGCCGCGAGAGCGTGATCGACCGGGTGGCCCTCGCCGCCCAGGAACGCTCGATCGACACGGCGCTGTCCAACAGCTTCGGCTTCGGCGGCACCAACGCCAGCATCCTCTTCCGGGCGTCGCACTGAGGGTCGTCGCGGCGTTGCTGGCGGTGCTGCTGCTCGCGGGCGGCGGTGCCTGGTGGGCGGCGCGCTTGGCCTTGGATCGACCCGGACCGCTCGCCTCG
>CAXUBA010000292.1:0-2513 GCA_964249205.1 uncultured Acetobacteraceae bacterium | reverse complement strand
CCACCCCAGTGCTCAAGGACGGTGTCCGGGCTTGGCTCGCGACCGCGACCGCGGAAGTCGACGCGACCAGCCGGCCGCGAAGGCTGCCGGAGGGAAAGCCCGGCCGACTCACGACGACGCCCGCAGCCGGTAGCCGATGCCGCGCACCGCCTCGACCGTCGTCGCCGCGGCGGCGGCGGCGAGGCGGCGGCGGACGCGGGAGGCGACCGCCTCGATCGCGTTCGCGCTGACCCTGTCGTCATGACCGTAGATCCGCTCGGCGAGCTCGTCCCGGACCACCGTCCTTCCCTGCGCCCGAAGCAGCTCCTCGAGCAGCGCCGTTTCGCGGCGGGTCAGGTCGAGCGCGCGGTCGCCGACGCTCACCGTGCGCGAGATCGTGTCGAAGCCGATGTCGGCGAACCGCTCGACCTTCTCGCGACGCCGTCCCGGCCGACGCAGAATGGTCCGGAGCCGCGCGTCGAACTCGTCGAGGTCGAACGGCTTCAGGATGTAGTCGTCGGCGCCGCTGTCGAGGCCGGTGACCCGGTCCTGCACCGCGTCGCGGGCGGTCAGCACGATGACCGGAAAGGTCGCCGCCGCGTCCCGGCGGAGGCGGCGGAGGACGTCGATGCCGTCGATGTCGGGCAGGCCGAGATCGAGGATGCCCGCATCGTAGGAGGCGAGGCTCGCCGCCTCGATCGCGTCGAGGCCGGTCGCGAAGGCGTCCGTCGCGTAGCCGAGACCGCGAAGATGGGCGGCCAGAGTGTCCCGGAGACCGGGGTGATCCTCGACGAGCAGCAGCCGCATCGCGTTTCCGAACATGCATCGACCGTCGCGACCGCGTCCGGCCGTTCCGGTGGCGGACCTTCCTCTCCGTCGTGACGTGCCGGGAAGAAGGTTTGATGACGGTTCGCGTCCGTCCCACCGCATCGCCGGACCGGCGCGGCCCGATCCCTTCTTTCCCGGCGTCGAAACGGTCGGCGCGCGCCCTACGAGCCCGCGGCGATCGCGATCCGCTCCACGTCGCGCACGTCCCGCCCCGGGTGACGATCGCGCGGCACCACGAGGCGCGGTCGCGCGAGCGCCGCGCCGTCCCGCGTGCGGGCGAGGATCACGTCCTTGCCCTCGAACGCCGGATCGATCTCCGCGAGCGCGAGCGGCGCCGCGTAGCCGTCCGCGCCCGTGACGGTGAGCGTCTCGTGCAGCCGGCGGTCCGGCGTGCCGTCGACCGCGCCCGCCTTGGCGAGCACGTCCCACAAACGCGGTCCGGCATACCGCACGACGCGCCCGTGGCTCGCGACGTCGACCGTCGCGGCCGGCAGCGATCGCAGGGCATCGGAGCCGATCGTCATCGGCGCCATCCCCGGCTCCGACACTGCGACGCGCGCCGCCGCGCTCCCGCTCGCGGCGCAGGCGAGAACGAGGCAAGCGATCGGTCGCCTCATCGGCACAATCCCGGCTTGATGGCGGACCGCGCAGCGGACCATACGCTCGGCTGTGCGACAACCGATCCCGTCCGACGACCGCGACGCGCTGCCGGTCGCGTCCCTCCTTCCGGCGCTGCTCGGCTCGCTCGCGGGCACGCCGAACGCCGTCCTCGTCGCGCCGCCCGGCGCCGGCAAGACGACGCTCGTCCCGCTCGCACTGCTCGAGGACGCCCCCTGGCGCGGTGACGCGACCATTCTCGTGCTTGAACCGAGGCGCCTCGCCGCGCGCGCCGCCGCCACGAGGATGGCCGCCCTGCTCGGCGAGCCCGTGGGCGCGCGCGTCGGCTACCGCACCCGGATCGACGCCGCCGTGTCCGCCGCGACACGCGTCGAGGTCGTGACCGAGGGGCTGCTCGTCGCCCGCCTGCTCGCCGAACCGACGCTCGACGGCATCGCCGCGGTCGTGTTCGACGAGATCCACGAGCGGAGCCTCGACGCCGACCTCGCCCTCGCCTTCGCGCTCGACCTCCAGCGGACCCGTCCCGAACTCCGCCTCCTCGCGATGTCCGCGACCGCCGACAGCGCCGCCCTCACGACGCTCCTCGGCGATGCCCCGGTGTTCCGGAGCGAGGGCCGCACCTTTTCCGTCGCCGTGAAGCACAGCAAGCGCGACCTCGCCGCGACCCGCGACCTGCCGGACGCCGTCGCGCGCGCCGCCCGCCTGGCGCTCGCGCAGAACGAGGGCGACATCCTCGCCTTCCTGCCCGGCAAAGGCGAGATCGACCGCACCGCCGCGGCACTCGCCGACTGCGTCGCGCGCGTGCTGAAGCTGCACGGCGACCTGGCGCCCGCCGCACAGGACGAGGCGCTCCGCCCCGGCACCGGCGGCGAGCGACGGATCGTTCTCGCGACCACGATCGCCGAAACCTCGCTGACCGTTCCGGGCGTCCGCTCGGTAATCGACGGCGGCTACCGGCGCGCTCCCGCGCTCGATCCCGCGACCGGCCTGCCCCGCCTCCGGACCGTCCGCGTCAGCCGCGCCGGCGCCGACCAGCGTGCCGGGCGCGCCGGCCGCGTCGCGCCCGGCACCTGCTACCGGCTCTGGAC
>CAXUBA010000291.1:0-2525 GCA_964249205.1 uncultured Acetobacteraceae bacterium | reverse complement strand
CCCCGAAGAGCGCGCGTCGGTCAGAGCCGCATCGGTGGCGGCGGGTCGGCCGGCGGCACGGGCACGGGCAGCGGCGGGTCGTCGAGCGGCACCGGGACGTCCTCGTCCGGCTCCGGGGTCGGCGGCGGCATCGGGGTCGGCGGGCTCGGCGGCTGCGGCATCTGGAGCCGCGCCACGTTTTCGGTCGCGTTCGGCATGCGTCGTCCTCCGCGGACAGAACCGAAGCCGCTCGCCGGGGTTGCCTTCGCATGACGCTTCCCAAGACCATGCGACAGGTCGCGGTCCGGTCGCCGGGCGGCGCGGACCAGCTCCACCTGATCGAGGTACCGCTGCCGGAACCCGGGCCCGACGAGGTGCTGATCGCGGTCGCGGCCGCCGGCGTGAACCGACCGGACGTCGCGCAGCGTCAGGGTCAGTACCCGCCGCCCGCCGACGCTAGTCCGGTGCTCGGCCTCGAGGTCGCGGGACGCGTGGTCGGAGTGGGCGACGGTCTCGGCCGCTCGCTCGCGCCGGGCGACGCGGTGACGGCGCTGACCAACGGCGGCGGCTACGCGGAATACTGCGTGGCCCCGGCGCGGCAGTGCCTGCCGTTTCCCTCCGCCTTCGATCCCGTCCGCGCCGCGTCCCTGCCGGAAAACGCGTTCACCGTCTGGGCGAACGTGTTCGGCGAGCGAGCGCTGAACGGCGCCGCGCTCGCCCCCGGCGAAGCCCTTCTCGTGCACGGCGGCACGAGCGGGATCGGCCTGACCGCGATCCAGTTCGCGCGCGCGCGGGGCGCACGTGCGATCGCCACGGCCGGCACCGACGAGAAATGCGCCGCCTGCGTCCGTCACGGCGCGTCGGACGCGATCAACTACCGGACGGAGGCGGACTGGGCGGGCAAGGTCCGGTCGCTGACCGGGGGACGCGGCGTCGACGTCGTGCTCGACATGGTGGGCGGTCCGTATCTCGCCCCCAACCTCGAGGCGCTCGCCCCGGGCGGGCGCCTTTCGATCATCGCGTTCCTTGGCGGCGCGGAGGCGACGCGGGTCGACCTCGCGCCGATCATGGCCAAGCGCCTGACCGTCACGGGCGCGACCCTCCGGCGACGAAGCGGCGACGAGAAGGCGGCGATCGCGTCGGCGCTCCGGCGTGAGATCTGGCCGCTGCTGGCGGACGGCCGGGTCGCGCCGGTGATCGAGGCGACGTTCCCGCTGGCGCGGGTCGCCGATGCGCACCGTCTGATGGAAAGCAGCCGGCACATCGGGAAGATCGTGCTCGTGACCGGCGGCTGACCGGCCGCACCGCGGGCGCGGTGGCGCGGTGGCGTGTCGGCGCGCCGCCGTGACATGATGCGTCATGCTGCTCCATGCGACCGACGCGCCGTCACCTGGCGGCGACACGGGATCCCGCATTCCGGTGGTTCTGATCCACGGGCTGTTCGGGCGTGCACGGAACCTCGGCCGTCTGCTCCGTCTGTTCGCGCTCGAGCGGCGCACGATCGGGCTCGATCTCCGAAGCCACGGCGACAGTCCGGCCGGGCCGCTCCGGATCCGCGAGATGGCCGGCGACGTGCTCGAAACGCTCGACCGGCTCGAGATCGGGCGCTGCGTGCTCGTCGGCCATTCGCTCGGCGGCAAGGTCGCCATGGCGACGACGCTTCTCGCGCCCGACCGGGTGGCGCGTCTCCTGGTCGCCGACATCGCGCCGGTCGCCTACACGCACGGCAACCGCCTGTTCGCGGACGCGATGCTGTCGCTGCCGATCGCGCGCCTTTCGACGCGGGCGGAAGCCGACGCGGCACTCGCCGAACATGTGCCCGACGCCACCATCCGGGCACTGCTGCTGCAGAACCTCGACGCGCGGCCGCCGATGCGCTGGCGGATCGGCCTTCGCGAGATCGTGGCCTCGATCGACGAGGCCGAAGGCTGGCCGCACTTCCCGTCCGGCGCCGCGTACGACGGGGTCGCGCTGTTCCTCCGCGGCGAACGCTCGAACTACATCGAACCCGCCCATCACGCCGACATCCGTCGCTTCTTCCCGCGGGCGCGGCTCGCGACGCTGCGCGAGGCCGGACACTGGCTGCACGTCGACAAGCCGGACGAGTTCGCGGCGATCGCCTCGTCGTTCGTCACCGCGGCCGACGCGGCCGCCGGACGGGTCGAGCCTGCCGCCCGCGCGCGTCGGTCCTGAAGCGGCGCGCCTGAGGCACGGCGGCGGCCGGCCGGCGCTTTGCGGGGGACCGCGCCGCACGATAACAGGAGCGCTCCATCGAAGCGTCGAGTGCCGCCATCGATATCGCCACGGCCGCCGATCCGCGCCGCCCCTCACTCCGCCCGGTCCGGTCCGAGCCGATCGACAGCCGGCGACGGGCCGCGCTGTCGCGCGCTCCGTCGCCGCTGGCAGGGAGCCGCGACGAACCCGAGCGTCTGGGCGCGCCGGCGGCCGCATCGGGCCTCATCCATCTTCTCGTCCTGCTCGCGCTTCTCGGGGCGCTGCCGAAGCCGGAAGGCTTCCGCATTGCCAACGACAGCACCGCGGGTCAG
>CAXUBA010000290.1:0-2556 GCA_964249205.1 uncultured Acetobacteraceae bacterium | reverse complement strand
GTGCGGGGCAAAGCCCCGCGCTTCAGATCCCCAGGCCTTCCCGGATCAGGCCTTGTATTTCGTCGACCGTGCCGGATGCGGCGATGACCAGGCAGCGTTCCGGATCGGCCGCCGCGATCGCCCGGTAGCCGTCGGCGACGCGGGCGTGGAACGCGTCCGCTTCGCGCTCGTAGCGGTCGGCCTCCTCGCCCCGGGCCCTCACGCGGGCAAGCCGCGTCGCGCGATCGACGTCGAGCACGACGGTGCGATCCGGCCGGCGCGGCAGACGTGCGGTCAACGCCTCGATCAGCGCGCGGTCGGCGCCGCGGCCCCAGCCCTGGTAGGCGAGGGTCGAATCGGCGAAGCGGTCCGAGATCACGGCGGCGCCGCGCCCGAGGGCCGGGAGGATCAGCCGGTCGAGATGGTCGGCGCGGGCGGCGAAATGAAGCAGGATCTCGCTGCTCTCCGACCAGTCGGCCTCGGGCGCGAGGAGCAGCGCGCGGAGCCGTTCGGCGCCCGCCGTGCCGCCGGGCTCGCGCGTCAACACGACCTCGCGGCCGCGGTCGCGGAGATGGTCGGCGAGCAACCGCGCCTGCGTCGACTTGCCGGCGCCCTCGCCGCCCTCGAACGTCACGAAGAGCCCGGTCATTCGCCGGAGATCTCGCGGCGGGCGCGGTCGAGTTCCTCGCTGTAGCGCTTGAGCGCGAACTGCTCCGTCAGCATGCCGAGCACCTGGCGCCGTTCGAGATCGTCGACCACGACCAGTGCGTCGGCCTCGGCGTTCTCGAAGGCGTTGATCGCTTCCTTCGCGGTCTGCTGCGGCAGGAGGACGTCGTTCGGGTGCTGCAGCATGTCGGCGAGCGTGCCGTCCTCGTCGTGCGCCGCGTGGATCTCGGCGACCACGGCGAGCCCGGCGTAGCGTCCCGCCTCGTCCACCGAGAAGATGCGCGGCTGAGAGCCGAGCGGGTAGTCGCGCCGGATCTGTGCGAGCGGCGTGTCGCGTCGGACGGTGCGGACCTCGCGCCGCATCATGCGGCCGACCGAGAGCGAGCGCACCCAGCCGATGTCGACGGCGCTCCGGATCGCCTCGCCGCGGAGATGGAAGCGCCAGGTCGCGAATGAGTAGCCGAAGCTCCGGCGCGTGGTGACCGACGAGACGACGGCGGCGACCAGCACGGCGATGGTGAGCGGCAGGCTGCCTGTCGTTTCGAGCGCGAGAAACGCCATGGTGAGCGGGCCGCCGATCACGGCGACCGCGAGCGCGCTCATGCCGACGAGCGCGCAGACGACCGGCGGCAGCGACTGGACCTCCCCGGTGAACGCGAGCGCGTCGCCGAACAGCGTCCCGGTCAGCACGCCGAGGAAGAGGGAGGCGAAGAACAGGCCGCCGCGGAAGCCCGAGCCGATCGAGATCGAGGAGGCGACCGCCTTCAGCACGAGAAGCACGGCCACGTGCGGCATGCTCCAGACGCCGGTCAGCCCGACCTGCATCGCGGAATGGCCGGACGACAGCACGGCGGGCGACACCAGCGCGAGGAGGCCGAGACCGAAGCCACCGATCGCGGGCCGCAGCCAGCCGGGGACGCCGCTCCGGCGGAACGCCGTCTCGGTCAGCGTCACCGCGCGCATGACCGCGATGCCCACGAGGGCCGCGAGCATGCCGAGCGCGACGATCGGCAGGTAGTCGACCGGGGCGATCCGGGACGGTAGAACGAGATTGAGGGCGGGGGCGACGTTGCCACCGAGCACGCGGGTCACCAGCACCGAAACGACGGCAGCCACGATCACGGGGGCGAGCGAGGTGAGCGCGTAGGTGCCGATGACGAGCTCGAAGGCGTAGAAGGCGCCGGCGAGCGGCGCGTCGAACGCGCTCGCGATCGCGCCCGCGGCGCCGCAGCCGACGAGCAGACGGAGATCGCCGCGCCGCACCCGGAAGAAGCGGCCGAGCTTGGAGCCGAAGGCGGCGCTGATCTGCGTGTAGCCGGCTTCGAGGCCGATCGAGGCGCCGAAGCCGTTCGACAGCACGGTCTGCAGCACGACGATGAGACTGTCGACGACGGAGAGCTGGCCGCCGTAGAGCGCGTTCGCCTCGATCGGATCGACGGGGCGATGCCGGCGCCGGCGGCTGATCGCCAGCCCGATGAGCCCGAGCGCGAGGCCGCCGAGGGTCGGCACGAGCACCACGCGAAGCGGATCGATCGCTTCGAGGCCGGAAATGCGTCCGGAGCCCGGGACCGCGAACAGCGCGCGGTGCATGAAGAGCGACGCCTCGTTGATCGCGACCACGCCGATCCCCGACGCGAGGCCGACGGCGGCGGCGAGGGCGAGCAGCCAGATCTCGTCCGTCCGGACGAGGGCGCGAAGCGTTTGCGGCGCGTGAAGAATCCAGGCGCCCACGCTTTTCCGCCGCGGCGACCGCGCGACAACGGGACGCCGGCCGGCGGACGCAGGCAGGAAGCGGAACGGCCCGGTCATTCCCATGTCGACACGATCGCAGTTCCCGTGCGGAGGGCGCGCGAGTGTTTAGCGGGTTCCGGGCCCGCGATCTAACCCCGAAGAGCGCGCGTCGGGCAGAGC
>CAXUBA010000289.1:0-2557 GCA_964249205.1 uncultured Acetobacteraceae bacterium | reverse complement strand
GCCCCTCGTCGTCTGACCCCGAGGCCCTGCCCTATCGCGCGAATGTCGGCGCGGCCCTGTTCGCGTCGGACGGCCGGGTCCTCGTCGCCCGACGCGCCGACATGCCGGCAGACGCGCCGATCTGGCAGCTGCCGCAAGGCGGCATCGACGACGGCGAAGCCCCGCGCGACGCCGTGCTCCGCGAGCTCGCCGAGGAGATCGGCACCGCGAACGCGACGATCGTCGGCGAGCACGCGGCCTGGCTGACCTACGACCTGCCGCCGCATCTGCTCGGCCGAGCGCTCGGCGGCCGTTACCGCGGCCAGCGACAGCGCTGGTTCGCCCTCCGCTTCCACGGCACCGACCGCGAGATCCGGCTCGACGCGCACCCGGGCGCCGTCGAGTTCGACCGCTGGCAGTGGATCGCGCTCGCCGACCTCCTGACCCTGCCGGTCGGCTTCAAGGCGCCGATCTACCGCGCGCTCCAGGAAAGCTTCGCCCGCTTCGCCGCACCGGCCTGATGGCGTGCGTCGCCAGATCGTGACGGCGTGCGCGGCAGGATCGTGACGATCGACGTCGAACCCGACAATCCGCTCCTGCGCCTCCGGCAGCTCGACGCGGCGCTGCTGCGCGCACCGAGCGCGACCGTGGCGCTGGAGCGCTGGTGCGCGCTGCACCGCATCTCGACCGCGCGTCGCCTCGTCGCCGAGCGCGTCGAGAGCCGCCTCGCGCGACCGGATGCCGCCCAGCGCCGTCGGCTCCGGATCGACCGTCGCACCCCGGTCCGCTACCGGCGTGTCCGTCTCCGTCTCGGCGGCACGCTGCTCTCGGACGCGGAGAACTGGTACGTCCCGTCCCGTCTCACCGCACCGATGCGGCGCCTGCTCGACCGGACCGACACGCCGTTCGGACGCGTCGTGCGCCCGCTCGCGTTCCGGCGGCGGACAGTCGCGACCGACATGCTGTGGGACGGCGGCGCCGCGTCACCGGACCGCCAGTCGTCCCGCCTCGTCGTCGACCAGCCCGTGCTCCGGCACCGGGCCATCCTCGTCCGACGCGACGGACTGCCGTTCAGCGAGGTGATCGAGACCTACGCCGCGTCGCTGCTCTCCCTCGCGTCCGGCGCGTAGCCGGCCGCGCGACTCCGTCGCGCCGTCCGCCGCCGCCGTCCGCCGCCCCGACCCGGCGAGCGCGCGCCCCAGCAGCACGAGACGCCGTCCGGTGCCGACCACGGCGCGCGGCGACGCAATCCCGTCCGGGCCGCGCTCGCGTACAACGCGGCCGATGTCCTCGTAGAGCCGCGCCGCCGCCCGGATCGCCGCCCGCGACCGCCGGGGCAGCAACCAGATGCCCGCCTCGGCGTGGCGGTAGTGCCGGTCGGCGAGCGCGAGCACGCGTCCGACCGCCTCGAACACCGCCGCGCGGTTCGCGTCGGCGAGCACCGTAGCGGGTGTCGCGCCGGCGGCGCCCAGCCCTGGGACGGGCAGGAACACGCGTCCCCGCGCCGCGTCCTCGGCGACGTCGCGGGCGATGTTGGTGAGCTGCATGGCGATGCCGAGCGACGCGGCGAACGGCCGCGCCCGGGCGTCGCCGCCGGTCTGCAGGTCCGACATCAGCAGGCCGACCGTGCCGGCGGCGCCGTGCGCGTAGCCGAGCAAGGCATCCACCGAGCCGATCGGGCCGGGGTCGAGGTCCGCGATCATCGTATCGATCAGCAGCAGCGCCGGCGCGAGCGAGAGCCCGCGCCGGTCGGCGAGCGCCAGCAGCGGCCGCGTGTCGCTGTCCGTGCGGTCGCCGGTCCGGACCGCCTCCCGCAGCGCCAGCAGCCGTCCCCGCGCCCGGACGCGATCGGGCGCCAGGTCCGCCAGGTCGTCGATGGTCCGGCAGAACCGGTAGAGCACCGCCGCGTCGCCCAGCGTTTCGCCCGTGAGCAGCCGTCCCGCGAGGCGGAACGAGCGTCCGTGCCGGCTGAGCGTCCGCAGCGCACGGCGACGGTCCGACCGCTTGAGCCGGCGTCGCACCAGCCCGTCCACGATCACCGCCGAGGTCAGCACGCCGGGCACGCCGGCGCCCGGATGCGTGCCGGCGCCGACCAGGAAGAGCCCGTCCGCGCCGCCGACCCGATTGTGGAAGCGGAACGCGGCCGACTGCCGGAGCAGCGGGGCCACCGAGAAGCCGGCGCCCGCCTCGGACAGGAAATCGTGCCGGAAGTCGACGGGCGTTACCACGCGCTCGGTCACGATGTGGCGCGAAAGCCCGGGCATGAGGCGGACCTCGAGCGCCGCCACGATCCGATCGCGGAACGTGCCGGCGACCCGCGCCCAGTTGATCGGGCTCCGGAGGTTCGGCACCGGCGCCAGCACGTAGAACGCGTCGCCGCCCGGCGGCGCGGCGCCGGGGTCGGTCGCCAGCGGCCGGTGCAGGTAGAGGCTCGGCTCCGCAGGCGGCGACGACGCCCCGTCGAAGATCGCGTCGAGCGAGGCCTTGTAATCGGGCCCGATCAGGATCGTGTGGTGGGCGACCGCGGGCCAGCGCCGGTCGGTGCTGAAGCAGAGCACGAACAACCCCATCGAGAGCG
>CAXUBA010000288.1:0-2560 GCA_964249205.1 uncultured Acetobacteraceae bacterium | reverse complement strand
AGCCAAGACAGACCCGACCAAGCTCGGTGCCACGGAATATTCCTTTGCGATTACAACATCTTACCGATCGCGCGGGCCTTGGCACGACGCCTGCTCCTAGTCCCGCATCCGCACCAACGCGGACCAGGAGCCCCCCAATGACCCACCACACCAACACCGTCCCCGCCAACGACACCGCGCCGTCCGGCGCGCCCCGCCTTCCGCGCACCGCGCCCGTCCTGTTCCCGCTCGTCGCGGCGGCCTGCGCCTCGTTCGTCACGATGGAAGCGACGATCCGCGCCATCCTCTCCTGAGCGAACCGGGCACTCGGCTCCGCCGTTCGCCCTCGCGGCACGCGTCCAAACGTCGCCGAGGAGAGGGAGCTCATGGCCTACGAGATCAGCGTCGGACCCGCCCAGCTCACGATCAACATCGGCGAATGCGTCCTCATCACCGACACCGACGGCGCGATCCGACAGCCGAGCGAACGCGGCCTGTTCTACCGCGACACCCGGTTGATCAGCGCCTGGGACGTCACCGTCGACGACCGTCCCTGGACCGCGCTCAACTCCGCCGCCACCGCGCACTACGCGTCGCAGGTCGTGATGGTGAACCCGACGCTCCCGACCGACCGCGGCGAGATCCCGCAGCGCACGATCAGCCTCACCGTGTCGCGCATGCTCGGCCTCGGCGGCATGCGCGAAACCCTCTCGCTTCGGAACCACGGCTTCGAACCGGTCCGCCTCGAGCTCGCGATCCAAATCCTTTGCGACTTCGCCGACATCTTTGACGTGAAATCACATCGCATCGTGTCGCGCGGCACCACCGCCACCAGCTGGTCGGCCGACACCGGCGCGCTCCAGACGATCCACGCCAACGACAGCTTCCGGCGCGGCCTCTCGATCGCGCCCGTCGCCGGCGCCCCGGTTCCCGCGCTTCGCGACGGCGCCCTCAGCTGGATCGCCGAGATCCCGCCGCAGGCCGAGTGGCGCGCCGATCTCCTCTACAGCGTGATCGACGGCGACCGGACGCTCGAAGCCTCCGGGGCCCCGTTCGCCGCCCGCCACGGATCCGAACAGGAACAGGCGTCCCGCGCCTGGTGCGGAGAGGCCATGCGCCTCCGCACGCCATGGCACCCGCTGCAGCAGCTCTACGAACAGTCGCTCGAGGATCTCGCCTCCCTCCGCCTCCCGATCGAAGGCACCGACCTCCACGAGTTCGTCCCCGCCGCCGGCATTCCGTGGTTCGCGGCGCTGTTCGGACGCGACAGCCTCATCACCGCGATCCAGACCGTCGCGGTTTATCCGGACTTCGCCCGCGGCGCCCTCGACGTCCTCGCCCGCTACCAGGCCGACAGCTTCGACGACACGCGCGACATGCAGCCCGGCAAGATCCCGCACGAGCTCCGTCGCGGCGAGCTCGCCGTCCTCGGCCTCGTGCCCTACCGCCCGTACTACGGCACCGCCGACGCGACGCCGCTTTACGTGATTCTCCTCCATCAGGCCTGGACCTTCACGGGCGACCGCGGCCTGATCGACACCCATCTCGCGACCGCCGAGCGTTGCCTCCGCTGGATCGACGAGCACGGCGATCTCGACGGCGACGGCTTTCAGGAATACCGCCGCCTCGCGCCCGAAGGCGCCGAGAACCAGGGCTGGAAGGACAGCGGCAACGCCATCCTCGACGAGAAGGGCGCCGACGTCGCGGCGCCGAAGGCGCTCTGCGAACTCCAGGGCTACGTCTACGACGCCTGGCGCCGCATGGCCGTGATCTACGACGCGATCGGCCGCCCGGCCGACGCCACGCGGATGCGCGACAAGGCCCGCGCCATGCACGAACGCTTCAACGCCGTGTTCTGGAACGAGGCGCTCGGCTTCTACGCGCTCTGCCTCGACGCCACCAAGCGCCCGGTCATGACCGTCGCGTCGAACGCCGGCCACCTGCTCTGGTCGGGCATCGTCCCGCCCGACCGCGCCCGGCGCGTCGCCGCCCGCCTGATGGCCGACGACATGTGGAGCGGCTGGGGCGTCCGCACGCTGTCCGCGCTTCATCCCGCCTACAACCCGCACGACTATCAGCTCGGCGCCATCTGGCCGCACGACAACGGCCTGATCGCGCTCGGCCTCAAGCTCTACGGCTTTCACGCCGAGGCCGCCCGCATCGCCAAGGGCCTGATCGACGCCGCCGACCGCTTCCTGCTCCACCGGCTGCCCGAGGTCTTCAGCGGCATCGCGCGCGCCGACACGCCGTTCCCGGTCCAGTATCTCGGCGCCAGCGTGCCGCAGGCCTGGGCGTCCGGCACCGTGTTCCTGCTGATCCGCGGGATGCTCGGCGCCGAGATCGATGCCGAGGCCCGGACGCTGTTCCTCGATCCCGTCCTGCCGGACTGGCTCCCGGAGCTCCGCCTCGAAGCGCTCCGGGTCGGCAAGCTTCGCGTCGACCTCCGCGTCTGGCGCGAGAACGGCGAAACCCGCGCCACGCTGACCGGCGACAAGGACGCGACCCTCGTCCTCCGCCCGCTCGCGGCCCCGGCGCCGCCGCCGCCGGGATAGGAGCGGGACGATGCCGCACCCCGCGACAT
>CAXUBA010000287.1:0-2582 GCA_964249205.1 uncultured Acetobacteraceae bacterium | reverse complement strand
GCGGCTCGCCGCACCGGCCGCCGCCGCGCAGCTCCCGGCCCTCCGTCCGGCTGCGCCGCGGCCGCTCGCCCTGACCCCGCCCGACGACCAGGCCACCGGCCCGCGCGCGCTCCGGGCCGGCGTGTTCGGCGTCGTCGACATCGGCACCAGCAAGATCACCTGCCTGATCGGCCGGTCCGACGGGCGCGAGATCCGGACCGTCGGCTGGGGACTGCATCGCTCGCGCGGCATCAGGCTCGGCGGGATCGTCGATCTCGACGAGGCCGAGCGCGCGATCCGCGCCGCCGTCGGCCGCGCCGAGACGATGGCCGATCTCCGGCTCCGGAGCGTGACCGTCGGGCTGTCCTGCGGTCAGCCCGAAAGCCGCGTCTTCAACGTGCGCTGGCCGGTCGGCGGACGCGCGGTTTCGGAAGCCGACCTCCGGCGCGTGGTCCACGAAGGACGGCTCCGCGCCAACGTCGACGGGCGCGAGGTGATCCACGCCTTGCCGCTTGGCTTCTCGGTCGACGAAACGACCGGGGTCGACGATCCGCGCGGCCAGCACTGCGACCATCTCGGCGCGCGCCTGCACATGGTCGACGCGTCGGCATCCGCCCTCCGCAATCTTGCGACCGTCATCACCCGGTGCGACCTCAGCCTGGCCGAGCTCGTATCCGCCCCGCTCGCATCCGGCCTGTCCGTGCTGGTCGACGACGAGCGCACGCTCGGCACGACGGTCGTCGACATGGGCGGCGGCACGACGCAGCTCGCGACCTTCAGCGAGGGGCAGCTCGTGCACACGGCGCTGCTGCCGGTCGGCGGGCTCCACGTAACGAAGGACATCGCGACCGTGCTCGCGACGCCGCTCGAGCGCGCGGAACGCCTCAAGACCCTGTTCGGCAACGCCGAGCCGTCGGCCGACGACGAGCGCGAGATGCTCGACGTCGAGATCATCGGCGAGGACGAGCTGCAGTTCGCTCACCTGCCGCGCTCGCTGCTGGTCGGCGTGATCCGGCCGCGCCTCGAGGAAACGTTCGAACTCGTGCGCGACCGGCTGGAGGGCGGGGGGCTCGGCCGGGCCGGCAACGGGCGCGTCGTGCTCACCGGCGGCGCGTCGCAGCTCGGCGGGGTGCGCGATCTCGCCGCCGCGATCCTCAACCGGCCGGTGCGCTTCGGCAAGCCGACTGGCCTGCCGCAGGGATTGCCGAAGGACTGGCGCGGCCCGGAATTCGCGACCGCGTGCGGCTTGCTCGCCTGGGCCGCCGGCGTCGGCCGATCGCTCCAGGACATCGATCTTTCCGAACCGCGACCGACCGGGCTGATCCGGCGCGTCGTCGACTTCCTGCGGGAGCGGGTGTGACCCGCCTCACCGCGTCCCGCAACCAACAGACTTCCCGAGGGGGAATGACGCCATGACGCTCAACCTGACGATCCCGCAGCAGACCTACGCCGACTTCACGCCGAAGATCACCGTGATCGGCGTCGGCGGCGGCGGCACCAACGCGGTCGACAACATGATCTCGCTGCAGCTCGCCGGCGTCGACTTCGTCGTCGCGAACACCGACGCGCAGCAGCTGACGCACAGCCGCGCCGACCGCCGCATTCAGCTCGGCCCGCACCTGACGCAGGGCCTCGGCGCCGGCGCGAAGCCCGAGATCGGTCGTGCCGCCGCCGAGGAGGCCGCCGACGACCTCGCGCGCCATCTCGACGGCGCGCACATGGTCTTCATCACCGCCGGCATGGGCGGCGGCACCGGCACGGGCGCCGCGCCCGTCATCGCCCGAATGGCGCGGGAGCGCGGCGTGCTGACGGTCGGCGTGGTGACGAAGCCCTTCACCTTCGAAGGCGTGCGTCGCGCCAAGGCGGCCGACCAGGGCATCAGCGAACTCCAGCAGTATGTCGACACGCTGATCGTCATCCCGAACCAGAACCTGTTCCGGCTGGCCAACGAGCGGACGGGCTGGAAGGAAGCCTTTAAGATGGCCGACCACGTCCTTTACATGGGCGTGCGCGGCGTCACCGACCTGATGGTCGCGCCTGGCCTCGTGAACCTCGACTTCGCCGACATCCGGACCGTGATGGCCGAGATGGGCAAGGCGATGATGGGCACCGGCGAAGCGGAAGGCGAGAACCGCGCGATCCGCGCCGCCGAAGCCGCGATCTCGAACCCGTTGCTCGAGGACACCTCGATGGCCGGGGCCCGCGGGCTCCTGATCAACATTACCGGCGGTGACGACATGACCCTCTACGAGGTCGACCAGGCCGCGAACCGGATCCGGGAAGAAGTCGCCGAGGACGCGAACATCATCTTCGGATCGGCGATCGACGACAGCCTGTCCGGCCGTGTCCGGGTTTCGGTCGTCGCAACCGGGATCGACACGCCAGCGCCCGCCGAGCAGGCGAGACCGAAGCTCGTCGCGGTCGCGGGCGGTGTCGCCGCGGTGCCGGCGCAGGTCGCCGTTCACGCGGTGGCGACCGAGCCGGTGCTGATGGGCGCGCCCGTGCTGCCGCAGGCCACGCCGGCGGCGGCCGTCGCGTCGCACGCGGCGCCGCTGCACCCACCGGTCGCGGCGCCCTCGCCGCATGCCGTGCCGCAGCCGCTC
>CAXUBA010000286.1:0-2594 GCA_964249205.1 uncultured Acetobacteraceae bacterium | reverse complement strand
CGCATGCGGGGTGAGCTCGTGGGCGACGACGACGAGCCGGCCGGCGCGTCCGCTGGCGCGGAGTGCCGCCAGCAGGCCGCGATTGCCGGCGCCGGCGTTGTAGAGCCCGCCGAGGTCGGGATGCGCGTCGAGCAGGGCCCGCGCCTGCCGCTCCGTCTGGTCGCGGTCGTCGCGCCCTTCAAGCGCCGGCAGAAGGGTCGTGCGCGGGAAGCGGCGGCTGAGCTCGTCGCAGATCCCGAAGGCGCGCTCGGCATGATCGCGAAGCGCGTGCGAGCCGATCAGCAGGCCGATCTTGCTCGGCTGCGATCCGGCGCTTCCGCCGATGAAACGGGCGAGCAGCGTCGCCGCGATCCGGCCGGCGGCGATGTTGTCGATCCCGACATAGGCCGACCGCTTCGAGCGCGGCGCGTCGGAAACGACGGTGACGACCGGGATGCCGCGGCCTTCCGCGCGCGCGATCGCGTTCCGCACGCGCGCGCTGTCGACCGCGACGATGGCCGCCCCGTTGAACGTGCCGGGCTCGATCGCGTCGAGGATGCGCGCGAGGCTCCGGTCGTCGCCGAAGCCGTCCGTGGTGCGGATCGCAAGGAAGACGCGCTCGGCGGCGATCCGCTCACCGGTCTCGGCGATCGCGTGCCGCAGCTTGTCCATGAAGCCGTTTGTGCCGGCCGGCGGCAGCACGAACAGGATGTCGGTGCGCCGGCGTGTCGCGAGGCGGGCGGCGGTGTCGTCGCGATGGTAGCCGATGCGGCGGACCGCCTCGCGCACGCGGTCGACGGTGCCGTCGGTCACGCCCGCGCGGCCGTTCAGGACGCGGTCCACGGTGGCGAGGCTCACGCCGGCCGCCGCGGCGACGTCGTGCACGGTCACCCGTCGCCCCGGCGCCTCGATCCTGTCCGCATCCATCCCTTCCGGAGACTACAGGTCCGGATGAGGCACGTAAATCACGGGCGTCACGGCGCCGCCGCGGACCGGAACGGCGACGCCCCGGGCGGCGTTCGGAACCAGAGGAGTTCAAGCCATGGCAGACCCGAAGGCATCCGGTTCCATCTCGTCGGAGCGCCCGCATCCTGACCACGTCGGAAGCGGCGATGGAGACGCGCAGCACGACGGCGTGCCGGACAGCGACGCGGACGCGAAAGGGACACCGAACAGCGATCGGCTGCGTTCGGAAACCGCGCACAAGCCGGACAAGGAGGAGGAAGGCGGCGCGGGGGGCGGGCCGGCCGCATGATGCCGACCGTCGCGCTGCCAGATGGCACGCGCGTGCCTGCGCTCGGGCAGGGCACCTGGCGCATGGGCGACGACGACCGGCGGCGTGCCGAGGAGGTCCGTGCCCTCCGGGAAGGACTCGACCTGGGTTTCGCGCTCATCGACACGGCCGAGATGTACGGGAACGGGCGATCCGAACGCCTGGTGGCGGAGGCGATCGCCGGGCGACGGCACGAGACATTCCTCGTCAGCAAGATCGTGCCGTCGAACGCCCGCGGCGCGGCGTCGATCCGGCGCTCCTGCCACGCGAGCCTGCAGCGGCTCGGAACCGACCGGATCGATCTCTACCTGCTGCATTGGCGGGGCGGCGAAGACCTCGCTGCCGCCGTCGCGACCTTCGAGAGCCTTCGCGAAAGCGGTGACATCCTGCGCTGGGGCGTGTCGAATTTCGACACGGACGACCTCGGGGCGCTCGCGGCGCTCGCTGACGGCGGGCGCGTCGCGACCGACCAGGTCCTTTACAATCCCGAAGCGCGCGGGATCGAGTTCGACCTGCTGCCGTATTGCCGCGAACGGCAGCTGCCGGTGATGGCCTATTCGCCGGTCGGGCAGGGGGGCGCGCTGCTCGGGCATCCGGACCTCGTCGCGATCGCGGACCGGCACGGCGCGACGCCGGCGGCGGTCGCGCTCGCCTGGGTGCTCCGGTCCGACGGGATCATCGCGATCCCGAAGGCCGGTACGGTCGCGCACCTCAGGGAGAACGCCGCGTCGCTCGCACTCGCGCTCGACGCGGACGACCTCGGGCGCATCGATCGCGCCTTTCCGCCGCCGCGATCGAAGCATCCGCTCGAAATGCTGTAGCGTCCGACGCCGGCCGCCTGCGCCCCAATCGATTCGCGGCGGAGGCGGAGAGGTTCCGTTTGTCGCTGCTGATCCTGATCGGCCTCGCCCTTCTCGTCCTCGCTCTCGGGGCGACCGCGCTCGTAGCCGGCGGCGTTCGCGGTCCGCATCCGTCTGTCGCGACGGTGCGGCGGGTGGCGATTATCCTCTCCGCCGCGGCCGCCGCCGGAATCGCGCTGGTCCTCGCGCGCGGCGGCATTCCCTCGTCGCTTCCGGTGCCGTTCGGGACGCCGATCGGATCCACCGGCCTCGCGCTCGACGCGATCGGGGGCACGTTCGGCCTGCCGGTCGCGCTCGGCGGTGCGCTGTCGCTCCTGTCGTGTCCGGCGCCGCTGGTCCGGCGGCATGCGGCGATGGCGGCCGCCGCCTTGCTCGTGGTTGTCGCCGGTGACGAGATCATGCTTCTGGTCGCGACGGCGGCCGCGGCAATGGCCGCCTGGGGCCTGTCGGCCGCGATCGCGGGCGTGGCCGGCGTGCTGCTG
>CAXUBA010000285.1:2343-2605 GCA_964249205.1 uncultured Acetobacteraceae bacterium | reverse complement strand
CCGTCCTTCACCACCGTGACCTCGACGTCCTCGCCCGCGAGCCGGCGCGCGAGTTCGAGCGCGGTCACGGGCACGACCGCCTCGTCCCGTCCGCCTTCCACCAGACGCACCGGACAGCCGATCGGCAGCGTGCCGTCGCGCGCGAGGATGGCGTTCCGCCGCCCGTCCTCAAGCAGCGCGCGCGTGATCGGCACGGCCGGCGAGAAGCCGGTCGCAAGGTGGGTGACGCCGTCGCGCGCGAGACGCGCGCGCGCGTCCCCGT
>CAXUBA010000285.1:308-2333 GCA_964249205.1 uncultured Acetobacteraceae bacterium | reverse complement strand
CAGGATCCGGCGCTCGGTGAAGTCCGGCGCGGCCGCGACGCCGAGGATCCCGCTGACCCGCTCGGGTCTGGCCAGCGCCACGAGCAGCGCGATCCAGCCGCCCATCGACGAGCCGAACAGGACCACGGGTCCCGCCGTCGCCGTGTCGAGCAGGTGGAGCGCGTCGTCGCGCCAGCGACCGATCGTGCCGTCCGCGAAGCGGCCTTCCGACGCGCCATGACCTGAATAGTCGAAGCGCAGCGTCGCGTGGCCGTGCGATGCCGCGAAACGGGCGAGGGCGGACACCTTCTCGCCCGTCATGTCGCTGCCGAAGCCCGGAAGGAAGAGCACGGTCGGCGACCGACCTCCCGCGAGCGACACGGCGAGCCGTACGCCATCTCCGCGATCGATCATCCTCGTGTCGGCCGTTTCCGCCACGCGCGTTCCCCCAATCCTTGTCGACGCCGCCGCCGGATACCGGGTACGACGCGGCTGCTCTATAGCGCTCCCGTCATGTCCGGCGATTTCACGGGTTTCACGGTTCTCCAGGTCCTGCCGTCGCTCGACGTCGGGGGGGGGGCGCGGGGCAGGCTCGAGACCGCGCGCGCGATGGGGGTCGCGGGCGGGCGGGGGGTGGTCGCGTGCGCCGGCGGCCGGATGGTGCCCGCGCTCGAGCGCGGGGGCGCGATCCACCGGACGCTGCCGCTGATGACCAAGGACCCGGTCGACATGCTGCTCAACGCGCGCCGTCTCCGGCGGCTGATCGGGGCCGAGCGCGTCGGCCTCGTCCACGCGCGCTCCCGGGCGCCCGCCTGGTCGGCGCTGCTCGCGGCGAAACGCCAGCGCGTGCCCTTCGTGACCACCTGGCACGGCGTTTACAGCGAGAACCTGCCGGGCAAGCGGCTCTACAACTCGGTGATGGCGCGCGGCGACCGGGTGATCGCAATCAGCGACTTCGTGGCCGCACGCGTCGCGCGCGATCACCGGGTCGGTCCCGACCGCTTGCGTACCGTTCCGCGCGGCGCCGATCTCGCGCTGTTCGATCCCGCGCGAATCACCGGCGAGCGGATGGCGCGGCTGGCGGAGCGCTGGCGGCTGCCGGACGGTGCGCGGGTCGTCCTGCTGCCGGCCCGCATCGTCGAGTGGAAGGGTCATCTCGCGCTGGTCGACGCGCTCGCGCGCGTGCCGCACGCCGAGGCGGTCGCCGTCTTCGTCGGCGACACCGGGGGACGGGCCGCACCCACGGTCGCGCGGATCTGCGCGCGGGCGGCGGCGCTCGGCCTCGCGGCGCGTCTCCGCTTCGTCGGGCATTGCGACGACATGCCGACCGCCTACGCGCTCGCCGACATCGTGGTCGCTCCCTCGCTGAAGCCCGAGCCGTTCGGACGCGTGGCGGTCGAGGCGCAGGCGATGCGGAAGCTGGTGATCGTGTCGGACGCGGGCGGGGCGGCCGAGACGGTCCTGCACGGCGAGACCGGCTGGCGGGTCAGGCCGGGCGACGTCGGGCATCTCGCCGATGCGATCGAAGCGGGACTGTCGCTCGGGCCGGACGAACTCGCGGCGTTCGGCGACAACGCGCGCGCGTCCGTCGCGGCGCGGTTCAGCACGGCGCGGATGCAGCGGGCAACGCTCGACGTCTATGCCGAGCTGCTCGGCATCGCGCGGCATCGCGACGGGGGCACGACCGTGCCGGACGAAGCGGAGGCCGCGCCGTGCGTCTCCTGGTGATCCGCCTCGGCGCGCTCGGCGACGTCGTGCTCGGCTTCGGCCCGTTCGCGGCGATCCGGGCCGCCCATCCCGACGCGGACATCACGCTGCTGACGACGGCGCCGTTCGCGCCGCTGCTCGCGGGCGCGCCCTGGTTCGACCGGATCCTGGTCGACGAGCGGCCGTCGTTCTGGAACGTGCCGGGGCTCGTCAGACTCCGGCGGCGGCTTCGAGGCTTCGACTTCGTCTACGACCTCCAGACCTCCGGCCGGTCGTCGCGCTACCATCTGCTGGCCGGTCGTCCGCCCTGGTCCGGCATCGCGCCCGGGTGTTCGCATC
>CAXUBA010000285.1:0-298 GCA_964249205.1 uncultured Acetobacteraceae bacterium | reverse complement strand
GTCTACGATCCGGACCGCGACCAGCTGCACACGATCGAGCGGCAGCAGGGCCAGCTCCGCCGCGCCGGGATCGACGTCTTTCCTCTGCCGGATCTCCGGTGGCTCGCGGGCGGCGCGGACGACCCGGACCGCGGGCATGTCGTGCTCGTGCCGGGCGCCGCACCGCACCGTCCGGCCAAGCGGTGGCCGGTCGCGTCCTTCGCCGCCCTGGCCGCCGCGCTCGCCGCCGACGGACGCGTGCCGGTGGTGGTCGGGGGCAGGGCGGACGCACCGCTCGGTGCCGCGATTGCCGCGGCGG
>CAXUBA010000284.1:0-2630 GCA_964249205.1 uncultured Acetobacteraceae bacterium | reverse complement strand
TCCGGGTGGCGGGCGCGAGGGTAGGGGTGTCTTCACGCGCCGTGGCGGCGGCTGTGCTTGAACGGCTCGACCTCGTCACGAAGAAAACCGTCCGTGCCGAGGGCAGCCGGACATCGGTCTTCCGGACCCCTACCGGTCAACGGTCTCGATCGCGCTTTGCATCCGGAAGCACCGCCGGCAAGCGGAGCGTCGCGAGACAAAGCGCCGCGTGCAGCGCCGAGAGCAGCGCGAACGTCGCGACGAACGCCTCCGACATCGACGCCGGAGCGGAAAGCTTCGACAGGCGCCAGCCGAGGAAGGTCGCGCACACCGTCATCGCTGTCGGGCCGCCGAGGCGCTGGACGATGTTCGAGGCCGTGGTCGCCATCGGCAGGTCCGGTTTCCTGATCGACGCGTAGCCGGCGCTCATCGACGGAATGCCGACGGCGCTGATGCCGACGCCGCGCAGGGTGAGGCTCGCGACCAGGAGCGGAACGGAGAGCCCGTGACCCGCGAGGAAGAGCAGCGGCAGCGTCCCGCCGAACGCGAGCAGCGCGCCGGCCGCGGTCAGTCCGCGAATGCCGAACCGTTCGGTGAGACGGCCGATGAACGGGTAGGTGCACATCATCCCGAGGCCGAGCGGCGCCAGCAGCAACCCGCTGCGTGCCGGCGACAACCCGCAGGCGTGGGTGAGATAGACCGGAACCAGCATCTGTCCCGCGAAGGACACGCCGTTCATCATGAACATGACGACGACCGACGCGGCGAAAGGCTTGTTCCGGAGCAGCCGAACGTCGATCAGGGCCGCGTTCCCTTTGCCTGATGCGGTCCGGTAGAACAACGCGAGCACGACGGCGGAGATGGCGAGCGAGGCCTGGCCGATCGGCGCGCCTGGATGGTCCGAGCCGTACAAGAACAGCACAAGCCCTGGCGACAGGAGGGCGAGCCCCGCCAGGTCGAGCCCGCGCGGCCGCGTCTCGTTCCGGTCGTCGCTCAGCAGGACGGCTGCCAGGGCGAACGCCGCCATGCCGACCGGAAGGTTGATGAGGAACAGCCAGCGCCAGGACGCGACATGGAGGATGGCGCCTGCGACGACCGGACCGAGGAAGGGTGCGAGCAGAACCGGCATGGCGACGGCGCTTGCGACCCGCGGCATCTGCCGCCCTGCGACCCGCGCGACCATCATCTGCGCCATCGGCGCGAGCAAGCCGCCGCTCATGCCCTGCAGAACACGAAACGCGATCAAGGAACTCGCGGACCAAGCAGACCCGCACAGCGTCGACGACAGGGTGAAGGCCGCGAAGCACCAGAGATAGACCCGCCTGGCCCCGATCCGGTCGACGAGCCAGCCGTTCAGCGGCAGCACGAGAGCCAGCGCCAGCAGATAGGCGCTCATCACCCACTGGATGGTCGCGAGGCCGGCCTGAAGGTCCCGGCCCAGGGTCGCGAGGGAAACATTGACGACGGTCGCGTCGAGCTGCGCCATGAAGGAGCCGACGGCGGCGACGCCGACGACCGGCCAAACGCCAGGCGGCAGCCGCGCGGTGTGGTCGGCGTCCGCGGCCGAGGCGGGCTCCTCCAGCCGAGCCGGCGCCGACGATCGATCGGCGTTCAACGCGTGAGCTCGATCCCGTCCGCGGTTCCCACGCGTCCGAGCAGGGGAAGGACAGGGTCGAAGGCGAAGCGGTGCCTCTCGCCGGTCGCTGTCGTCGTGATGTCTTCGGCGAGGATCACGGCGTCGCCGAACTCGTGCGCCGCTCTTGCGGTCGATTCCACGCCCATGTTCGTCGTGACGCTGCGGCGCCGGCGTTGCAGATCGAACTCCGTTCCGTGGCGCGCTCCCTATTGTCGTTTCGTGATCCGGCGATCGGACGGCATGGCGAGACCGTCCACGCGCTGTCGGGCCATCTCGTCACGGGGCTGCGGGGCTTCGCGACGCGGGAGCGGAACGCGATCGTCGAAATCCTGAAGGGCTGCGTCAAGCGGGTCGAGAACACGGTGCGTTTGGATTGGGAACCGGGCGACATCGCGCTCCGGGACAACCGGTCGACGCAGCACGACGCGCCGGCGCCCCGGGACAGGCCGTCAAGCGCGCCGGGATCCAAGACCTGGGATCCAAGGGCCGCGGGCCCTTGGCGGGTCCAGGGCAGCGCCCTGGTGCTGTTCGCGGTTGGCGGCGCAGGACGGCACCGGGCGGGTGCCGTCCCGGCATGGGTCAGGCGATCTGCTGGCTTACGGCGCCGCTGTTCGGATTGGCGGGACCGAGGTCCGGGGCTTCGCCGAGGGGGCGGTTCTGGAAGACCGAATAGGTGCTCCTGCCGTCGAGCGAGGGGCCATCGGTCCAGCGGCCGCTGGGCGGGGGCGTGCCGTCGGCGGACGAGGCGAAGAAGTTGTAGCTGTAGTCCTTGTTCTCGAGCGACTGGTCGAAGCTGTTCGGGATCGGCAGGGTGCCTGCGTGGCCGCCGAGCTCCTCGATCACGGCGAGCCACTGCTGCTGGTGCATCGTGTCGCGGGCGATCATGAAGGAGAGCATGTCGCGCATGCCGGGGTCTTCGGTCATGTTGAAGAGGCGGCAGGCGAGGACGCGGCCGGTCGTTTCGGCGGCGACGTTGCAGTACATGTCGGCGGCGAGATTGCCGCTGGCGTAGATG
>CAXUBA010000283.1:0-2668 GCA_964249205.1 uncultured Acetobacteraceae bacterium | reverse complement strand
GAGCCGGCGTCGCAGCAGGACGAACTGCGCGAGGCCGAGCACGAGACCGACGCAGCAGATCGCGAAGGCCGAGTGCCAGCCGAAGCGATCCTTCAGCACCGGGCAGAGCAGCATCGACACGGTCGAACCGACGTTGACCGCCATGTAGTAGAGCGTGAACGCGCTATCGAGCCTTGCGGCGTCGCCCTCGAAGATCCGTCGCACGAGGTTCGCGGCGTTTGGCTTGAACAGCCCGTTTCCGGTCGCGATCACCGCCATCGCGACGAGCAGCAGCGTCGCCCCGCCCGGCAGCGACAGCAGCGCATAGCCGGCGGCAAGGACCGCGGCGCCGAGCGCCGCCGTCCGCCGGGTGCCGAGCACCCGGTCGCCGACCCAGCCGCCGATCGCCGGCATGGCGTAGGTCAGGGCCGAGAAGGCGCCGAGCAGCAGCGTCGCGGTGCGGTCGGGCAAGGCGAGGCGCTCGACCATGAACAGCAGCAGCAGCGACTGCACGCCGTAGTAGCCGAACCGTTCCCAGAGCTCGACCGCCAGCACGGTCGTGAACGCGCGACGCTGCCCGTCCCGTGCCGCCGTCGCGGCCGCGCCTGCCGCGACCATCCCGCCATCCGCCGCCATTGCCATTCCTCCGGAGGAGCCCGCCTCGGCCAGAGCAATAACCCGATCGAGCGGAAACGCCCGCTCCGGTAAGACCGCGCGAGACCGAGCGCCCCTGGCGGTCTGTCCGGTCGGGGGCAGGGCGCACGCGCCTCGTCCTGGCCGGGTGTTGCTCTAGACTGCACCCGATGCGACTCGTCCACACGTCCGACTGGCAGATCGGCCGTCAGTTCCGCTTCGCCGACGACGCGACCCTCGCCGTTCTCGCCGAAGCGAGGCTCGACGCGATCAAAGCCGTCGCCGCGCTGGCGCGTCGCGAAGGCGCGGCGATCGTCCTCGTGGCGGGCGATGTCTACGACACCGTGCTGCCGTCGGAGCGCACGCTGCGGGCACCGCTCGAGCGGATGCGCGCCGCCCACGATCTCGACTGGCACCTCGTGCCGGGCAACCACGATCCCCATCGCCCGGGTTTCCCGTTTGAGCGCCTTCGCGCCCTTGGCCTGCCCGCCAACGTGCACCTCCATGTCGAGCCCGCTCCCGTGCCGCTCGGTCCGGACCCGCGTTGCCCGGAGGCGGTGCTGCTGCCGGCGGCGCTGGCCGAACGGCACGCCGACGGCGATCCCACCGCCTGGTTCGACCGTGCCGCGACGGCGGACGGCGTGTTCCGGATCGGTCTCGCCCATGGTTCGGTCCGCGGCTTCGGCGCCGCGGGCGACCAAGGACACAACCTGCTCGCCCCCGATCGCGCGAGGCGGGCCGGTCTCGACTACCTGGCGCTCGGCGACTGGCACGGCGCGCAGGAGGTCGGCGACGCGACCTGGTACTCCGGGACGCCCGAAACGGACGATTTCGGAGTCGGCGGCCGCGGCGGCGGCGAGGCGCTCGCGGTGGCGCTGGGCGAGGGCGACGCGACGCGCCTGTCGGTCGTGCCGCATCGCGTCGGCCGTTTCCGCTGGCACCGCATGCGGCACGACCTGCTCGACCCGTCCGACATCCCGGTCCTGGACGGCAGGATCCGCGCGCTCGCGCCCGCGCTCGACACGGTTTTGCTCGATCTCGCTGTCGCGGGCAGGCTTTCGCTCGCGGCGACCGCCGCGTTCGAGGCCGCGATCATCGACGGCGTCGCGCATGCGCTCCGCTTCCTCCGCCTCGATCGCGAGGAGCTCGCCGCCGTTGCCGACGGGAACGACCTTTCGGATTTCGAGCACGGCCCGATCCGCATCGCCGCCGAACGTCTGGCCGGTCTCGCGGAAAGGGGCGACGGCGTCGCGTCGCGTGCCCTGCTCCGCCTCCGGCTGCTTGGTGCCCGCACGTCTTGAGGATCCTGTCCGTCGAGCTCGAGAACTTCCGGAAGCTCGACCGGCCGCATCGGGTCCAGGGTTTTGGTCCCGGGCTCAACGTGCTGGCCGGTCCCAACGAGCACGGCAAGTCCACCCTGCTCGCCGCGATCGCCGCCGCCCTGTTCGAGAAGCACGACAGCCGGGCGGGTCCGATCCGCTCCTTCCAGACGCGCGGCCACGAGACCGCGCCGCGCGTCGCCGTCCGCTTCACGGTCGGCGGCGTCGAGGCGACGATCGAGAAGCGCTTCCTCGGGCGTCCGGAGGCGCGACTCACCTTCATGGACGGCGCCCGGCACGAGGGCGACAGCGCGGAAACGCGTCTGCGGGACCTCCTCGGCTTCGATCGCCAGGGACAGAAGGTCGATCTCGGCCTCTGGTCGGCGCTCTGGGTGCCGCAGGGCCTCACGTCCGATCAGGCCGATCTGTCCGGCGAACGCGCCTCGCAGACGATTGGCGCCTGCCTTGAGGCCGAGCTCGGCGCGCTGACCGGAACCGGGCGCGGCGATGCCGTGCTGCTGGGGGCCGAGACGGCCCTCGGCGCGCTCCGCGACCTCCGTGGCCGTCCGCGCGGGCGGTCACGCCAGCTGGGCGAGATGATCGCGTCCCTCGAAAGCGAGATCGCGACGCTCGACGGCCGCGCCGCGTCGGTCGCCGAGGCGGCGGACGAGCGCGCCCGCCTCCGCGCGGAGCGCAGCCGCGTCAGGGCGCGGCTCGAGGACCGCGCGGCCGACATC
>CAXUBA010000282.1:0-2687 GCA_964249205.1 uncultured Acetobacteraceae bacterium | reverse complement strand
CGGCCGGTAGCTGTCGAGGGCCGCGTCGCGTGCGGCCGTGAGCTCGTCGAGCCGGCGTTCTGCGGCGGCCGCCGCGGCGCCGTCGGTTTCGGCGGCGAGGAGGCTCGCGAGCACCGTGTCGCGCGTGCCGTTCCGGACCGTGTGCGTGCCGGAAACGACGTGTCGCGCGGCGGCGGCGGCGGCGAGCTCGTCGCGTCGCCGATCGATCTGGCTCTCGATCGCGCTGGCCTCGGGACTGTCGGCGCGGAACCGGGCGAGCGTCTCGGCGCGCTCGGCTTCGAGCGTGTCGAGGCTCGCTCGGGTGGACGCGGTCTGCGCGTCGAGGTCGTTGTCGCTGCCGCCCGACACCATCGCGGGCAGCGCGTGCAACTCCGCCGCGAGCGCCACGCGGGCGCCGCCGACCTCGTCGCGGAGCGGCGCGAGCTGCTGCTCGCCGTAGAGGATCTGCCGTCTCGCGAAATAAAGGCGCTCGACCGTTCGAAGCGTTTCGGCGGCGATTGCCGGATCGCGATGGGTGAAGCTGAGCGTGAGCACGCTCGCGTTCTTCGACGGTGCGGCGTCGAAGCGCGCGTCGAAGATGCTGAGCGCGCGCTCGGTGACGTCGTCGCGTCCGGCGGTCCGAGGGGGCGCCGATCCCGCGAGTGTCGCGAGCGCGTCCGGCAGGCCGAGGATCGCGGCGGCCACGCGCGCGGCGAGCGAAGGCGGCGCGAGCAGGGCCGGATACAGGCGGGCGACGCCGATCCGGCGGAGCACGTCGCGATGGAGATCGTCGCTGTCGACGATCGCGCTCTCGTTGCCGAGGATATGATCGGGGTCGAAGGCAAGGCTCGGCGGCAGCGCGCTGCCGGCCGGCGCGCGCGCCGTGTATTCGGGACCGAGCAGAAGCACGATCGTCGATGTCGAAACGTAGCGCGGCGCCATCGCGACGGACAGCGCGAGAAGCGGCGCCGCGGCGGCCGCAGCAACGCCGGCGAGGAGACGACGACGGCGCCAGCTGTTCTCGACGAAGAGCCGCATGGCGAGCGCCGTGTCGTGCGGAGCGACATCGGTATCCGGGATCGGGTGGCGCATCGGTCAGGCGCCGAGCGGGAGCGCGGGTCGCCGGGCGATCGCCGCGAGCGAAACCACGAGCACGACGAGAAGGCAGCTCTTGCGGCCGAGCGAGTTGCTGGTCGACGCGACGGCGATGAGGGAAAGGAGGGCAACGCGGCCGACCGCCGGCGCCCGCCGCCAGAGATGCGCGGTGAGGCACCCGAAACCGGCGACGTAGAGCACGAAGCCGACGAGGCCGAGATTGATGAGCGCCATCAGCCAGAAGCTCTCGATCCCCGTGAAGGCGTATCGCAGCCCGAGGCGGTAAACGAGGTTCGGCGTTTCGCTGATCGGGTTGCCGAAGAGCAGCGCGCGCGTGTCGAGAAGCGACAGGATCTGCCACTCGACGCCACGGGTCTGAGCGGAGGGATCGAGGTAGAGCTTCTCGGCGATGCGCGAGCCGACGGCGGTGGTCGCGAGAACGGTCGCGGCGACGGCCGGCACGCAGAGGCCGCCCAGCATGCCGGCGACCGTCGCGAGCGCGCCGACACGCCGGTGGAGCACGGCGCGAAAGCCGCTCACCGCGTAGAGCGCCGCGAACGAGATCGCGGTGACCCCGAGCGCCGCACGGCCGCCGAACGACAGCATGCCGGTGCCGAGGATGAGCAGGAGCGGGATCGCCACGAGGAGACGCGGGCGCAGTGCGATCGTCGTGAACAGCGCGATCATCGTGACGGCGGCACCGGTCAGCGGATGGTCGTAAAGCGCCGAACCGCGGAACTCGCCGGGCGCGTCGACCAGCGTGTTCTCCTCGAGATAGACCGGCACGAGATGCGTCGTGGTGGCGAGCTCGCCGAGGCCGATCAGGACGTTCAGCGCGGCGAGGCCGACCACGACGAAGCCGAGCTGGCGCCGCTGGCGCCGGTCGAGCTCGAGCGCGAGCAGGCCGGCGAGGCCGGCGACGAACTCGCTCTCGACGTAGACGGCGGCGCCCGAGACGCCTTCGGTGAGCGCCGCGTAGAGCGTGGTCGCGAACACGAGGGCGAGGAAGGCGACGAGCAGCGGGGCGCCGGCGACCACGCGGCGGAGGCCGACGCGACGCAGGTGCAGCAGCGTCGCGGCGAGGAGGATCCAGGTCGCGAGATGGAACTTCAGCAGCGGATCGCCGCCCGGATGCGCGTAGGGAATGCCGAGGACGAAGAGAAGATTGGCCGACACCGTGAGGAGGAGGACGACCGCCGTCAGAAGAAGGAGGAAGATGGCGGGGCTCTGCCCCGCGCCCCGCCAAACGCTGGGCGTTTGGATCCCGGATCGGGACGGGTTCAGGCGCCCGGCGTCACCCGGTACTCGGGGCGGAGCCGAGATCAAAGCTCGGGGCCCAGCGTGCGGCCGTGGTCCAGCATGTCCTCGGTGACCGCGAGGGCGAAGTCGAAGGCGCCGAGAGCGTAGCGGCGCCCGAGACGATTGGGCTCCTGGATCACGCGCCACAGCCATTCGAGACCGATCGTTCGCGCGAGCGACGGCGCGCGGCGGACGAGGCCGAGCTCCGCCTTGACCGCCTGGCCGACGCAGATCGCCCAGGCGGGCGGGAGCGCCGCACGCATGCGGTCGACGAAGATCTCGCTTTGCGGCGCGCCGACGCCCATCACGAGCAG
>CAXUBA010000281.1:0-2691 GCA_964249205.1 uncultured Acetobacteraceae bacterium | reverse complement strand
CGTCGCGACGAGGCGGGCGTTCTGGTGTCGGCCGGCGGCCGGGTGCTCGCGGTGCAGGCGACGGCGCCGACGCTCAGCGCGGCCCGCGACCTCGTCTACGGCGCGGTGGACCGCATCGCCTGGCCGGGCGCGCTATTCCGCCGCGACATCGGTGCGCGCTCGATCGTCTGACACGACGCGCGACGAGGCACCCGCCCGGGTTTGCGCCGGCGCGGCCATCTGCAGGTAGACGAGATGGCGCGCCTCGCGACGGCTTCGCGTGACGCTGTCGAGCACCAGCCCGCAGACGATGCTGAGCGAGCACAGCACGACGAGACCGGTCGCGAGCATCGCGGTCGGCAGACGCGGCACCAGCCCAGTCGCGATCCAGACCGGCAGGAGCGGCAGCGCCAGGCCGACCGCCGACGCGAGCATCACGAGGGCAATCCCGCCGAAGAAGGTGAAGGGCCGCTCGCGCTCGAGCAGCAGCATGATCGTGCGCGCGATGCGGAGGCCGTCGCGGACTGTCCGGAGCTTCGACTCCGAGCCCGCGACGCGTGCGCCGTAGGGCGTCTCGATCTCGCCGAGCGGCATCGACAGGCCGAGGGCGTGCACGGTGAGCTCGGTCTCGATCTCGAAACCCGAGGAGGCGGCGGGGAAGGACTTCACGAAGCGGCGGGAGAACACGCGGTAGCCGGAAAGCAGATCGTCGAGCCGGTCGCCGAACAGCATCGCGACCATGCCGCTCAGCATGCGGTTGCCGAGCACGTGGCCGGGTCGGAACGCCTCGGTCGCGACATGGACGCGGGCCGCGTTGACCATGTCGAGCCCGTTCGCGCGCAGGGTCTCGATCATGCGGGGGGCGGCCGTCGCATCGTAGGTCCCGTCGCCGTCCACCAGCACGTAGAGATCGGCGTCGACGTCGGCGAACATGCGACGGACGACGTGGCCCTTGCCGCGAAGCGGGACGCGATGGACGAAGGCGCCGGCGGCGCCTGCGCGCGCGCCGGTCTCGTCGGTGGATGCATTGTCGAAGACGTGGATTGCGGCGCCCGGCAGGGCCTCCTGGAACGCGCGGACGACGCTGCCGATCGCGGCCGCCTCGTTCAGGCACGGGATGACGACGGCGACGCTCGGTTCGGAGCTGTCGGCGTCGCTCAAAGCAGCACCGGCCGCACGCTTCCGGTGAGGATCGCCTCCTCGATCCGGAACAGGAGCGGGATCAGCACGAACTCCAGCAGCAGCAGCACCACGAACGGGCTGAGATCGACGGCGCCGAAGTTCGGCAGGATGCGCCGGACCGGGCGGAACACCGGCTCGGTCGCCCGATACAGGAAGTCGCCGATCGTCCAGACGATGCGGTTCCGCGTGTCGAGCACACCGAAGGCGGTCAGGACGCTGAAGATGCAGGCGACGATGATGACGTAGCTATAGAGCTGCAGAAGCTCGATCAGCAGCGAGAAGAGGATCTGAACCAAGGGATCTGTTCCTGAGCGGCCTGGAAGTGGCCACCCCTTCGTTTCACCGCGAGCGAGAGAGTTCAAGAGCGCGTGCGTAGACGACGCGCTTCGGCAGGCCGCTCGCCTCCGCGACCATGGTGGCGGCGTCGCGCACGCTGTGACTGTCGAGCGCCGTGACCAGCGCGCGGTCGAGGGCCGCGGCATCGTCGAGTTCCGTCCGGTCGTCGGACGGGCCGACCAGCAGCGTCACCTCGCCGCGGAGGGGTTCGGCCGCGACGGACGCGACGAGCGCGGCGAGGGTGCCGCGACGAACCTCCTCGAAGCGCTTGGTGAGCTCGCGGGCGATCACCGCCTCCCGATCGGCCCCGAAGGCGCTCTCGAGGTCGCGGAGCGTTTCGGCCGCGCGGTGCGGCGCCTCGTGCCAGACCAGGGTCGCGCGGAGCCCGGCCGCCTCAACGGCGCGAAGCCGGCGGAAGCCGTCCAGGCGCCGCGCGGCACGCGGCGGCGGGAAGCCGAGAAACAGGAACGGGTGCGGCGGCAGGCCCGAAAGCACGAGCGCGGTCAGCACCGCGTTCGGGCCGGGCGCGGCACTCACCGCGTGCCCGGCGGCGATCGCGGCGCGCACCAGGCGGTAGCCCGGATCGGACAGGAGCGGGGTGCCGGCGTCCGACACCAGCGCGACGGTGTCGCCTGCCGCGAGCCGCGCGAGCACGCTCTCGATCCGCTCGTCCTCGTTGTGCTCGTGCAAGGCCTCCAGCCGGGCGGCGCGTATGCCGAGGCCGCGGAGCAGGTGGGCAGTGGTCCGGGTGTCCTCGCAGAACACGACGGCGGCGGCGGCGAGCACCTCCCGCCCGCGCGCCGTCATGTCCCCGAGATTGCCGATCGGCGTGGAAACGACGACAAGACCCCGAAAGGCCCTGGGGGATCCGTCGCATGCGTCTTCGGACATCGGTTGAGCTCCCGTCGGCGACGCGATGGCTGACCCTGGTCGTTGTCGCGTCGGTTCTCGCCGGCTGCAACGCCGGCGGAGGCGCCGAGACGGGGGCGCCCGCGCCGCCCTCCGCTTCGGCACCGCCCTCCGGGCGGATCGCCGCCCTTCTGCCGCTCAGCGGACCCGAAGCCCCGCTCGGGCAGTCGATGCTCGCCGCGGTCCGCCTCGCGCTATCGGGGTCGCCGCTCGTGCTCGACGTCGAGGACACCGGCGCGGACGCCGCGGGCGCCGCGGTGGTGGCCGGTGTCGGGGCGGGCGGTG
>CAXUBA010000280.1:1749-2699 GCA_964249205.1 uncultured Acetobacteraceae bacterium | reverse complement strand
TGTTCGATCTCCTGTCCAGCCTCGACGTCGGCGACGAAATTCTGCAGGAGCCGTTCCATCTGGCGCGGACCGATGCCTGGGTGGGGCACATTCCGTTCGCCTTCTGGCTGATCAAGGCGCTACGGCCCGCGACGGTCGTGGAGCTCGGAACGCATGCGGGCAATTCCTATTTCGCCTTCTGCGAGGCGATGCGCCTCGCCGGCGGACCGGGACGTGCCTTCGCGATCGACACCTGGAAGGGCGACGACCATGCCGGGTTCTACGGCGAGGATGTCTACGCGTCGGTGGTCGCGATCAACGAGGCGCGCTATCGCGCGTTCTCGACGCTCGTCCGTTCCACCTTCGATGAGGCGCGCCCCTATTTCGCGGATGGCTCGGTCGATCTTCTGCACATCGACGGGCTGCACACGACGGACGCGGTGCGGCAGGATTTCGAGACCTGGCTGCCGACCTTGTCGGATCGCGCCGTGGTCCTGTTCCACGACACCAACGTTCGCGAGCGCGGGTTCGGCGTCTGGCGCCTTTGGGACGAACTGTCCGCACGCTATCCCGGTTTCGGCTTTACCCACTCGCACGGTCTCGGCGTGCTCGCGGTCGGCGGATCGCAGGCGCCGTTGCTGTCTCGCCTGATCGAACTCGGCCGCGAGCCCGCATCCGCATCCGCGATCCGGCAGGTGTTCGGCGCGGTCGGCGAGCGGCTCTACTGGCAATGCCGGAGCATGGCGGCTCGCGACGAGACCGCGGCCCTGCATGGCCGGGTTGCCGCACTCGGTGCTGAGACTCAGCGCTCCGCCGCGACGTCCGACACGCTCCGGGACCAGCTCGCCTGGTCGCGCGACGCGCTGGCCCGGGCCGAGGAGGTGTCCCGCATCAAGGAACAGCTGATCGTCCAGGTGGATCGCTTCATCCGCGATCGCGACGCGATGCTCCGGAGCCGCGACGCCACGATC
>CAXUBA010000280.1:0-1739 GCA_964249205.1 uncultured Acetobacteraceae bacterium | reverse complement strand
CGCTTGCCGCGCGCGACGCCGCCGCTTCGGAGACCGCGGCGGCCGCGCGTTCCGTCGCGACGCCGTCTTCCCACGATGTCGCGTCGGTCGTGAGGCTCGCGGAGGAGCGGATCGAGAACGCCTACCGGAACACCACGTCATGGCGTCTGACCCGCCCGCTGCGCGCGGTCATGCGACGGCTCCGCGGCGAGACCTACGGGACGCTCGCCGGACATTTCGCTCTGCCCGACGCGATGACGGCGCGCGTGGAGACCATCGGGCCGACGACCCCAGACGCCGCCGGGGACGCGCAGGCCGTCGACGCGTCTGACGCTCCGCTCACCGCCCGCGACATCGTGCGCCGGATCGCCGCGACGCGCCTCGCGGCCTTCCTCGCCAGCTCCGCCCGCCTGTCGTTCGGACGCCCGTCCGGCACGCCGGACGTGTCGGTCATCCTCGTCCTCTACAACTCGGCCGACCTGACCTTCACCTGTCTTTCGGCGCTCGCCGAAGCCGCCGGCGCGTCGCCGAGCTTCGAAGTCATCGTCTTCGACAACGGATCGGCCGACGACACCGGACGGCTTCTCGACAAGCTCGATGGCGTGAAGGTCATTCGGAACCTCCACAACATCCACTTCCTCCGCGGCGTGAACGAGGCCGCGCGTCACGCCGCAGGCCGCCACCTCCTGCTGCTCAACAACGATGCCGAGATCCTGCCGGGCGCGATCGAGGCCGCGTTCCGCATCATCGAGAGCGACAGCCGGATCGGCGCGGTCGGCGGCAGGCTGATCCTGCCGGACGGCACGCTGCAGGAGGCCGGCGCGATCATCTGGCGCGACGGGACGTGTCTCGGCTTCGGACGCGGCGACGATCCCGGCAATCCGGACTACATGTTCCAGCGCGACGTCGACTACTGCTCGGGCGCGCTCCTGCTCACCAGGCGAAGCCTCTTCGAGGAGCTCGGCGGCTTCGACGAACGCTTCGCGCCCGCCTACTACGAGGAAACCGACTACTGCGTCCGCCTCCAGGAACGCGGCTTCCGCGTGGTCTACCACCCGGACGTCGCGGCGACGCATTTCGAGTTCGGCAGCGCCGGTTCCGAGGACGCGATGCGGCTGCAGCAGCGTCACTGGACGCTGTTTCGCGACCTGCACGCCGACTGGCTCGCGCGCCAGCGCGATCCGACGCCGTATCCGGAGATCGTCGCGTTCCGCCGCCGTCTGCCCGGATCGCGTCGGGTGCTCGTCATCGAGGATCGCGTGCCGCACCCGACGCTCGGCTCCGGCTATCCGCGCTCCGCCTACCTGATCGACGAGCTGGTGGCGCTCGGCTGCGACGTGACGCTGTTCCCGACCCACCGGCATCGAGAGACGTGGTCCGGAGTGCGTGAAACCCTCGACTCGCGTGTCGGCGTGCTGCTCTACGCCGAGGCCAGCCAGCTCCGCGCCTATCTCGTCGCGCGTCGCGGCGGGTTCGACGCGATCCTGGTCTGCAGGCCGCACAACATGCGGTTCTTCGAGGAGGCGGTCGCCGGAAATCGGGACGAGCTGATCGGCGGCATTCCGCTGATCTATGATGCCGAGGCGGTGTTCGAGCGACGCGCCATGCTGGAGCGACGCGCCGCGGGGTTCGCGGTCGACGAGGCCGAAGCCGAGGCGCGGATCGCCGACGAGATCGCGCTCGCCCGGCGCGCCGACATCATCACCTCCGTGTCGGAGGCCGAGGTCGACACCTTCCTGTCGCACGGCGCGACCGACGTC
>CAXUBA010000279.1:0-2704 GCA_964249205.1 uncultured Acetobacteraceae bacterium | reverse complement strand
CCGCGGAAACCGTGCGGCTCCTGGTCGGGCGCGGGCGGCACCGGAACCCGCATCAGGCGGGACGGCTCGGACGGCTCATGATCGCGCGCGACACGGCGATCGGTGCCGTCGATCGGGCGTCGGAGGAGGCGGACGGGACGGATCCGGGGCGGGTGGTCGCCGCGATCAACCTCGCGCGCCTCGCGGTGGAGGCGAACGCGCTCGACGCGATCCCGCTCGCGCAGCGGAGCCTCGGGTTGCCGGCGATGCTGGCCGGAAGCCGCGTCGAGCGCCTCGTGCGGGATCTCTCGACCTATCTCCGGCAGCCGGCGCCCGACGAGACGCTGACCGAGGCGGCGATCTGGTTCGCGGAGAACCCCGCGTGACCGCGGGCGAGGCGCACGCGGCGTTCCTTGGGTTTCCGACAGTGGATCTGGCCGGGCTGCTGGGCGACGCGCGCGCGCTGGTGCTCGCGCCGCATCCGGACGACGAGAGCCTCGGCACCGGCGGGCTGCTTGCCTTGGCGGCGGCGGCCGGACGTCCCTGCCCCGTCGCCGTGGTGACGGACGGATCCGGCTCACACCCCGGGTCGCGGCTGTGGCCCCCGGGACGGCTCGCCGCGGCGCGGGAAGCGGAGGCGCGTGACGCGCTCCGGCGTCTCGGCCAGCCGGCGGACGCGGTGCACTTTCTCGGCTTCCGGGATGCCGAGCTTCCGTGCGCGGGACCGGTGTTCGAGCGGGCGGTCGAGGCGGTGGCGGGGCTGGCGCGACGGACCGGGTGCACGGTGCTGGCGGCGAGCTGGATCGCCGACCCGCACGGCGACCATCTGGCGGTCGCGACGATCGCGCGCGCGGCGGCGGCCCGGCTCGGGGCGCGGCTGCTGTCCTACCCGGTCTGGGGCTGGACGCTCGCCGCCGCGACGCCGATCCGGGACCGGAGGCCGTGGCGCGGGGTCAGGCTCGACATCGCCGCCGTGCTCGACCGCAAGCGAAACGCGATCGCGGCGCACCGGACGCAGCACGGGCTCGTGGTGACGGACGACCCGGACGGGTTCGTGCTGCCGCGCGCGCTGCTCGACTCGTGCGACCGGCCCTTCGAGGTGTTCGTGGAAACTGCGGCGTGAGCGGGACGTGGGACGCGTCGGTGTTCGACGCGATCTACCGGCGCGGCCCGGACCCGTGGGGATTCGAGACCTCGCCCTACGAGCGGGCGAAATACGACGCGACGCTCCGGCTGCTGCCGCCGGACCGCCGGTTCGGGGACGCGCTCGAGCTCGGCTGCTCGATCGGGGTGTTCTCGCGACGGCTCGCGCCGCGCTGCGACCGGCTGCTCGCGATCGACTGCGCCGCGGCGGCGCTTGCCCGGGCGCGCGACGCGTCCGCCGCGCACGGCAACATCCGGTTCGAGCAGGCGATGCTGCCGGGCGGCTATCCGGCGGACGGCGCCTGGGATCTCGTGGTGATCTCGGAGCTGCTCTACTTCCTGTCGCCCACCGACGTCGGGGTGCTCGCGTCGCACGTCGTGCGGTCGCTGCGGCCGGGCGGCACGGTGGTGCTCGCGAACTGGACAGGCCCGACCGACACGCCCTGCACCGGGGAAGAGGCCGCGACGCTGTTCGTCGCGGCGGCGGCGGTCGCGCTCACGCCACGCTCGACAGAGCGGGCCGCGTCTTACCGGCTGGATCTGCTGCAGTCGACGTGACGGCACCGTCGGGCGGCGGCGAAACGGCCCGGCGGTCGGTCGCTTCGAGGGCTGTGAGGACGCGTTCGGCGCGCGCGATGTGGGCGGCAAGCGTCGCGTGCGCGATCCGGCTCCGCGCGCGGAGCAGCGGGCTCGCGCGCTCCACCAGGTCCCAGCCGGTCGCGTACCAGGTCTGCCCGAGCGCGTCGGCGAGAAGCGACGGGCTAACGGCGAAGCGCGCCATGTCGGCCGCGGACGGTGGCTCTCCGAGACGGGCCAGCCGGCGGAAGCGCCGGCGGAGCGCGAGCCGCCGGATCCGCTCGGACACCGGTTCCAGCCGGTCGTCGACGTGCTCGTCCTGTCGGGTCATGCGCCGGCGCATCGTGTCGGCCATGCCGCCGACGGCGCGCCCTTCGAGACGGCCCGACACGACCGCCGAGAGGTCGGGATCGTGCCGGATCCGCGCGTCGCGGAGGCGGTGACGCTCGACGAGCGCCCGGTCCTCGCCGAGCGACACGCGGGGAACGCCGCCCGCCTCGCGGAACAGCTCGGGCCGGATCGCGATGCTGGCACCCGATTCCTCCCCGTGGCGCGGCCACGGATCGGCCGGATCGGGCTCCAGGATCGACGCGATCCGGTCGAGCAGCGCGCCGTAGGCGGTTTCCCGCCGGTCGTCCTCGTGCAGGTGGTCCGACACGGCGCGCGCTTCGTCCGGGTCGATCACCGCGCGGCCGCAGACGAGGTCGGCGCCGGCGGCGATCGCCCGGTGGTTGCCGCGTCGCCAGCCCGGCACGACGCACGCGTCGGCATCCGTGGTCAGGAGGAGGTCGCCGGGGCCGCAGAGCGCGGCCGCCGCGTCCATCGCGCGACGTCTCGCCTCGCCGGCGTGGGCCGAGGCGGCCGGAAGGTGCTCCTCCCGCACGACGAGCCGGAGGCCGTGCGTCGCGGCCGCGTCTCGGGCGGCGTCGGCGGTGCCGTCGGCGGCGGGGTTGACGAACAGCCGGACGCGCGGGGAAAGCTGGCGGCTGCTCGGGTAGAGGACGGA
>CAXUBA010000278.1:0-2722 GCA_964249205.1 uncultured Acetobacteraceae bacterium | reverse complement strand
CGGGCTCTGGGGGCTTGACCGCGTCTCGCGCGCGGCTCGGGCGGGCGTGGGGGCCCCCCTCGAGCACGCCGCCGCCGGTCGCCGCGTCGTCCGGCGACACGGCACCGACGACCGCGCCGGCCGCGGCGCCGCTCGTCCTTTCCTCCGTCACCGTGCCGCCTGTCGCCGCAGCGGATGCCGCCAGCCCCGCCGCGCAGGCGCCCGCACCGCCGGTCCGTCTCGCGAGCGCGGTCCGTCACGCGACGCATCCGCATCATCCGATGCTGATCGCGTCGGCCAACCGGCCCGATGCCGAAGGTTCCGCGGTCCGTCGCGTCGTGTCCTACGCGCGACCGACACCGATCCTGGCCTCGGCCTGGACGCGTCCTGCCCACCCCCCCGTCTACGCCGCACCGCCGGCTACCTTCGCAGGGTCGGCGCTCGGCATGGCGCACGACACGATGGCGCCGCCCATGGCCGCGCCCGGCTACGCCGCGCAGGCGCGCTAGGTCCGCGCCCGCATGCCGCGTCGCGAAACCGTCATCCGCGTCACCGACCGGGATCTCGCCGAGCGCACCCGGCTCGACCGCATGAGGGTGAGGCTGCTCGCGACCACCGGGCTGTTCTCCGGACTGTTCGCGCTGATCGCGATGAAGCTGACGCTCGCCACCGTGCTGATGCCGGCGCCGATCCCGCCGCGCGACATCGCGCCGCGCGTCGCCGCGGTCCCGGCGCCGCCGCCGGGCGGTCTCGCGGGCTCGCTCGCCGAGCAGATCATGCCGCATGTCCACCGGGCGACGATCGTCGATCGCGAAGGGCAGATCCTCGCGATCTCGCTGCCGCTCGCCAACGTCTACGCCGATCCACGCGTGATCATCGATCCCGCGTCGGTCGCCGCGAAGATCGCGACCGTGTTGCCGCACATCGACCAGGCGACGATCGTCCGTCGCCTGTCGGGCAACAAGGGCTTCGTCTACATCGCGCGCGACGTGACGCCGGATCAGGAGATGGCGATCAACGCGCTCGGCATCCCGGGGATCTCGTTCGACAACAGCGAGAAGCGTCGTTACCCGCTCGGTCGCACGGCGGCGCAGGTGATGGGTGCGGTCGACATCGACGACCGCGGCATCGGCGGCGTCGAGCGCGCGTTCGAGCATCGGCTGACGACGTCGTCGGAGCCGCTCCGCCTGTCTCTCGACGTGCGCGTCCAGGCCGTGGTGCGCGACGAGGTGGAAAAGGCGCTGGAGGAGTTCCAGGGCATCGGCGCGGTCGGGATCGTGATGGACGTCCGTACCGGCGAGATCCTGGCGATGGTCAGCCTGCCGGACTACGATGCGAACGAGTACAACAAGGCGACGCCGGACGCGCGCTTCAACCGGGCGGTCACCGGCATGTACGAGCCGGGCTCGACCTTCAAGCTGCAGACCGCGGCGATGGCGCTCGATGGCGGCGTCGCGCATGTCTGGGACCAGTTCTCGACGCGTCCGATCCATGTCGGGCGCTTCACCATCACGGACATGAAGACAGACCATTTCGCGCCGTGGTTCACCATGGCCCAGGTCATGGCGTTCTCGTCCAATCCCGGCGCCGCGCACATCGCGCTCGATGTCGGCGCCGAACGGCAGCAGGCCTGGCTCCGGAAGCTCGGCTTCTTCGCGAAAGTCCCCGTGCAGCTGCCGGAAAGCGCGTTTCCGATCATCCCGTCGGCCAAGAACTGGGGCCTATCCACCGTGATGACGGTCGGCTTCGGGCACGGGGTCGCGGAATCGCCCCTCGCGATCGTACGCGGCACGGCGGCGGCGGCGAACGGCGGCGTGCTGCTCAGCCCGACCCTGCTCGCGCGCCCCGAAGACGAGCCCGAGCCCGACGGACCCGCCGGCGGAACCGACGTCATGGCGCACGGCACGTCGGACACGCTCCGGAAGCTGCTGCGTCTGGTGGTGACCCAGGGCATCGCGAAATCTGCCGAGGTCCCCGGCTACTTCGTCGGCGGCAAGACCGGCACGGCCGAGAAGATCGGCCCGCACGGCGGCTACGAGAAGCACAAGAACGTCGCGGCGTTCACCTCGGTGTTTCCGATGAACAATCCGCGCTACGCGGTCTACGTGATGATCGACAGCCCGGTCGGCAACAAGGCGACGCATGGCTGGACCACCGCGGGCTGGGTCGCCGCACCCGTCGCGGCACGGATCATCGCGCGGACCGCGCCGATGCTCGGCCTTTTTCCCGTCACCGAGGGGGTGGACGCGATCAACGCCGCGATCGACATGCCGCTCGATCCGCGTCCGCCGGCGGGAACGCGGACGCTCGGCCCGGGCAACGATCCGGGCGATCCGGGCGAAGGTCGCGTCGAGCGCGACCGGCACGACAGGACGGAGGGCCACAGGCTGGTCGCGCAAGGCGACGCCGAGCACCGAGGCACGCACGCACTCGACGGTCTCCGACACGACGCGATGTTCGTCGCGCCGGCAGGCGCGCGTGCGATTAGCATGCCGGCAGGCGCGCGTGAGACTAGCACGCCGGCAGGCGCGCGCGGAACCGACGCGCCGGTTGCGATGCGCGGGGAACCGGGCGATGCAGCTCGCTGAGCTCTTCCGCCGGGCGCGGACGGCACTCCCCGAAGGCGACGCCGCAGTCGGACCCGGCGCCGAGCAAGTCGAGATCCGGTCGGTGACGGCCGACAGCCGGACCGTGTCGCCGGGTGCGCTCTTCGCGGCGCTGCCCGGACACGCCAAGCTGCACC
>CAXUBA010000277.1:0-2743 GCA_964249205.1 uncultured Acetobacteraceae bacterium | reverse complement strand
TGAGCTGTCATGATGACCTGCTGGACGTCTCCAGTTATCTCGAGGCGCTGGTGAATCACCTTGCCGGGACCTCCGCGAGCATGACGAAGATCACCTATCACCACGGTGCAAATGCTTCCGTCCTTCTGGATGGCCGCGTCTGTCAGACGCTGGGCCTGATCGTCAACGAGCTGGTGACGAACGCTCTCAAGCATGCCTTCGGACCTGGAGGTTTCGGCAGGGTCCTGGTCTCGATACGAACGAACACAGAAACGTTCCGGCTCGAAGTTTCAGATGATGGCGTGGGCTTCGATCCGGCGCTTGTTGATCAGGGGCAGGGACTTTCCCTGGTTCGCGGTCTGGCTGAGAGCATCGGTGCCCGCTGCAGTATGCATCGACTCCACCGTTTGACGGCGATCAGGCTTCAATTCGAAGGCGACGGACCGCTGCCCTCCAACCGCTGACCCGCACGAACGATGGCTGATCATTCGAGACCAAATCGGGCACAAATTGCCGCGTCGCTCATCTCCATGTCCAGTCGCCTGCACGGTGCGACCCTTCGGCCGATGGACGTCGGAAGCCAGCGCCGCGGCAGGGCTGTCGCCGTTGCATGCCGCCTGTCGCTCGCCGCAACGGCCGTGACCGTCTCGGCCTGCAGCGTGGCGCCCTCCCAGGACATCGTGGGATCGTTCTTCCCGTCCTGGATGCTGTGCAGTCTGCTGGGGGTGGCCTCGGCCATCCTGTTCCGGCAGGCAGTCATCCTTGCTGGTCTTGGTGACTACATCGTCCTGCCGTTGCTAACCTATGCTGCCGTCGCGGGTGCCATGACGATGATCGTCTGGCTCACCTGGTTCGGGCATTAGCCGTGCGACGGCTCCGTCAGTTCACGGGCGTCCTCATCAGCGTCACGGCAGTGGCCGTGCTGGTGTTGCTCGCCATCGTCACGAACCACCGTCTCAACAGCCGCCCGCGCACGGACGATGCCTTCCTGCAAGCCGACCTCGTGCATCTGGCGGCCGACGTCAGCGGCCGCGTGGTCGCCCTCGACGTCCGCGACAACCAGGCCGTTCGTCGGGGCGAGACCCTTTTCGTCATAGATCCCGACCCCTATCGGCTGCGCGTCCAGCAGGCCGCAGCTCAGCTCAGCGAGCTGGAGGCCGAGCTGGCAGTCGACAGGAACCAGGTGGCCTCGCAGGGATCCAAGGCGGACGCCGCCGCCACCGGCGTCGGAAGCGCCCGCGCACAGCTTGCCTTGGCGACCGCCACCAGGATCAGGCTGGAACCGCTCGGCGCTCGCGGCTTCGTCCCGACCGAGCAGGTGGATCAGGCGCGGACGGCACAGCGCACAGCCCAGATCTCGCTGGTGGAGGCGGAGGAACAGGCGAGGCAGGCGAGGCAGTCCGTCAGCAGCACGGCGCCGCTGGAGGCGCAGATCGAGGGCGCACGCGCAAGCCTGTCCCTCGCCGAACGCGACCTGAGGCTGACGGAGGTACGAGCTCCGTGCGACGGCACCGTCAGCGGTCTCGATGTCGCCGCCGGCGAATACGCGGCCGCCGGAAGGCCGATCTTCACCATCATCGACACCGAGCGCTGGTATGCGGTCGGGAACTTCCGCGAGACCGATCTTGCCGGCATGGCTGTCGGTCAGCACGCGGTCGTCTACGTGATGAGCAGGCCCAGCCAACCGGTCGACGGCCTGGTCGAGAGCTTGGGCCGAGGCGTCACGTCCGACGAGGCCGAGGCGACCGGCGGGCTGCCGCGGGTTCCACGCAGCCTGAACTGGGTCAGGATCGCGCAGAGGTTTCCGGTCCGCATCCAGCTGCACGATCCGCCGCCTGCCCTCATGCGCGTGGCCGCGAGCGCGGTGGTGGTGATCGACCGATGAGCGGCCCCCATGGACGGGCGGCTGCGGCGGGTCGCCATGGGCAGCCGCCCGCGGTCGATGAGGGCGATCCGCCGGGTCTCCTGACGCTGTTGCGGACCGAGCTTCGGCCGACCCCGGGCCGGCTAGGCGACACGCTCCGGATCACCGTCCTGAGCCTGATCGCGATCAGCATCTCGGAGGTGTTCCGGACACCGATGACCGTGGTGACCGGCGCCATCGTGTTCTTCGTCTCGAGCCGCGACGCCGGCTCGTCGATCACGACCGCGATTATCTTCGGCATCAGCGTCCTTGTCGGCACCGCGCTGGCCCTGCTGTCGTTCGTGGTCAGCCTGTCGGAACCGGCGCTGCGCGTTCCCCTGCTGGCCGTGATTACGTTCATCGGCATGTTCCTGTCGCGTGCCGCCTCACTCGGTCCGGTCTTCTTCGTTTCCGGCTTCATCGCCGCCTTCACCCTGACGCTCGGCGACGAGGTGCTGCAGAACTCGCTGCAGTCAGACACGGTGTCCGACACCGCCGAGTACGGGCTGCCAGATCTCGCCTTCATGCCGCCGGAGGAGGCGCTGGTGCACACCGGCCTATGGCTGGCGCTCGCGGTGTCCATTCCGGTCCTGCTCGTCATCGTCGGCAACGGGCTGACCGGCCGGAATCCCCTCCTCATGCTGCGCGCGGCACTGGCCGACCGCCTGGAGGCTGCGGCGGACTTCTGCGAGGGCGGCGAGCGCGCCGGGCCACGCCTCCTGCAGTTGGCGAAGGAGGGCTACGACGGGTTGCTCAGGCTGCAGGACATGGCCGCGAAGCTGCACGGCCCGTCGTGCCGCCAGGGCGTCGGGAAGGGCCTGATCTTCAATGTCGGACGGCTCTGCTTGATCCTGCTCGCAT
>CAXUBA010000276.1:362-2812 GCA_964249205.1 uncultured Acetobacteraceae bacterium | reverse complement strand
CGCGCGGGCGCGTCGCCGCTCACGCCCGCGCGTCCGCCACGAGCGGGTCGCCGACGAGCAGCGCGAGCCGCGCCGCATCCCCCCCGTCGAGCGTCAGCCAGCGCGCGTCGTCGTTGTCCTCGTCCGGCACGATCCGGATCGCGAGCGCGTCGGCGGGCCGAAAGGCGCCGAGCCGATCGGGCCATTCGACGACCACGACGGCGCGCCGGAGCTCGCACCACCCGAGTTCCTCGAGTCCCGCCGGACCCTCGAGCCGCCAGAGATCGAGATGCGCGATGCCGTCGTAGTCCTGCACCAGCGTGTAGGAGGGCGACGGCACCGCGAGCGCGTCGTCGCCGTGGAATGCCCGGATCAGCGCCCGCGCGAGCGTGGTCTTGCCGGCGCCGAATTCGCCTTCGAGCAGCACCGCGTCGCCCGGCCGGACGGCGCGCGCAAGACGGCGGCCGAGCGAGGCCGTCGCTGCTTCGTCGCCGAGCCGAATCGTGAACGCCATGCCGCATCCTGCGCCGTCGTCCCGCGCGTCCACAATCCGGGGCGGGTGCGGTCCGCCGGCAGCGTCGGCGAGATTGTTCCGGATCCGGCCTCGAGCGCCGCCACGCTTGGCGCGCCCGAGCCCGCGATCCTCAGCTCAGGACCAGCCGGACCGCGCCTTCGAGCGTCGCGGAGCACGCGAGCAGCGCGAGGGCGCTGCCGAGCAGGATCTGGGCGGCGCGGCTCTGTTCGATGATGCGGACCATGACCGTTCTCCTGTTTGCCGGACCGGACGGGCCGACGGGAGAACAGGAGCATCGCGCATGCCAACAGCGCCAACGTGTCCAACCCATTGTTCCAAAACATGATCTTGCCCGCGCGCCCAGAAGGCTCGCCGGCATAATGGCAGAAACTTCCACGAAGGAGCGTTACACACCTTCATGTGGCCTTTCTCGCCGGGTCGTGCGCGGACGAGCGAACGCCGGCGATCGCCCGCCGGCGTTCCGTCCGAACACCGCGCGAGGTTGCTGGCCTTCCGGACCGCCGTGCGGTATCGCACCAGGATTGTGGCCGGCGAACCGGCGCCTCGGACGGTCGCGCTCCCGCGGCCGCCGGCCCCCCCCACAGCATCCTCCGAAAGAGCGGGCACGATGGTCAAACGGCAGAAAGGTGGCGAATACGCCGGCGTCCTGGAATTCGAGGGCCGCAGCGGCGACGATCCCGACGTGGTGGCCTGGCTCGCCGAACACCGGGCGACCAACGGCGGCAAGATCCGCGTGAGCCAGGGCGCCAAAGGCGTCCGGGTCGCCTTCAGCAAGGAATCCGACATGGCCTTCTGGAAGGCGCGGTCGGACAGCGCGCTCAAGAGCAAGCGGCCGCCGTCCTGACCGGCCCCGACCGACCCGGACCGGACAGGGGCACGGTCGCGCCATGACCAAGGACGAGCTGACCGCCTGGGCGCTCGCGAACGGCTGGCGCGTCGTCGCCGGCCATCCGAGCCTCACCAGGCCCGGCGCGCCGCGTGACCCGATCGTCCGTCTCGTGCTCCTCGCGACGGTCGCCAACCTCGAGGTCCGGAAACCGGCCGGCAAGTGGGAGAAGATGGCGGGCGCGGCCTACGCCGCCATCACCCCCGGCGACGACGACGGCCCCCCGCGCGGCCTCGGCTTCGAGCGCGTGCCGAGCCTCACCATGCTGATGCAGCAGAACCGCGACGCGAACGTCTTCCGCAACTTCGGCGGCGCCGGCTAGGAACCGGACGTCGATCCCGCGCGCGGGTCGCTTCGGCAGGCGTCGAAGGCAAGGCCCGCCGCCTGTTTCCCATCGACCGTCGCCCACGCGGCAGCCCCGTCGCCGGCCTCGATGCCACCGCGGCGCTCGCATCGCACGATCGCCACGCTGAGAGCCGGTCTTCAGCCGCCGACAGCTGATCGGCATTCCGGGCGCCCGGCCGCGCAATCAGCACGCAGCCCGGTCGACGTCGCGCTGAGTTTCGTGGGACGCGCATCACGCATCGCCGTCAGCGCTCGACGCGACGTCGAGGCCGCCATCGGTTCAGCGGAAGCGTTCCCGCGCCATGATCCTGGTCACGCGGCTGCGACGTCGGTGATCCGCTTCGGGACGACTCTCAACCGTCCTCCGGCGCGCGAAGCCGGATCACCGGCCGCGCGCCGCGCCGCGCCGCATGCACCAACCGGTCGAGTGCCTCGAGAAACGCCGAACGGTCGCGCGCCGTCAGCGCCGACGGCCCACCCGTCGCGACGCCCGTTTCGCGGAGATGCTGTCCGATCGCCCGCCCGGCAAGCGCGCTCCCGATGTTGTCCGCCGTCCATTCCCGCCCGTTGAACGCGAGCGCCCGCGCCCCCGCCGCGAGGCAGCGCGACGCGAGCGGGATGTCGGCCGTCGCGCACACGTCGCTCGGGCCGATCCGCTCGGCGATCCAGTCGTCCGCCGCGTCCGCGCCTGCCGAACGTCGAGAT
>CAXUBA010000276.1:0-352 GCA_964249205.1 uncultured Acetobacteraceae bacterium | reverse complement strand
GCCCCCCGCGCCCCCCCGCGCCGCCCCCCCCCCCAGCCCGCCGGGCGCCCGGCCGGGCGCGCGGATCGGCCGCGACCCGTTCGACACCACCCGCACGGCGACCGCAAGCCGCGTCGCCACCCGGTAGATCTCGTCCCGCACCGGGCACGCGTCCGCATCGACGAAAATCGTCGTCATCTCAGGACCACGAAACAGCCGTCATCGCGCGGCCTTACGCACCGCGCGCGATCGGGGCAACACCGAAGCCGCCCTCGCATCCGCGCCGCGCCCCCCAAGATCGGGTGCATGCCGTCCGCTTCTCTGACCTGGCGCCCCTGGGTCCCCCGCCAGGTGCTCGCGACCCCGTCGGCGC
>CAXUBA010000275.1:0-2817 GCA_964249205.1 uncultured Acetobacteraceae bacterium | reverse complement strand
CGCCAGCCCCGGCAAGCGGCGACGTCCCGGCAGCAGCGTTCCCGAACGCAAGGAACCGCCCGAGCGCAAGGACGGCGAGCGCAAGATCGCGGCGCGCGGCGCACGGCCGCCGCCACCGCCGTCCAATCCGGACAGCCCGTTCGCCGTGCTGGCCCGGCTGAAGCAGGTGGTCCGCTGAGCCGGGACGACGAGGAAACTCGTCTTGCAGACCGGGGCGCGATCCGTCCGGATAGCCGGGGCGAGACCCGCCTCGATCTCTGGCTCTGGTGCGCCCGATTCCGTCGCACCCGCGCCGACTGTGCGCGGCTCGTCGAGGCGGGCGCCGTCCGGGTGAACCGGCGGCCGGTCGACAAGCCGGGCGCCAGAGTGCGGCCCGGCGATGTCCTGACCGTCGCGACCGGCGAACTCCTCACTCTCGACGGCGCGGTCCGCGTGGTCAGAATCGCGGCGCTCGCCGACCGGCGCGGGTCGGCGGAGACGGCGCGACGGCTCTACGAAGAGATCGGCTGATCCCTTGCAACGGGGGCAGGGCTTCGGCATATCGGCGCCCTGATCGATGCCGAGGCGCCTCCGCACTGGGTCGCGCGCCGGTGAGGGGAGCCGACGACGATGACCTACGTGGTCACTGAAAACTGCATCCGCTGCAAGTACATGGACTGCGTCGAGGTCTGCCCCGTCGACTGCTTCTACGTCGGCGAGAACATGCTCGTGATCAATCCGGACGAATGCATTGACTGCGGCGTGTGCGAACCGGAATGCCCGGCCGAGGCGATCGTGCCGGACAGCGACGACAAGGCGACCGATTGGGCCGAACGGAACCGGGTGTTCTCGGTGCAGTGGCCGAACATCACGCGAAAGGGCACGCCGCCCGCGGACGCCGACGCGTGGAAGGACAAGCCCGACAAGAGCGAGTTCTTCTCGGAAGCGCCGGGAACCGCCTGAACACCCTGGCTCCCCGGCCGTTCGCCCACCGTCGCGAGAGTGTCGGGCAGGGTTTTTTCTGCTATTATCCTGACATCGTTGCGCGATGCGACGATCCTGTCCGGCGGAAGGTGGCAATCGGAGGCGCGCTCCGGCGCCGGGCGCCCCGAGGAGATCAGCAACATCGTGGCAAGCAAGCCTGCGACCAAGGCGGCGGTCGCCGACCTTCCGGCCGACGAGATCGACGACGAGGACGAGGCGCCCGCGCGCCCGGCCCGTCCCCGCACCAAGGAAGACGACGAGCCGTTCGCGGAAGGGGACCACGTGGTCTACCCGACGCACGGCGTCGGCAAGGTCGAGCGGATCGCCACCGAGGAAATCGCGGGGCACAAGCTCGAACTGATCCACATCACCTTCGAGGAAAACCGGATGACGCTGCGCGTCCCGGTCACGAAGGCGCGCACCGCCGGATTGCGCAAGCTCGCGACCCGCAAGCTGTTCGACGAGGCCATGGCGATCCTCAAGGGCCGCGCGCGCATCAAGCGCACCATGTGGTCCCGTCGCGCGCAGGAATACGAGGCGAAGATCAACTCGGGCGATCCGCTCGCGATCGCCGAGGTCGTGCGCGATCTCCATCGGAATTCCGGCCAGCCGGACCAGAGCTTCTCCGAGCGCCAGATCTACGAGTCCGCGATGGATCGTCTCGCGGCCGAACTCGGCGCGCTGGAGCGGATCGACAAGGCCGAGGCTGCGCAGAAGCTCACCGATTACCTGAAGACGGTCGCCTGACCCCGCGATGGCGGGACCGGGGCGAGACGCCCTTCTCGCCCGCTGGCTCGAACTGACCCGGCACACGCTTCCGGGCCTCGCGCACGCGCGCGGCTGGCCGATCGGTACCGATCACTGCTTCATGCGCGTCTGCCTCGACGCCGCGTTCGGCCGGCCCTGGGACGAGGTCGTCCCGCGACCGGCGATCCAGAATCTGGCGTCCGACGATCTCGCGCGCGCGGTCGCGGTCGCCGAAGCGCTCGTCGACGGGCGCGCACGGCTCGAACCGCTGAACCGCCGCTCGATCGAGGACCGCCGACGCCGCGCGGCACGCTGAAGCGGTCAAGCGCGACCGATGGCCCGGAAGCACTGGGCGACCGCGGCCGCCCGATTCTCGACGCCGAGCTTGGTGTAGATGCCCTCGAGATGCTTGTTGACGGTACGCGGCGACAGGCCGAGCACGTCGGCGATGTCGCGATTGGTCTTCCCCCGGGCGAGCCAGGTGAGGACCTCGGCCTCCCGCGCCGTCACGCGGAGACGCTCACGGAGGATCCGCTCGTCCGAACTCGGCCGGCTCGGCGCGATCCGGAGCAGGATCTCGTCCTCGCCGAGCCGGCCGATCCGCGAAACCAGCAACGCGCCTTCGGCGCCATCGGCCTCGATCGGGACCTCGTCGCCGCCCTCGCCGTTCCCCCGCGGTCCCCCCTCGCCGAGAATTGTCCGAGCCGCATCGGGCAGCGACGCGCCCACGGGCGCGAGCAGGCGCGCGGCGGCCTCGGTGCTCCAGCGGATCGTCCCCGCCGCATCGACCGCGAACAGGGCATGGCCGGCGAGTTCGAGCGCGGCGCGCGTGCTCCGCGCCGCCCGCGAGGCGGCGAGATGCACCGCGACCCGGGCCAGCATGGCGCGGGGATCGACCGGCTTGGTCAGATAGTCGACCGCGCCGAGCCCGAGCCCGCGGACCACGTGGTCGGTGTCGCCGAGGCCGGTCACGAAGATCACCGGGCGCGTCGCGGCCCCCGGCAGGGTCCGGAGCCGCCGGAGTGTCTCGAACCCGTCCGGATCCGGCATCAGCGCGTCGAGCAGAACGAGATCCGGCGCCGCCTCGTGGGCGATCGACACCGCGCG
>CAXUBA010000274.1:0-2823 GCA_964249205.1 uncultured Acetobacteraceae bacterium | reverse complement strand
GTCTCATGCCGAGCACCCGCCCCTGCCCCACCCGCGTGCCCTCAGACCTGCCTGATCTCGCGCTCCTTCTCGACGAGACCATCGTCGATGCGCTTGATGAACCCGTCGGTCAGCTTCTGGACGACGTCGGCCCAGTCCTTCACCTGATCCTCGCTGATCTCGCCTTTCTTCTCGAACGCCTTGATCTGGTCCATGCCGTCGCGGCGGACCCCGCGCACCGCGACGCGCGCGGCCTCGGCGTAGCGGCCGGCGGCACGCGCGAGTTCGACCCTCCGCTCCTCCGTCAGCACCGGGATCGGCACGCGGACGATCTGCCCGTCCGTCATCGGGTTGAGACCGAGATTGCTTTCGCGGATCGCCCGCTCGACCGCCGACACGGCGGTCTTGTCCCAGACCTGGACGGTCAGCATGCGCGGCTCGGGTACGCCGATCGTGCCGACCGCGGTGATCGGCATCGCCGTGCCGTACACCTCGACGCGCACCGGCTCGAGCAGCGCGGGAGACGCGCGTCCGGTCCGCAGTCCCCCGAAATCGCGACGGAGCGTCTCGAGAGCGCCGTCCATCCTCCGCGTGAGATCGGTCTTGAGCGCGTTCAGGTCGGCAGGCACGACGACGAAAATCCTTGGTTGTGGCGAGGGATCGCGCGGGCGGCGATCAGCCGTCGGCTTCGATGATCCGGGTGAAGCGCCCTTCGCCGCGCATCACCGCGCCGAACGCGCCGGCCGCATGGATGTTGAAGACGACGATCGGCAGCGCGTTCTCGCGCGCGAGACTGATCGCCGCCGCATCCATCACGCCGAGTTCGCGCGACAACACGTCGAGATAGGTCAGCCGGTCGTAGCGCTCGGCGCCGGGGTGCTTCCGCGGATCGGCCGAGTACACCCCGTCCACCTGCGTGCCCTTGAGCAGGGTGTCGCAGCCCATTTCGGCCGCCCGAAGCGCGGCGGCGGTGTCGGTGGTGAAGAACGGGTTGCCGGTGCCGCCGGCGAAGATCACAACGCGGCCCTTCTCCATGTGCCGGACCGCGCGGCGGCGGATGAACGGCTCGCAGACGGACGCCATCGGGATCGCCGACAGCACGCGCGTCGGCGTGTTTTCGCGCTCGAGCGCGGTCTGCATCGCGATCGCGTTCATGACGGTCGCCAGCATGCCCATGCTGTCGGCCTGCGACCGCTCCATCCCCTTCGCGGCCCCCGAAACGCCGCGGAAGATGTTGCCGCCGCCGATCACGAGGCACACCTCGACGCCCATGCGCTGCACCGCGGCGACGTCGGCCGCGATGCGCCGGACCGTTTCGTCATCGAGACCATATTCGCGCGTGCCCATGAGGGCTTCGCCGGACACCTTGAGCAGGACACGCTGACGGGCCGGCTGTTGCGTCATGGATCCCACGATGTCAGGAGCGTTCCGACTTTCTACCGACGCGGGCGGAGCGCCACAAGGGCGCAACGCCCTACCCAACCGGAGCCCGATCCTTGCGAGCCTGGACCGTCCACGCGACGCACGTCCTCGACGGCGAGGGCGCGTTCGGCCCCGCGAACGTCACGGTGCGGGACGGGCTGATCAGCGCCGTCGAGCGCGGCGCGCCGCGTGCCGGCGCGCGCGCGCTCCCGGACGGCGCGATCCTTTCGCCCGGATTTTGCGATCTCCAGGTGAACGGCGGCGCGGGGATCCTGGTGAACGACGTGCGCGACGGCGAGGACCTCGTCCGCATCGCGCACGCGCATCGAGCCGGCGGCACGACCACGCTGCTCCCGACCGTCATCACCGACGCCGCCGGCGCGATCGAGCGCGCCGCGGAAGCGGTCGAGGCCGCACGCCGCCTCGAAGGGAGCGAGGCGATCGCCGGCCTCCACATCGAAGGCCCCTTCATCAGCCCGCACCGGCCCGGCGTCCATCCGCGGCAACACATTCGCCGCCTCAACGGCAGCGACGCCGACGCCCTCGCCGGTCTCGGCGCCCGACGATCCGCGCTCGGTGCGGTGCTGCTGACGCTCGCCCCGGAGGAGATCGAGCCCGGCGTGATCGCCCGCCTCACGGCCGCCGGTCTCACGGTCGTCGCCGGCCACACGGAGGCCTCGACCGCGACGCTCGCGCGTGCGCGCTCGGAAGGGCTCGGCGGCTACACCCACCTTTTCAATGCGATGCCGCCGCTCGCGGGACGCGCGCCGGGACCGGTCGGTGCCTGCCTCGACGACGACGAGGCCTGGTGCGGGATGATCGCAGACGGGATCCACGTCGATCCGGTCAACCTCCGCCTCGTGTTCCGGCGGAAGCCGCCGGGCCGCGTCGTGCTCGTCACCGACGCGATGCCGGTCGCGGGCACGGCGTACCGCCGCTTCGCGCTCGCCGGGCGCGTGGTGCACCGTCGCGACGGGGCGCTCCGCACGGAAGACGGGACGCTCGCCGGCGCCGATCTCACGATGATCGAAGCGGTCCGCAACGCCGTGACGCTCGGCGGCGTCTCGCCGGCGGCGGCGCTCCTGATGGCGACCGCGGCCCCGGCCGACGCGGTCGGGCTTCCGGATCGCGGCCGGATCGCGCCGGGCCTGCGCGCCGACCTGAACCTGCTCGATTACGGACGGCGGCGGCTGCGCGCGCCCGAGGTGGCCTACGACCTGCCCGCCGGCTGCATCGGCACCTACTACCCGGAAGCCAACGTGCTGCTGCCGACCGGGCACTATGCCAAGGGAAGTAAGACCCCGGCGGCGAAGTCGATCCCGGTGCGCGTGTTCAAGGAGGAGGACACCGCGTCCGAGCCCGGCCTGATCGCCGCCGAGTAGGGGCAGAAGATCATCCCCGTGCCGGCCGCCGCCTGAACGA
>CAXUBA010000273.1:0-2827 GCA_964249205.1 uncultured Acetobacteraceae bacterium | reverse complement strand
GGCCGGCTTGTCGCCGGCGAGCGCCGAGAATTCGCGGCCGCCCATGAAGCGGGCCGTGCCGACCAGCGCCCCGGCGGCGTCGACGTTCGCCAGCATGTCGCGATCTGCCAGGAGCGTGTCGGGCGGGGTGCCGCTCGACAGCACGACAGTCCAGGTGCCGGACGAGATCACGCTGAAGCGCGCGCCGGGCGGACGCCGGATGCGGTGCCGATACCAGGACGCATTGCTGTCGTGGATGCCGCAAAGGACGAGGCAGTCCGGCGGCAGGCCGGTGCGGGCGGCGACCGAAGGACGGATCGGACCGAGGATGTCGGCCGCCGCGCGGAACGGCGGGAAGCGCCGGCTCCAGCCGGCGCCCTCGGCAAGCGCCGACCACCGACGCTCGGCGGGACGCCAGAGATCGGTGTGGCAGCCGAGCGAGGTGACCTCGGTCGCGGCGACCGCGGACAGCACGAAGCCCCAGTATTGCGGCAGCGGCAGGATCGTCGCGACGGCGCCGAAGAGCGCCGGCAGGCGCGTTTCCGCGGCGTGGATCTGCCGGCCGAGATTAAGCCCGTGCGGGAGCGGGGGCGAGAAGGTCGCGTCGAACGGGTCCCGTCGTCGCTCGTAGCCGTCGCGGTCGTGGTCGAACGCCGGGTCCTCGTAGTCGGGTGCGAGGAGCAACCGGCCCGCCGTGTCGAGCATGGCGCAGGCGGCGCCGTGCGCGACCGGCACGATCGCGCCGATCTGGGCGCGCCCGGGCAGGGTGGCCAGCGTGTCGAGCACCCAGGCTTCGAGATCGGCGAGATCGAGCGTGCGGAACGGCGCGGTCGCGACCGACCGGTTCGCACGGGTCGCGTGCACGCGTTCGCGCCCGTCCCGCGGGTCGAGCAGGACGATCTTGCTGTTGCTCTTGCCGATGTCGAGAACGGCGAGGAGGCGGCCGTCGGGGATCATGGCGGCGGCGAACACCCACCGGGCGCGTCGTGCCGCCGCGGGCCGCAGGCAGCTGTCCCGGAAGGGTGCCGCATCCCGGCCGCGATCGGGGGAACGGGCCTGATCATCCCGAGGGAGCCCCCGGGCGAGATCGGCGGATCGTCGCCGCGTTGCCGCCGCCGTCCATCCCGCCCGACCGTCCTTCGTTTCCCGCCGACGCGTCGCCTCACGCGACGGCGCCGATCGCGCGGTCGGTTGCCGCATCCGGATCCGCGACCGTGACCGCGACGCCGCGCGCGCGGAAAGGCTCGAGTTCGTCCGCGGTCACACCCCGGTCGGTGATGATCCGCGACACGCGGGCTAGCGCGGCCACGACCATCGAGGAACGCCGCCGGAGCTTCCGGCTGTCGGCGAGGACCACGACCTCTTCGGCGGCGGCGAGGAGCCGGACCTGGCTTTGCGCGATCAGCGGATCGTTCTCCATGATCCCGCTCCGCGCGAGCCCGAAGCACGAGGTGAGGAACAAGCGGCCGCTAAAATGCGGCGCTTCGGTCGCGAACGGGCTGAGCACGATCGACTGTTCGCGATAAACGGTGCCGCCCGGCAGCGTGACGCGGCTGCTGCCGTGCGCGACGAGATGGGCGGCGAGCGGAAAGGAGCTGGTCAGCACGTCGAGTTCGAGCGTCTCGAGGAACGGGGCGAGCGCGAAGGTCGTGCTGCCGGCGCCGACCACGATGCTGTCGCCGTTCCCGATCAGGGCCGCTGCCGCGCGGGCGATCGCGCGCTTCTCGTCGGCGGCTTCCTCCTGGCTGATGCTGAGCGGGGTGCCGACGAGATGCGGGCGGAAGCGGGGATGCACCGCCTCGACGCCGCCGCGCACGCGCTTGACCTCGCCGCGCTCCGCCATCGCGACGATGTCGCGCCGGACCGTCGCCTCGGAGGCGCCGAGCAGGTCGCAGAGGTCCGCGACGGCGACGACGGTGCGGCCTTCGACTTCCCGCAGGATCAGTCTGTGACGCTCACGTTCGAGCAAACAACGGCACCAAAGTCTAAGGCAGGACCAGTTTCGGATGCCGATCGAGGCGGTGTCAAGGTTGCCGGCGCCGATCCTGCTTGGAGTTGATCGGACTTGATCGGACGGATCGCGGCGGCCTACGCTTCGCTCACCGCTCGCCGGGAACACGCCATGGACATGCCGACCGACGCGCCCGCCCTGCTCGAGAACCGGTGGGACGAGGCGCACGCCGCCACGCTGTCGCCGGAGCGGCTGCTGCTCTACCGGTCGAACCTGCTCGGATCCGACAAGCGGGTCACGAACTACGGCGGCGGCAACACGTCCTCGAAGCTCGACGGGGTGGATCCGCTGACCGACGCGCGCGTGACGGTGCTCTGGGTCAAGGGGTCCGGCGGCGACATCGGGAGCATGACGCTCGACGGCTTCGCGACGCTCTACCACGACAGGCTGCTCGCCGCGCAGGCGCTGTATCGCGGTCCGGTGCACGAGGACGAGATGGTGGCGCTCTATCCGCACCTGACCTTCGGTCTCAATCCGCGCGCGACCTCGATCGACACGCCGCTGCACGGGCTGGTTCCCCATCCGCACGTCGATCATGTCCATCCGGACGCGATCATCGCGATCGCGGCGTCCGCCGACGGCGAGCGGCTGACGCGCGAGATCTTCGGGGACGCAATCGGCTGGCTGCCCTGGCGGCGGCCCGGCTTCGAGCTCGGTGTCTCGCTTCAGCGTTTCGTCCGCGACAACCCGCACGCGAAAGGCGTCGTGCTCGGCGCGCACGGCCTGTTCACCTGGGGCGACACGCAGCGCGCCTGCTACGACAACACGATCGACACGATCAACCGGGCGGTGCTGGCGCTCGATCGCCGCGCCGCCGGTCGGCCGGCGTTCGGCAAC
>CAXUBA010000272.1:0-2848 GCA_964249205.1 uncultured Acetobacteraceae bacterium | reverse complement strand
ACGACATCAGTTCGCTCAGCGCGCTCGAAAATATCCCCATCACCACGCGGGTTGCGCCGGAGGCGGGCGCGGCCGCCCCGCAGCCTGAGATCCTCGCCGACGTCGCCGACATCACCCGCTCCGGGGAGTCACCCGTCGTTCAGCCCTACAACATCCGCCGCCCGCTCGCTGTCTTCGCCGCCGTGCAGGGCCGCGATCTCGGCGCGCGTGTCTTCGACCGGGCCGCCCGCGCGCGCCGCCGGCGCGACCCCGCCGGCGATCTGTTGCACCTGGATGCGGGGCGCCGGCTCCGACGCGCCCGGGCGCTGGTAGATCGTGATCAGGACCGGCGCGGCCGCACCGCCGACGCGGACCAGGGCCGCGCCGTCGCGGATCCAGCCGTCCGGCCGGAAGCCGATCACCTCGACCTCGCCGCCGCCCGACCTTTCGGGCACGAGCGAAACCCGGATGTCGGGAAGTCCGGTCGCGCCGTCGATCGCCTGGCTGCCCGACATCCGCGACACCGCGTAGACGCCCGGCTCGAGCATCATGACGTGGGAAGTGGTCTTGAGCTCGCCCGTGATCCGGCTCGCGCCGCCGGCGATCTGCTGTTGTAACATCGTTGCCCGGCCGTTCCAGTCCCAATCCGTTCTCTTCTGCGACGATGCCGACGGCGACGCAAGCTTTCCGAAACGGTCGCGTCAATCATTCAGCATCAGGAACGGTTTGGACGGCGGCGAGGAGCCGCTCGTTGACCGCGTCCGGCGCGAGATCGGGCGGCATCAGGACGCCGCGACCGGCGCGGCGGATCCGTTCCGCCGGGGTGCCGATCGAGAAGGCCGCGACTGCGAGGCCGGCGGCGAGGCATTCGGTCAGCACGTAGCTCCAGGTTTCCGGCCACAGCGACGGGATGAAGGCGAGGTCCGCGTTCGCGCGCGCGAGCAGCGCCGGGATCTCGTCGCGGTCGTAGGGGCCGGTGAGATCGACGCCGAGCGCCAGCAGCTCGTCGTCCATCGAGGTGTAGCCGACGACCGAGAAGCGGAGCGGCAGCGCGCGGCGCCGGGCGTCGCGCGCGCAGCCGACCAGAAGCGCCACACCCTTCTCCGGTCCGAGCCCGCCCGGCACCACGATCCGGGCCGGGGATCCCGGGGCGCGGACCCTCGGCGGGCCGGGGCGCGCGACGGGCGCTTCCTCCCACGGCGTCACGGTGACCGTCCGAAGGGCCGGGAAGTGGCGCCGGAAGCGAGCGGCGACGTCCTCGCTCGGGGCGATCACGCTTGACGCCGCATCGAGCAGGATCGCGGACCGGTCGAGCAGCCTGTCGACGTCGGCCGCCTCGTCGACCAAGCTGCCGAGTTCGGCGACGCAGAGCCGGCAGCCGTCGCGGTCCGGCTCGCCGCAGTAGCGGCGCTCGGGGCCGAACAGCGCTATGCGGTGGCAGAAGAAGCCGTAGTCGTGGAGGAAGATCTCGAGCGGCGGTCCGAGCGTGCGGCACAGGTCGGCGACCGCATCCGCGTGGTTCAGCAGGTGGTGGAGCTCGATACACGCGGGACCGATGCGTCGGATCAGCGCTTCGAGCGACGCGATCTCGGCGGGGAGCGTGTAGCGGAGGTTCGGGTGGCTGTCCGCCGCGGCCGCGTCCTCGAGCACGGCGAGGTCGGGCCGCGCGCCCTCGGGATCGGGACGGAGCACGAAGGCGCGCTCGCCGAGGCGTCGCGCGCGCTCGATCCGCGTCCGGACGAAGCGCTCGACGCCCCCGCCGGCCGCGTGCGTCACGAACAGGACGGTTCGGGGGGCGTCGGGATCGAGGCGGTCCCTCGGGCGCGCCTCGTCGAGGCGGCTCGTCAGTCGCGCCTTGTCGAGGCGACTCGTCAGTCGCGCCTCGTCGAGGCGACGCCTCGCCCCGAACAGCGGGTCGGACGCGACGAAGGCGGCGATCAGCCGGTCGTAGCCCGGATGCAGCCGATTTAGGATCGCCTCGTTTCGTCGCATCAGCGCTCGCCGTCCGGCGCGGAACGACACGCCGCCCTCGTGCGCGACATAGGCATCGAGGCACGCCACATGCCGCCATCCGGCGTGCCGGGCGCGGAGGCACCAGTCGTTTTCCTCGCCGTAACCGCGGCCGAACAGGTCGTCGCGGAACGGACCCACCGCATCGATCGCGTCGCGTCGGAGATAAAGGCAGAAGCCGACGCCGACCGGGATCTCCACGCGGACCCCGTCGTTGATCTCGCCGGCGAGCGTCGCGAGACGCGTGCCTTCCTCGGCGGTCGGGAACGGGTTGACGCGCCCGGGCGCGGGATAGGCGAGGATGCTGCCTTCGCTGGTGAGCGGGGTCGCGCTCGCGACGTCGGCGGCGCTCCACGCCGCGCGACGGAGCCGGTCGAGCCAGTCGCCCGCCGGACGCGTATCGCTGTTCAGCAGCACGACGTCGGCCGGCGCCGTCGCTTCGAGGCCGCGGTTGACGCTCGCCGGGAAGCCGAGATTGCGTCGGTCGGCGTGCCGATGGAGTTCGATGCGTCCGGCGCCGGCCATGTCCTCGAGCGCACGCGCGAGTGCCGCGTCGGGCGTCGCGTCGTCGACCACGTGGATCGCGGTGCCGGCCGGGACGGTCCGGAACACCGCGTCGAGGCAGTCGAGCGTCTGCCGCTTGCCGCCGAACACCGGAACCACGATCGCGACCGGCGGCCGCCGGGAAGCGCGTGGCGCGGCGCGGTTGGCGCGGGGGTCCGAACGCGGCCGGGTGCCGACGAAGTCGGCCGGAACCGGGAAGAAGCGGCGACAGGCCGGATCGCCGGTGCGCGCCGCGGCGATCGCGGCGGGTTCGAGCCATGGCTCGATCGGACTGCCGGGCAGTTCGGCGCCGGTT
>CAXUBA010000271.1:442-2851 GCA_964249205.1 uncultured Acetobacteraceae bacterium | reverse complement strand
TCGCCGAGCAGGTCCAGCTGGATCTCGTCGTTGCCCGGGCGCGCCAGGTAGAAGTCGTCGAGGTTGCGGCCGTCGGGCGACACCAGCGCCGGGTCGCTCACGCCGTGCGTGTATTGGAAGAGGGTCGTCTGCGGGGCCAGGAGGCCGCGTAGCGCGTCACGGTTGGCCGCCGTAGGCTCGTTCCAATAGGCCTTGATCGGAGCGAAGGCGTCGGACACGCCTTCCACGTAGGTGTTGCCGTTCTGGGACACGATCGCGGTGACGCGGTCCGGATGCGCCAGCGCCAGACGGAAGCCGACCGGGGCGCCATAGTCGAAGACATAAAGGGCGAACGTCTTCAAACCGAGGACCTCGGTGAAGCGGGCGACCACCCTGGCGATGTTCTCGAACGTGTAGGCAAAGGCGTCGCGAGCGGGCTGCTCGGTCATGCCGAAGCCGGGCAGGTCGGGGGCGACCACATGATACTGGCCGGCCAGTTCCGGGATCAGGTCGCGGAACATGTGGCTCGCGCTCGGGAAGCCGTGCAGCAGCAGCACCGACGGCGCGCTCGGATCGCCGGCAGAACGGTAGAACACCCGAAGCCCATCGACGTCGACGGTCTCATAACGAATAGTCACTGAACGGCCCTTCGGATCTGGCGGCCTCCGCCGCGCTGGTGGCGCCTTCTTCGATCGTCCGCGTCTGAGAAGGCAGCCGTCGAGTTCGGGAAGCGCCCTCCCACGACGTGGAAGGGGTGGGTGTCTCGACCAGAGAGCCTCTCCCCGGACGAGCCCCGCGGGTCAACCGCCCATCGCGCGCAGCATGCGGCAGGCGCCGCTGTCCCCGTCCGCGCACCGGCGCCTCGTCTGCTGATCGAAGGATCCGGGCGGCAGCCGCGTCGTCGTCGGGTGCCACGTATGATGCCGGTGGGCGCTCCGGTGATGCGTCGCGTGATGGGACGTCGTTCGGTGGCGATAGGCGCCGCTCCCGCCGTAGGCGTGCCATCTCGAAGAGACGGGAGGCGGCGGCCCCGCGCAACCCGAGGCGGCGAGGAGCAGCAGGCAGGCGAGGGCACGCCTCATCGGGGCGCGGTGCGCTGCACGAGCATCCGGTTCGTCCGGTAAGACACCACGACGCGGTGGCTGGCGAACCAGTCGGCGCCGAGCAGCATGTCGGCGCCTCCGTCCGGGAGCGGCAACACCGTCAGCACCGGATCGCGCTCGGTTTCGTCGCCGATCCGGAGGCGATCGAAGCGGTGCCAGTGGTAGAGCGCATCGCGAAGGTCGATGCCGGCGGTGATGCCGCCGGGCTCGGTGTCGAGGAGCGCAGGACTGACGCCGACGGCGATCGCCGTCCGGCGCGACACGATCCGCGACCGCGCCCCGGTGTCGAGCAGCGCGGTGATCGCGCGCCCGTCGAGCGTTGCCGCGACGACGCGGCGGTCGCCGCTCGGCGCGAGCGGCACGTCGTCGGCCGGACCGGGCGCGACGGGCGTGTCGTTGCAGGGCGGGCTGTCGGGCAGCAGGGCGAGCCGGCCGTCCGGGACGTCGATCGCGAGCGCGAAGCCCGCGAGGAGGTCGGCGCCGACGAGGCCCGCGACCGCGGGCGACACGTTCGGGGCCGCCGGCAGCGTGCCGACCGGGAACGGCACGTCGCGGATCGCGAGTCCGCCCAGCACCAGGCGCGGCACGAGCGCGACGGGTACCGTCCGGCCGTCGCCGCCGGTGCCCTCGAGCGTCGCGACCCGACGTCTCCCGAGCGGAAGGCCGAGCGCCCGCACGACGGCGCCCGCGAGAAGACCGGCGTCCGAGCCGGTGTCGACCAGCAGCGAGACCGGGATGCCGCCGAGATCGGCCGGAACCAGGAGGTAGCCGCCGACGTCGCGAAGCGGAAGGACCGCGAGGGGGGTGCAGGACGCCGCCGCGGCCGGCGTCGCGGGAAAACCGAGCGCGAGCCACAAGACCGCGATCGCGCGCGCAGGACCGCTCGTCAACGCCACGGCGCGGTGATGCCGGCCAGGGCGCGAGCGCGTTCGATCTGGTTCTGCCGGGCGGCGCTCTCGCGATAGGCCGCTTCGCGCCCGGCGAGCAACGGCGCGAGCAGCGGGGCCGCGTCGATCCCGTCGAGACCGTGGCCGAACCGGGCGGCGACGAAACACGACCACTCGAGCAGGTGACGCTCGAGCGCGGGGTGCGGCGCGAGCGCCGCTCGACGCACGCGGTCGCCCGGCGCGCCGCCGAGCCGTCTCGGGCGAAGCGCCGCGAGCGCCGCGTTCCCCGGCGCCATGCCGCCGAGGATGCGATTTCGCTGCTCGACGAAGCTGGCCGAGCGCCAAAGGCCGGCCGGCAGCGGAAAGCCGAGCGCGCTTCCGGTCTCGTCCGGCAGCGACGGCGCGCCCTCGGGCAGGCGGACCAGAGCGTCCGGCTCGAA
>CAXUBA010000271.1:0-432 GCA_964249205.1 uncultured Acetobacteraceae bacterium | reverse complement strand
GGGTCGCGAACTCCTCGCCCTCGAAGCCGCGCCCGACCAGGTATTCGTGGAAGCCGCCCGACGCCGCGAGGACGGCGGGGCGGAACAGGCACTGGGCGGCGCTCCGTGCGGGTTCCGCGCCCGCGACCGTCACGAAGGCGCGCCCGCCGCCAAGCACGGTCAGTGCGCCGCCGGGATCGCGCGGCACGATGTCGGGATCGAGGCAGAGGACGATGTCGCTCCCGGCGGCGGCCTCGAGGCCGAGATTGCGCGCGAGGCCGGGGCGGAACGCCTCGCCGTCGCCGGCCTCGACGACCGAAAGCTTCGCGGTCGCCGGCAGCAGCGCACGGGCCCATCCGTCAGCCGCGCCTCCGTCCGGCGCCGGCGCGTCGCTCCACGCGACCACCACGATCAGGCGGACGGCCTCGTCTGCCGCCCAGATCGGGACGCTGC
>CAXUBA010000270.1:0-2887 GCA_964249205.1 uncultured Acetobacteraceae bacterium | reverse complement strand
CCGACGGCATGTCTCACGTCGCCGCGTCCGGCCTCGCCTGCGCTCATCCCGGGGGGACGGTTTCCCTGCGGGTCGTCCCGCCATCCAAGTGGGCTTTGCTCGACTCCGACGGCGCCGGCGGGCTGCGCCTTCTTGCGGTAAAACGCGATCAGCCGGTCGGCGTCGACCGTAACGGCGCCGCGGACCGCGCGTGCCTGGTCGACCGCGGTGACGCTCTGGGCCTTTTGGTCCCAGCTGATGCCGCCGAGCGAGGTGACGGTGATCGAGCCGCCCTGGCTCATGTCGATCGCCTGCGCCCGGGCCGCCCCGATCATCGGACATGAGGCGCCGAGGCCGAAGGCGACGAGGGCGACCGGCACGATCCTCAAGGCCTCGATCCTTTCGCGGTCGCGGCGGGCGTCGACGCTCCGTCGCCGGTCTTTCCGTCGCTCTCCAGGCCGTTGCCAGCCGCCTGGCCGCCGGCGAGCCCGCCGCCGTTCGTCGTCTGGTTGAGCACGAGCCGCGCGGGACCACCGAACTGCAGCACCCCGTCGCCGGACGACAGGAACGAGCGCTGGGCGTCGATCACGCCGAACGGACCCTCGATGTGCACCCAGTCCGGCGACGAGGAGATGTTTCGACGGACGTCGAGCGTCGCGACCGGCGCGGTCAGGATGGTGCCGTCCGCCCGGTAAAGCACGACGTGGCCGGCGAGATCGAGGAGGTGGGTCCGCGGCGCGTAGACGCCGGTCTCGGCGGTCGCCATCGCCCAGGTGCCGGATGCGCTCAGGACGTCGGCCTTCGGTCGAACGAGGTCGACCCGATCCGGCGAAACCTGGTGCGCGCTCGCGGCCGTGATCAGGAACGGCCGCTCGTGCCCGTCGACGCCATGGTAGTGCGGCGCGACCATCACGCCGGTCCGCGCCATCACCGCCTCGTCCTCGCGCAGCGCGGCGCGGCCCATGCGTGTCTGCCGTTCGAGTTCGGGCCAAAGCGCGATTGAACCGAGCAGCAGCACCGCGAGCACCGGCAGCAGCAGTTTCGACAGTCGGACCAGGCGTGCACGCCGCGCGATGCGGGCGGCGTTCGGCACGACGCGCGCGCGCGCCGGGGGGGCGTAGGTGGATCGCGTGCGACCCGGCAGAGGCGGCTTGGACACGGTCGAGGGCGGGGGCGGTCGATCGCTCATGCGATACCCGCCCGGAGGAGGTCGTGGACGTGCACGATGCCCACGGGCCGGCCCCCGTCGTCGACCGCAAACAGGCTGAGCACTGGCCGCGGGCCGCCGTTCATCATCCGGAGCGCGTCGACCGCGAGCCGGTCGGCGCGGATCGTGCGGGGTGTGACGGTCATGATCGCGCCGGCCGTCAGTTGGCGGAGATCGCGGTCGATCGCGCGCCGGAGATCGCCGTCGGTCACGATGCCGGCGAGACGGCCGGCCGCATCCACCACGCCGACGCACCCGAACGCCTTGCCGGTCATCAAGAGCACGGCCTCGAGCAGCGTCATGTCGGGCGGCACGAGCGGCAGGCTGTCGCCCGTGTGCATCAGGTCGGACACGCGCCGGAGCCGCGTGCCGAGGCTCCCGCCCGGGTGGAACAGGCCGAACGCGTCGGCCGTGAAACCTCGCCTCCGGAGCAGCGTGACCGCGAGCGCGTCGCCGAGCGCCATCTGCATGACGGTGCTGGTGGTTGGCGCCGCGGTGACCGCGCAGGCTTCGGCGGCTTCGGGCAAAGCGAGGACGTGATCGGCGGCGCGCGCAACGGTCGAGCCGCCGCGCGCGGTCACCGCCACGAGCGGAATGCCGAACCGGCGCGCGTGCGCCACGAGATCGGCGAGTTCCGCCGTTTCGCCGCTTCGCGTCACCAGCAGGAGGAGGTCGCCTTCGAGCACCATGCCGAGGTCGCCGTGCGACGCCTCGGCCGGGTGGACGAACATCGCGGGGGTACCGGTGGACGCGAGTGTCGCCGCGATCTTTCGGGCGACATGGCCGGACTTGCCGATGCCAGACACCACGACCCGCCCGTCGATGGCGACGATCGCGTCGACCGTCGCGGCGAAGGCGATGCCGAGCGCGCCGTCCAGCGCGTCCGCGACACGGAGAAGGGCGGCAGCCTCGAGGCGGAGCACGTCGCGCGCGACGTCGAGCGCGACGTGCTCCTCGGTCGCGGGCGCGGTGGCGCTCAATGGCTGAACAGGTCCGGCGCGTCGTAGCCGAGCAGGTCGAGGCGCGCGCGCGCGGGCAGGAAGTCGAACGCGGCGCGCGCGAGGTCCTGCCGTCCTTCGCGCGCGAGCAGCGCGTCGAGCTTCGCCCAGAGCGCGTGCAGGTGAAGCACGTCGGCGGCCGCGTAGTGGACCTGCTCGGGCGACAGCGCGGGCGCTCCCCAGTCCGACGTCTGCTGCTGCTTGCTGATCTCGATGCCGAGGAGTTCGCGACAGAGCTCCCGAAGCCCGTGCCGCTCCGTGAAGGTGCGGACAAGCTTCGCCGCGATCTTGGTGCAGCGGACCGGCGCCACCTCGATCGCGAGATGGTGCTGCAGGAGGGCGACGTCGAAGCGGCCGAAATGCATGAGCTTGACGACGGCGCGATCGGTCATCAGCGCCGCGAGGTGCGGGCTCGCGATCCCGGGACGGATCTGGACGAGATGCGCGGTGCCGTCGCCGGCGGAAAGCTGCACGAGGCAGAGCCGGTCGCGATGCGGGTTGAGGCCCATCGCCTCGGTGTCGACGGCGACCACCGGTCCGAACGCGAGATCGGGCGGGAGATCGCCCTCGTGCAGCGTGATGTGACCGGTGTCCATTCTGCCTCGTCCGGGCCGGCCGGGCGCGCGCGGCGCGCCCGATCCGCAGCCATGGTGCCCAGGAGAAGACTCGAACTTCCACGACCTTTCGGCCACAGGTACCTGAA
>CAXUBA010000269.1:0-2891 GCA_964249205.1 uncultured Acetobacteraceae bacterium | reverse complement strand
CACCGAGCGTCCCGCCTGCGGCCGCGCGCCGACGGGCGGCGGCGGGATCGCGCCCGGGCGCGACGGGTCGGATGTCAAGGAAGCGGCTCCCGGCACGGTTGCACGCACGCCGGCCGGCCTGGCCGTGCCCAAGCGCTCCCGGTACCTAGGACCCGGCGGACGCCGCACGAACGGCGTCGGCGTCCGCCGACGCGCGGCGCGCGCGCGGGTCAGACGCGGCCACGCCCGCGCGCGGCGGACGATGCGTCACCGCAAATCGCTCCACGACCTCGACCGCGCGCGACGTGACCCGGTCGATCACCGTGTCGGTGCTGAGCTGCGGCTCGGCGGCACCTGCGATGCGTTCCAGGTTCTGGGCAGCGATCCATTTCGTCACGCCTTTCAGTGGAGCCGCGAAAGGGCTGCCGCCGACCCGCGTGACGATCGGTCCCGTGCCTTCCCCGCCGGTCACGAGCGACCAGGCTTCCTGGATGCTCGACGGGAACACGCGGTGCGCGCGGAGCGGCAGCGACAGCGACTCGCTCCAGTCGAGCCACTTGGCACGATGCCGTGGCTGGAACGGCCGAACCGCGATCCAGGGGGTGCGGAGTGCATCGGCGACGATCGCACCGTGCATCGCTTCGGTCAGCAGCAGGCGAGCACCCCGGATCCGCGCCATGACGTCATCGACCGGATCGGTCGGATCGATCAGGTCGATCGAAGCCATCGCGCAGACCTCGCGCCAGTGCCCGCGTTCGAGACTGTCGTGGTGAGGCATGAAGCAAACGCGCCCGACGCCGCGCGCCGCCGGCAACGGAACGGCGCGGATCAGCACCGCCGCGTCGGTGATCGCCGCCTCGCGTGGCAGGCCGAGCACCTGTGCGGTGCGCGGGCCGCGGACGAAGCGGATGTCCCAGCTGCCGTCCCGCACGTCGGGCGCCCCGGTGTAACCGGCGTATCCGGATCCCATGACGATCTTGCGCGCCGTCGGAGGAAACGTGTTCCAGATGATCGAGCCGATGCCGACGAAGAGTTCGTCCTCGTCGTCATCGAAGAACTCCGTTCCGAGCAACCGGTCCCAGAGCGATGCATTCAGTTCGTCGCCGAAATTCGGCTGGTCGCCTCGGTAGAATGTGAGTTTCAACTCGGCCTCGCGTCATCGATCTGTCATCAATGACGGATAGCTTCCGCGTTGCAACATCGCTGAGCGGGTTGAAACAATACTGTCATGAGGCGAACGAGAGCCGCTTGCCGGCCGACGGCAGTGCCGACGGATGAGGAGGCGTGCGATCCGTTCCGGCATCGGATCGGAAGCAGGGTCGAGCCGAATAGCGCTCGCACGAGACGACAGATCGTTCGCTTCACGGCCGACCAGGCGGGACGGGGCGACACCGACGTCGCTCTGCCGAGCGACCGATGAGGTGCTCGTGCTCATCCACGCGTCCCCGTCCGACGCCCCGTCGACAGGGCCGAGGCCGCGTACGCCCCGAACGTCAGGGCGGGCCAGGAACGGCCGCCGAAAGCGTCCCGAACAAGCCGTCTACTTCGTCAAATCCGGCCGCCCGGTGATCCGCTTGGCGAACCGCCGCACCGGCGTCGTCGTCAGGGTTCGGAACGCGAGCCGCGTCGCCACCCGATGGTATTCGCGCGGGCCGACCAGCGCCGCTGCCCGTAACGGCGCCCACGTGCCGGCCCCTTCTTGGTGCCGACCCGCGGCAGCCGCGCTCATTTCGAAAGCGCCGACGCTCCCCTCAGCCGGCGCACCGTGCCGCGCAGCTTCGGCGTACTCAGCATCCGAAACAGCAGCCGGGCGGCGACCCGGTGGTAGTCGCGTGGCGCCACCAACGCCATGGCCTCACGGCGCTTCCCGTCGCCAAACAGCCGTGCCGCCGTGCTCCAGGCCAGGAGCTGCACCGAGCGTCCATTGCTCGCGGTCAGCAGGGGAAGGTGACGTTCGATCGCCATCCGAGTGAAGTGGCAATCGGCGAGATCGAGTTCGAATGGCCGATAGGAGGCGAGCGACATCATCTTCGCCCCCGTCATCAGTGCGAGCCGGTCGCGCTCGGTCGCCTCGAGAAGCCGTCCGCCGACCCGCACCATTGCGTCCAGCGTGCCGACCTCGCGGCACTCGGCGAGCATGTGCTTCGGGAAATCGAGGTCGCTGACCCCGGCTCGCCGCCGAGCAGCCGCGATGCCGGCAAGCTGCGAAAACAACGACGCGACCCGCCCGCTCAATGCCGACGCGCTGCTGACGCTCCCGCCGTGCATCCGATACTCGCCGAGCACGTCAGCCATGTTCCAGAGCCGGCCGCACTCCTGCAGGCGCCAATAGAGATCGGTGTCCTCCGCGTTGAAGGCGTAGCGATAGCCGCCGGCGGCGACTACCGCGTCCCGCCGCGCCAGAAGAAACGGGTGGCAGAGATACGGTTCGCGCGAAGGCGCCGCGAGCGCATCGCAATTGGCCGGGTCATCGTAGCGCGCGACGTATCCGGTCAGTCGGCCGTTCTCGTCGATGTGGCGCACGGCGCAGCCGACCGCGACCACATCGGGATGAGCGTCGAGATAAGCCGCCTGCCGTGCGAGGCGGTCGGGATAGGCGAGGTCATCCGCGTCGAACCGCGCGATGAACTCCGCCCGGCACTCGGCGAGGCCGAGGTTCAGCGCGTCTACGATGCCGCCGTTCGGCTGCCGGATCAGTGTGATCCGCGGATCCGACGCCGCAAGGCGCGACACGATCGCCGCCGTGTCGTCGGTCGATCCGTCGTCGACGACGAGGATCCGGATGTCGGCTAGCGTCTGACGCTGGATGGTGCCGAGCGACTGCTCCACGGTCCGGCCGGCATTATAGGCCGGGATCAGGACGTCGACCCTCACACGCCGCTCCGCGTCATCCGACCCGCGCCGCTCCGCGT
>CAXUBA010000268.1:0-3063 GCA_964249205.1 uncultured Acetobacteraceae bacterium | reverse complement strand
TCGACCCGTGCGGAGACCCGTTGCGGCTGCTTCCTTCCGGACCTGACCGGGTTGGCGAGCTGCCCGTCCGCCGCCGACCTCCCGGCCGGTGCATACCATGTGGCCAGGGGGTCCTCGCAAGAGGACGCGCTTCCGGTCCGACGCCGGCGGCACCATCATGGGCGCCATGTCGAACATGTTCACCGGAAGCCCGATCGACCGCGTCGGGGTCGATCGCAAGAACGAGACGTTCGTCGCGGAGCATCTCCGACGGCCAGCGACGCTGATCCTGCCGGTGGGCGCGGGCGGACACCTCGTCGCCGCGGCCGGAGACGACGGCGCGCGCGTCGGGCTCCGGTCGCTCGCGGAAGCGCCGGAGCTCGCGGCGCGCCTCGGAGACACGCCCTGGGTGCTGCTCGGCCTGCTCGGCGACCGGGCGGTGATCGCGCTCGATCTCGGCGTCGAAGCGCCCGTGCTCGGCGAAGGCGAGCGGATGGAGGAACTCCGACCGCTGGCAGTGCGGCTTCCCGCGCCCGAAGCGGCGATGCTCGCGCACGCGCGGGCGCTGCTGAACTGGCGACGCACGCACCGGTTCTGCGGCCGTTGCGGTCACCGCTGCGCGCCGATCGAGGGCGGCACCGTGATGCGGTGCGCCGAATGCGGCACCCACCATTTCCCGAGAACCGACCCGGCGGTGATCATGCGCGTCGTGTTCGGCGACCGGATCCTGCTCGCGCGCGCGACGCGCTTCGAGGGCCGGATGTTCTCCGTGCTGGCCGGCTTCGTCGAACCGGGCGAGAGCCTCGAGGAGGCGGTCAGCCGCGAGGTGCTCGAGGAGTGCGGCATCCGGACCGGCAACGTTCAGTATCATTCGAGCCAGCCCTGGCCGTTCCCGGGTTCAGTCATGCTCGGCTTCGTCGCAAACGCCGAGGCCGACCGGATCGAGACGGATCCCGACGAGATCGCGGAAGCCGCCTTCTTCACCCGCGACGACATCCGGGCCCGCGCCGAGAACGGCTGGGACATCCCCCCGCCGCTCAGCATCGCGCGCCAGATGATCGACGACTGGATGGACGGGCGCGCCTGACGGCCGCGCGTCCCGACGCGGGCTCGGTGCTCGGCGTCGACGTCGGCGGCTCGGAACTCCGACGCTCGAGCGCCGTCTGCCGGCTGGACTGGACCGCGACCGCGCTCGGCTGGGAGATCGAGCGGTTTCGGGCGATCTCGCCCGAGCGGGAGGACGTGATCGGGGGTGTCGGCGGCGGCCGGCTTCTGCTCGCCGCCGCGTTCGACGGCCCGCTCCGGGCGCGCTTCAACGAGATCAACCGCTACCGCTCGGCCGAGCGCATGCTGACGCGACGGCTCGGCAGGCGGATCGGCAAGCCCGGCCAGGCGAACGCACCGGTCGGGCGCGCGCTGAACCGGGCCGCCAACCGGTGCGCCGAAGCGGTGCTCGCACGCTGTGGGCTCGCACCGGCGAACCACGCCGGGGCGATCGACGGACGCGCGATCGTCGAAGCGTTCCCGACCGCGTTCATGGGCGTGATGCTCGCCGAGCCGGCCGCGATCGCGGCACGCCGCGGCGATCGCTCCGACCGATTCTTCGCCCACCTCGCCGCGGACGATTGCGAAGGCGGGTTCGACGCGCTGCTCGGTCATCTCCTGCCGGGACGCCGGCCGGACCGACCGCTCGCGTCGGTCCGCAACCATGACGAACGGGCGGCGCTGGTCGCGTCGTTCACCGCGCTCGCGGTCGCCTGCGGCGACTTCGTGTCGGTCGGCGATGCCGATCCGGACGGCGACGGCGCCATCGTGCTGCCGCCGCGCGCGCTGATCCGGGACTGGGCCTTCGCCGACCTGACCGCGAACGCGGCGTCCGATCCGGTCGGCGTGCTCCGCGACAGCAGGACGGCCGATTGAGCCCGCCCGTCAGGGCTGCTGGTCGGTGTCGATCGGCGGCAGCCCGTTGATCAGGGTGTCGCGACGCCGGAGCAGGCAGTTCGGCACATTCTCGAGCCGGTGCGCCCCGCTGTTGAAGTGCGAGCAGGTGCCGACATGGCTCTGCGGCAGGTCCGCCGGCGGCCCGGCGCAACCCGCGAGCACGGCGATCGCGACGACGCAGGATGTCGGCAGGGCGTTCGCGACGGTTCTCGTGCGCGCCATCGGCGCCGCATCACACGTCCCGCCCCCGAACGCCAAAAGGGCGATTACGACCCCGGCGGGGTCACGCCGCCGAGACGATCCCGGAACGGGTCCCGCCCGTAGGTGCCGAGCACGCCGAACTCCGCGGCGAAAAAGCGAAGCTCCTCGAAGGCGTGGCGCAGCGCCGGACTGTCCGGATGCCCTTCGACGTCGCACAGGAAGCGCGTCGCGGTGAAGGCGCCGTCCACCATGTAGCTTTCCAGCCGCGTCATGTTGACGCCATTGGTCGCGAAGCCGCCGAGCGCCTTGTAGAGGGCAGCGGCGACGTTCCGGACGCGGAACACGAAGGTGGTCATCGGCACCGGACCGTCCGGCGCGAGCGGGACCGGCGCGCGCGCCGCGACGTAGAAGCGGGTCGTGTTGTGCGCCTCGTCCTCGACGTTGGCGCGAAGCACCGCGAGCCCGTGCAGCTCGGCGGCGAGCCGGCTCGCGACGGCGGCGCGCGACGGATCGCCCCAGGCGGCGACCAGCTCGGCGCTCCCCGCGGTATCCGCCGCGCTCACCGCGCGTGCGCCGCGTCTTTCCAGCCATCAAGGTTCACAAATTCATCCACACAGGCCCAAACGACCCGAAGAAGCTGTGAACCCGTCCGCTGCACAAGAACGTGACCCATTCATCGCGCTCCATCGCGATGAGTGGGACCAGGCTCAGGCCTTCAAGGCGCCCGAATAGACAGCCATCCCGGCCACGGCATCGACGCCCATGGCGTCGAGCGCGTCGATCTCCGCCTGCTCCTTGATCCCGCCGGCCACGATGAGCTGCTTCGCTGTGCAGGCCCGCAGCATGGCCGCAACGTTCTGCGGAAAACCGGTCATCGTGCCTTCGGTGTCCACATGCGTGTAGAGAAACGCGGCGCAGCAATCCTCCAGCCAGGTGATCGCT
>CAXUBA010000267.1:0-3070 GCA_964249205.1 uncultured Acetobacteraceae bacterium | reverse complement strand
AGATCGAGCAGCGTTTCGCCGCCGACGAGGCCGCACGAGACCGCCGCGACCTGCCCCGCGATCGCCGCCGTGCCGAACCGCGAGCGGAGTGCCAGCGCGAGCGCGACCGCGGCGCCGGTGATCGCGGCGCAGCGCGTCCCGCCGTCGGCGTTCAGCACGTCGCAATCGACCGTGATCGTGAGCTCGCCCATCCGCTTCCGGTCCGTCACCGCCCGGAGCGAGCGCCCGATCAGCCGCTGGATCTCGTGCGTGCGACCGCCCTGCTTGCCGCGCGACGCTTCCCGGTCGCCGCGGCGATGCGTCGCCCGCGGCAGCATGCCGTATTCCGCCGTCACCCAGCCCTCGCCGGCGCCGCGCAGGAACGGCGGCACCCGGTTCTCGATCGACGCGGCGCAAAGGACTTCGGTGCCACCGACCCGGATCAGGCACGACCCTTCCGCATGGCGCGCGAACCCGGGCTCGATCGAGACCGCCCGCATCTCGTCCGCGGCGCGGCCGGCCGGCGCTCGCCGGATCTGTTTCACGCGATCTGTCTCACGGGCGAGGTCCTTCGAGGCACGCACCCTGTGTAGGCGAGCGGCGCGTTGACCGGAACCGCGCGCGGGCCACATCGTGTCGGCAGGAGGCGCATTGGATCCAAATCCCTCGAAGTTCGCGCCGCCCGGTCGGCCGCCCCTGCCGCCCGGGCTGGATCAGCGGTCGGCCGCGATCCTCCGCGAGATCGTCGAGCAGTATGTCGAGACCGGCGATCCGGTCGGCAGCCGCACCCTGTCGCGACGCCTGCCCATGCCGCTCTCGCCGGCGACGATCCGGAACGTCATGGCCGACCTCACGGACGCCGGCCTTCTGTTCGCGCCGCATACCTCGGCCGGACGGCTGCCGACCGAGAAGGGGCTCCGCCTCTTCGTCGACGGCCTGCTCCAGTTCGGCGAGCTTTCCGACGACGAGCGTGCCGGCATCACGCGCGCGCTCCACGCCGACGGCCGTTCGCTCGAGGACACGCTCGCCGACGCATCGGCGATGCTGTCCGGCCTGTCCGCCGCGGCCGGCCTCGTGCTGGCGCCGAAAAGCGAGAGCGGAATCAAGCACATCGAGTTCGTCGCCCTCGGTTCGGGCCGCGCGCTGGTGATCCTGGTCGGCGCCGACGGTGCGGTCGAGAACCGCGTGATCGAGATCCCGCCCGGCCTGCCCGCGTCGGCGCTGACCGAGGCGGCGAACTACCTCAACGCCCAGGCGGTGGGCGCCAAGGCGTCGGGCGGCGCCCGCCTCGCCGATCTCCGCCGCGTCGTCGCCGACGACATGGCGGCCAACCGCACCGCGCTCGACGCGCTCACCGCGTCGGTGGTCGAGCAGGGGCTTGCGACCTGGACCGACAACGGCCGGGGCGGTTCGCTGATCGTCCGCGGCCAGGGCCGGCTGCTCGCCGACGTCACCGAGCTCGAACGCATCTCGACGATCCGCCTCCTGTTCGACCGGCTGGAAACGCAGGAAACCATGCTGAAGCTGCTCGACCTCGCCGAGCGCTCGGACGGCGTCCGCATCTTCATCGGCTCGGAAAGCGGCCTGTTCGGCATCAGCGGCATGGCGACCGTGGTCGCCCCGGTCCGGAACGATGCCAAACGGATCGTCGGCGCGATCGGTGTGATCGGCCCGACGCGCCTGAACTACGGCCGGATCATCCCGGTGGTAGACTACACCGCGCGCGTCATCAGCCGGCTGATGGGCTGATCAGGGCTCGAGCGGGCGGGCCTCTTCGGGGATCATCACCGGGATCCCGTCCCGGATCGGGTAGGCCAGCCCCGCCTTCCGGCTCACCAGCTCGTTCCGTTCCCGATCGTACTGCAGCGCGTCTCGGGTCACCGGGCAGACCAGCAGAGACAGGAGGCGCGGGTCGATGGCGGCGGTCGCGTCAGCTGACATGGCGTTGCGAGTCCTTTCCGTCGCTTTCGTGCAGGCCGATCGCGAGCAGTGCTAGCAGGTCGCGCGCGCGCGACGACACGGTCCCGCTTTCGAGCAGCGCCTGCTTCTCGCCGTCGCCGAACGGGCACGCCATGCAGAGCGTGTCGACGAGCTCCCCGTCGGCGATGCCGGCGACCGCGTCCCAGTTCGCATCGAGCCCGCGCGTCCGGAAATACTGCCGGAGCAGGTCGAGCAGCCGGGTGCGGTCGATCTCCGGCTCCGGCGGCGTGGAAAGATCGTCGCCCCAGCGCTCGAACGACGCCGTCACCGAGCGGAAACCCTGTTCGAGCGGCGCTTCGGCGACCACGTCGAAGCGGAGCAGACCCGTGAGCGACACGACGAAGCAGCCGTCCTCGGTTTCGCTGAACGAATTCACCCGCCCGAGACAGCCGACCCGCTGCAGCGTCGCGACCGGCGACACGGGTTCGCGTCCCGTGGCGCCCTCCTTGCGGGAGCGCGGCTGGATCATCCCGAACATGCGGCCACGCCCGAGCGACGCCTCGACCATGTTGAGGTAGCGCGGTTCGAAGATGTTGAGCGGCAGCCGCATGCGCGGCAGCAGCAGGGCCTGCGACAGCGGAAACACCGGGAACTCCGTCGGCAGCGCCCCCCAGTCGGTCGCCGGGGGAGCGTCGTTCCGGCGATCTTCGACCCAGATGGGCCGGATGGTTGAAGCCGCGGGGCGCGCGCCGATGGGGGTTCTCCGGGTCAGCTGAACAGGAGCGCCGACAGGCGGCGCCGTGCGGCGACGGTCACCGGATCCTCGTGTCCCCAGGCTTCGAACAGCTTGATGAGGAGCAGCCGGGCCGCGCCCTCGTTCCAGCCCCGATCCGCTTTCAGGATCGCGAGCAGTTCGTCGGCCGCCGCTTCGCGTGCCCCGGTGCCGTTCAGCGCCGTCGCGAGCTCGTATCGCGCGGCATGGTCGGACGGATCCGCCTCGATCCGCGCCCGCAGCCCGGCGAGCCCCGACGCCGCGCGGCGTCCTTCGATCGCCACCGCGATCGCCGAGCGCGCGCCGTCAAGCGCCGGGTGGTTCGCGATCTTTGCCGGAGCCTCGGCGAGCGCCGACGACGCCTCGTCCTCGCGGCCGGCGGCGAGCAGCGCGCGCGCG
>CAXUBA010000266.1:0-3082 GCA_964249205.1 uncultured Acetobacteraceae bacterium | reverse complement strand
GGATGCGGCGGGGCCTGGTCTTCGGGGAGGGTGAGGACGGCGAGGAGGGCTTCGCGGACGGAAGCGAGCTTGCGTTCGCTGCTGATCTTCAGGCCGAAGACGTCCTTGACGTAGAAGACGTCGACGGCGCGGACGCCGTAGGTGGTGACGTGCGCGGACGCGATCTGCAGGCCCTGGCGGCTGAACGCGTCGGTGATCTCGTGCAGCAGGCCGGGACGGTCGCGGCCGTTCACCTCGATCACCGTGTGGGTGTTCGACGCGCGGTTGTCGATCACCACCCGCGGCGGGACGTTGATCACCCGCATGCGGCGGCCGAGCAGCGTGGTCGCATGCCGGTTCATCGCTTCGGCAAGCCCGAGACGGCCGGACAGCGCCTGCTCGATCAGCACGGGAAGCTTCGCGAGACGGTGCGGCGTGTCGAACGCGCCGTCGGCGGCGTCCTGGATCCAGAACGTGTCGAGCGCGCAACCGTTGGTCAGCGTGTGGATGCGGGCGTCGACGATCGACGCGCCGGCGACCGCGAGCGCGCCGGCGATGTGGCTGAACAATCCGGCGTGGTCGGTGGTGTAGACGGTGACCTCGGTCACGGCGCGCGCCGGCAGCGGCAGCGCTTCGACGGTGACCGGGGCCGCGATCCGCTCGGCTTCGCGCACCAGGGCGGCGTGTCGGGCGTGGGTTTCGGGATCGAAGGCGAGCCAGTAGGAGCCGTAGCCGAGGGCGAGGAAGGCGGCGCGGTCCGCCTCGCTCCAGCCGTCGGCGGCGAGCAGCTCGTCGGCCGCCTCCTTGGCGCGGCTGACGCGGACGTCGCGCTCGGTGGTCGCGAGCCCGCCTTCGAGCACCTCGCCGACCCGCGTGTGCAGCTCGATCAGCAGCGTCGCCTTCCAGGCGTTCCAGACGCGCGGCGACACGGCGCGCATGTCGGCGACCGTGAGGAGAAGGAGGAGGCGGAGGCGGGTCGGGGACTGGATGGTGTCGGCGAGGTCGAGGATCGTCTTCGGGTCGTCGATGTCGCGACGGAACGCGGTCTGGCTCAGCAGCAGGTGGTGCAGCACGAGCCAGGACACGGTCTCGGTTTCCTCGGCGGTGAGGCCGAGGCGAGGGCCGATCCCCTGCGCGATCTCGGCGCCGAGTTCGGAATGGTCGCCGCCGCGGCCCTTGGCGATGTCGTGCAGCAGGAGGGCGACGTAGAGCGCGCGACGCGAGCGCGGGTCGAGCCGGAGGTCGGCGGCGATCTCGGACGCGGCGGGCGACACGTCGGCGAGGCGGCCGCCTTCGAGGTCGTTCAGCACGCGGATCGCCTCGATCGTGTGCTCGTCGACGGTGTACACGTGGTAGGTGTCGAACTGCATCTGGCCGACGATGCGCGACCAGTCGGGGATCAGGCGGCCGAGCAGGCCGGTCTCGTTGAGGATGCCGATCTCGCGGGCGCCGTCGTTGCGCGGGGCGTCGAGCGGGCCCGCGAGCAGGTCGAGGACGAGCGCGTTGCTCGCCGGATCGTCGCGCAGCCGCGCGGCGCCGCGCTCCCAGCGGATCAGACCGTGCATCGCGAGCGGGTGGAGCGGCAGGGTGCGGTCGCGCGCGAGGCGGAGGATCTCGAGCATCGAGACCGGGTCGTCTCGGAACGCGTGGTCGCGAAGCGGCAGCAGCTGGCCTTCGAGCAGGGTGAAGCCGGCCGCCGCCATCGCGGCGTCCGGCGCGGGCGCCAGCGCCGGGGCGCCGCGGGCAACCCGCATGATCTGCGGTTCCAGCACGTGGGTGAGGCGCATCACCTCCCGCGCGGTCAGGAAGTAGTGGCGCATGAAGCGCTCGACGCCGACCTGGCGGCCGCGATGGGTGTAGCCCATGCGCGCGCCGACCACCGGCTGCATGTCGAAGGTGAGGCGCTCCTCGGCGCGGCCGGCGATGTAGTGGAGGTGGAAGCGGACGGTCCACAGGAAGTCCCACGACCGGCGTCCGTGGCGCGCCTCGAGATCGGTGAGCAGGCCGCCGTTCGGCGCGTGCGGGCCGACGAGATCGCCGATGCGGCGGGAGCCGAAGACGTAGTGCGACATCCAGAACAGGGTCTGCATGTCGCGAAGGCCGCCGCGGCCTTCCTTGATGTTGGGCTCGACCAGGAACGCGCTTTCGCCGTAGCGCGCGTGACGCTGCGCGCGCTCGCGCCGCTTGGCGGTGATGAAGCTGTCGCCGCCGCTCCGCATCGAGGCGACGATGAACTGCGCGCGGAACCGCTCGAACAGCGCGGTGTCGCCGGCGAGCGTGCGCGCCTCGATCAGCGAGGTGCGGACGGTGAGGTCGGCCTCGGCCTCGGCGATGCACTGCGCGACGGAACGCGTCGCGTGGCCGACCTTGAGGCCGAGATCCCACAGGAAATAGAGCATGAACTCGACGGCGCGCAGCACGGGCGCGGTCGGCTCGTCCGGGGTGAGGAACAGGAGGTCGATGTCGCTGAACGGCGCCAGCACGCCGCGGCCGTAGCCGCCGGTGGCGGCGATCGCCAGCGCTTCCGAACGCGCGTCGCCGACGTGCACGGCGAGCGTGTAGCCGAACAGCGAGGCGAGCAGCGCGTCCATCTCGCCCGCCAGGCGCTCCGCCGCGCGGCTGCCGGACAGGCGGTAGCTTTCGAACTCGGTGCGGACGTCCTGCTGGATCAGCGACAGGTGGCGGCGGAAAACGGCGAGGGCCTCGTCGCGGCGCGGCGGGAGGGTTTCTTCGCGGCGCGGCCGGAGGGTTTCGTCGCGCTGCGGCGCGAGGGTTTGGTCGCGCCGCGACGGGGCGCCGGCCCGCGCGGCCGCCTCCAGGGGCGGCGCGGACGGGTCGTCGGGAAAAAGCCGTGGGTTATCGGAAGGCATCGGTGTTGATACTAAGTGTCGCCGACCGGCTCCGACAGTCCATTCCGCGCCGCAACATGGCACGACTTCAGCCGATATAGCGTTTCCTGCGCTTCGCGTGGCGTCAGCGCATCGGGGTCGAGCGCGTCGAGCAGGAGACGCACCGGGTCGGCGGCGGCGGGCGGGGGATCGCTCTCGGCGTCGGCCGCGGGCGGGGCCGGCAGCGGCCGCCGGGGTTGGGGACGGCGGCGCGG
>CAXUBA010000265.1:0-3091 GCA_964249205.1 uncultured Acetobacteraceae bacterium | reverse complement strand
GCCGACCTCCTGCCCCAGCTCGGCCGCGCGCGGAACCATGCCGCGCGGTCCAAGGGCCACCGCGACGCCGGTGCCGTCTCGTTCGCGATCGCCGCGGAAACGATCGCCGGGATGTTCCGTGCCGGCTGACGCCCCGATGCGCCTCGTCGGCGTCAGCCTCAAGATGTACATGGGGCTCGCGCAGACCCGCGCCTGGCTCGATGCGCTCCGACGCGCGATCGGCGACGGAGCCCTGCCGAACGGCGTCGAGCTGTTCGTGATCCCGACGTTCCTGTCGCTCGCCGACGCCCGCGACGTTCTGTCCGGAACCGCGGTCGCGCTCGGCGCACAGGACGTGTTCTGGGAGGATACGGGCGCCTACACGGGCGAGGTGTCCGCCCCGATGCTCGCCGAAGCCGGCTGCCGCTTCGTCGAGATCGGTCACGCCGAGCGCCGCCGCCTCTTTGGCGAAACCGACGAGATCGTCCGTCGCAAGGTCGCCGCCGCCGTCCGCGCCGGGCTCGTCCCGCTGCTCTGCATCGGCGAGACCACCCGCGGCAGCACCGACGACGCCCTCCGCGACTGCGCCCGGCAGTTCGCCGCCGCGACCGACGGCGTCGATGCCGCCGCACCTCTCGTGGTCGCCTGGGAACCCATCTGGGCGATCGGCGCCGCCGAGCCCGCCGGCGCCGACTACATACGCGCCGTCGCCGCCGGGCTCCGACAGCACCTCGCCGATCGGGCGGCGACCCGCCTCATCTACGGCGGCAGCGCCGGACCCGGGCTGCTCGCCTCGCTCGGCGACGCCGTTGACGGCCTCTTCCTCGGTCGCTTCGCGCACGACATCGGTTCGCTCCGACGGGTGCTCGCCGAAGCCGCCATCCCCTGACCGGAGTATCCGCATGATCACCAGCATCCAGACCGTCGCCGTCGTCGGCGCCGGCTACATGGGGGGCGGCATCGCGCAGTCCCTCGCCGCCGCCGGCCTCCACGTGACGCTCGCCGACGTGTCCGCAGAAGCGACCGAGAAGGCGCTGGCGCGCCTCCTTCGCGAGGCCGAAGAGTTCGAGGCGCAGGGCCTGTTCCCGGCCGGATCGACCGAGGCGATCCGCGCCAACCTGCACATCGCACCGTCGATCGAGGAGGCGGTCCGCACCGTCGACTTCATCGAGGAGGCGGTGTTCGAGGTGCCCGCGATCAAGCACGACGTGCTCCGCCGCATCTGCGCCACCGCCCGCACGGACGCGATCATCGGCACCAACACGTCGACGCTCCCGGTCCACACGCTGGCGCCCGCGGTGACCAACCCCGAGCGCTTCCTCACGGTCCATTTCAGCAATCCCGCGCCCTTCATCCCGGGCGTCGAGCTCGTCGCCGGCACCGCGACCGATCCGGCGATCATCGCGCCGGTCAAGGACATGCTGCGTCGTGCCAACCGGCTCGGTGCCGAGGTCGCCGACACGCCGGGGTTCGTGCTGAACCGCCTCCAGTACGTGCTCCTCAAGGAGGCGAACTCGATTGTCGAGGAGGGCATCGCGAGCACCCGCGACGTCGACGTCATCGTCCGCTCGACCTTCGGCTTCCGCCTGCCGTTCTTCGGCCCGTTCGCGATCGCCGACATGGCCGGCCTCGACGTCTACGCGAACTGCTTCAAGACCTTCGAGGACGCGTTCGGCGACCGTCTGAAGACGCCCGAACTGCTCCGCTCGCTGGTCGACGGCGGCAAGCACGGCGTCAAGAACGGCGAAGGCTTCTACGGCAAGTTCGATCCGGACATGGCGGCGCGTCTCGTCGCCTATCGCAACAAGGCCTACGCGAAGATGGCGCAGCTTCTCGAAGAGCTTGGGCCGTCGCCGCTCGACGAGGCGTGAAGGCAAGGGGCTCTGCCCCTCGACCCCGCCAGCGCTGGGCGTTGGATCCCAGTCTGACGGGGTCCAGGCGCCCAGCGCCTGGTGGGGTTCGGGGCGAAGCCCCGACCTACCCCTTCGCCGACGCGATCGCCTGACGAAGCTGCTCGTCCGTCATGGCGCCCGGGATCAGCGTGTCGCCGACCACGAAGGCGGGCGTGCCGTCGATCCCGAGCGTGTGCGCGAGCGCGAGATTGGCCTTGAGCCGCGCGGTCACGGCGTCGCTCCGCATGTCGGCGGCGAGCGTCGCCGGTGCGAGGCCGATCGCGGTCGCGGCCGCTGCGATCGTGCCGTCGTCGGGCGGCGTCGGGTCCGACATCAGCCGATCCTGCATGGCGACGTATTTGCCGTGCAGACCCGCCGCGACGATCGCGCGCGCCGCCAGCGTGCTCGGCGCGCCGAGGATCGGGATCACCTTGTAGACGACGCGGAGCTGGCGGTCGGACGCGATCGCGTGCGCGATCGTCGGGATCATGCGGCGGCAGTACGGGCAGCGCGGGTCGTAGAATTCCACCAGCGTGACACTGCCCGCGCTGTGGCCGGCCACCGCGTCGCCCGCCGGATCGAAAAGCGCGGCGCGGCTGCCCGTGATCGCCGACGCCTGCGCCGTGGCCTCGCTCCTCTGGTCCGCGGCCCGAAGGGCGGCGATCGCGTCGGCGAGGATGGTCGGATCGCGCACCATCGCCTGCCGCACGATGGCGACGATCGCGTCCCGCTGCTGCGGCGTGAACGGGCCGGTCGCGTCGTCGGCCCGCGCGGCAGCGCCGCCCCGGCCGAGGAGCGCGGCGATCGACAGGGCAAGAAGGACGGCGCGGCGCATGCTGTGTCTCCTGGCCGAGACGATCGGCCCCGATCCCGTGGCCTTATTGCCGCCCCGGATGGATGCGTCTATGGGGTCCGTCGCCTTGCGGCCAGGGAGCATCGGGCATGAGATCCCAACCGGTGTCACGACGCGGCAGGAGCGGCCGGAAGGCGACCGCCTCGATCCTGCTGCTGTCGGCGGTCGCGGCCTGCGGCACGGTTGGCACGGTGAAGGGTCTCCTGCTCGGCGAAAGCGGCACCGGGGCGAACCGTCACCTGGACGGCTTCATCGGCGGCGTCGCGGCGGACGAGCCTGAGGCGGCGCTGGTCGGCCGCGAGATCCTGCGTCGCGGCGGCAACGCGGCGGACGCGGCCGCGGCGGTCGGTCTCACGCTGGCGGTGAC
>CAXUBA010000264.1:0-3124 GCA_964249205.1 uncultured Acetobacteraceae bacterium | reverse complement strand
TCGCGATGTTGTTCGGCGGCGGCGCGCTGGGCAAGGCGGCGTGCGGCTCGCTCGGCGCCCGGTTCGGAATCGTGGCCGCGGTGATCGGCACGGAAGCGGCGACCAGCACGCTGATCGTCGCGACCCTGCTGCTTCCGCTCGGGCCGGCGCTCGCGCTGCTGCCGCTGCTCGGGATCGTGCTGAACGGCACGTCCTCGGTGCTCTACGGCACGGTGCCCGAGCTCGCCCCGGCGGCTGACACCGGCCGCGCGTTCGCGTCCTTCTACACCGCGGTGATCGGCTCCGGGGCGATCGCGCCGATCCTCTACGGAACGCTCGGGGACAGCCTCGGGCGTGGCGCGGGGGTGCTGGCGGCCGGGCTCACGGCGCTCGCCACGGTCCCGTGCGTGCTCGCGCTCCGCGGCCGTCTCCACGACTGACCGGGGTCGAGCGGGTCAGCCGCGTCCGCCGTATGGCATGCCGGAGGCCAGCACGGTGACGGTCTGGATGTTCGCATCGGGCGGAAGCGATGCCATTAGCAGGACGGTGCGGGCGACCGCGTCCACGTCCATCGTCGGCTCGACCCGCCGCGACCCGTCCGCCTGCAGCGAACCGCTCGTGACGTGGAGACCCATCGCGGTTCGCGCGTTGCCGATGTCGATCTGGCCGCAGCTGATGCCGTAGGCGCGTCCGTCGAGCGAGAGCGACTTCGTCATGCCGGCCACGCCGTGCTTGGTCGCGGTGTAGGCGATCGAACGCGGACGCGGCACGTGCGCCGAGATCGACCCGTTGTTGATGATCCGGCCGCCCTGCGGCGATTGTTCCCGCATGAGCCGGAACGCGCCGGCGGCGACCAGGAAGGCGCCGGTCAGGTTCGTCGCGACGACCTCGTTCCAGGTGGCGAGGTCGAGAGCGTCCGGTTCGCCGTCGCGGCTGATGCCGGCGTTGTTGAAAACGAGATCGAGGCGGCCGCAGCGTTCGCGGATGCGGGCGAACAGCGTCGCGACGGCGTGCTCGTCCATGACGTCGGTGGGCTGCACGAGGGCGCGTTCATGCCCGGCCGCCGTTTCGGCCAGCGTCGCTTCGCGCCGGCCGGCGAGCACGACCGACCAGCCGTCGGCGAGCAACGCGTGCGAGACGGCGCGGCCGATACCCGCCCCGGCGCCGGTGACGAGCGCGATCCGGCCGCTCATGGCGCGGCTGCGCCGCGACGATTGAGGTAGATCGCGTGCACCGCGCTGGTGGCGGTGATGAAGAGACGCGAGTTGTGGCGGCCGCCGAAGCAGAGGTTGGAGACGATCTCGGGCGTCAGGATCTTGCCGAGCAGCCGGCCGTCCGGACCGACGCAATGGACGCCGTCGCCGGCGCTGGTCCAGATGTTCCCGTCGGTGTCGGCGCGGAACCCATCGGCGGCGCCGCGATCGGGAGCGTAGAAGGAACGCGGGTTTCCGACCCGTCCGGTCGCGAGATCGAGCACGTCGTGGACGCGGATCTCGCGCTTCGCGTTCCTGTCGTGCATGCGGCCGGTGTCGGCGATGTAGAGGAGCCTGCCGTCCGGCGAGAAGCAGAGCCCGTTCGGACAGTCGTAGGCGTCCGTCACCACCGCGACCGCACCGGTGCGCCCGTCGATGCGGTATACGCGGCACGGAAGTTCCTCGTCGGCACGTCCCTCGCCTTCGTAGTCCATGACGATGCCGTAATGGGGATCGGTGAACCAGATCGCGCCGTCGGACGTGACCACGACGTCGTTCGGCGAGTTGAAGCGCTTGCCGTCGAAGCGGTCGGCGAGCGTGGTGACCGTGCCGTCGTGTTCGGTGCGGACGACGGCGCGTGCGCCGTGCAGGCAGGACACGAGGCGCCCTTCCCTGTCGCGGGTGTGACCGTTCGAGAACCGGCTGGGCTCGCGGTAAACCGAAAGCCCGACGCCCTCGATCCAGCGCATGATCCGGTTGTTCGGGATGTCGCTGAAGTAGAGGGTCCGCGCGCAGCCGAACCAGACCGGGCCCTCCGACCAGCGGAAGCCGGTCGCGAGCGTCTCGAGACGCGCGTTGAAGTGCACGTAGGTGCCGAATGCCAAGTCGACGACGAGGCGATCGTCGACCGTGTTGCTCTTCACGATCGCCTCGTCCGTCATGTCCTCATCGTCCCCAGATATGTGCATACACGTCGCGGTAACCGTTGGCGGGATCGTAGATGTCCCCCTGTCCGCCATCCTTGTCGATGTTCGCCTTCGTGACGAGATGGACGGGGGTGACGTAGAGCGACGGCTTAGCGCCCGCGAAGGCGCGGTTGAGCTCGTCGACGACCTGCCAGCCATGGAGCTGCAGCGGCTCGGGGACGGTCGCGGCCTGGAACTGGCCGGTGCGGATCCGCTCGAACGCCGACTTCGAGCCGTCGCCGGCGCTGATGTTGACGGGCGGTCCCGACGGATCGATTCCGGCCGAGGTCAGCGGCGGTCCGATGTAGTCGAAGTAAAGATCGTTGATGCCGAGACCGTAGGTCCACTTGTGCCCGAAACGCTCGATCAGCGAGGTGGTGAGCGGCGGCATCCGGGTCGACGTGTCGTCGAGCGGCGTGTCCTCGAACGCGAGCACCTTGCAGCCGGCGCACTTCGCGACCGTGTCGCGCATCCACTTGCCCTTCGCGAGCGCCATCGCGTAGGCGCTGTCGGCGAAGATCACGACGTTGGCGTGGCCGTCGCTCTCGGCGATCGCGTAGTCCGCCGCGACTTCGGCGACCCTGTGGTTGTCGCTCGTGACGTTGGTGAAGAGATCGCCGTTCAGCATGGGACCCGGCACCGGGCCGCCGTGCCAGGCGACGACCTTGATCCCCTTGCTCACCGCGTCATGGATCTCGCCCGCGTTCTGCGCCGCATCGTAGCCGCCGTCCACGATCCCGTCGGGCTTGAGCGCCACGGCCTGGCTGAAGGCGGACTGGATGCCGGCGACGCTTCCCTGGCCGTCAAGGATGCGGACCGTCCAACCGATCCGCGCGGCCGCCTGCCGCACGCCGTCGGCGACACCCTGGATGCCGCCGTTCCGCATGTCGCCGGCGACGTAAACGATCAGCTTATGGCCGCTCGCGCGCGGACCGGTGGTGGGGCCGGCCCAAGGGGCGGCGGGCGCGGTCGCGGCGGCGCCCGCCG
>CAXUBA010000263.1:0-3151 GCA_964249205.1 uncultured Acetobacteraceae bacterium | reverse complement strand
GCAGGGGCGCGTCCTCGTCGCGCAGAAGGTGCATCTCGAGCCGCATGCGCCGGCGGACACGACCGAGGCGCTCGGGGCGGAGCTCGCGTCGATGGCGGAGTGGCTCGGGCTCGATCGGGTGGCGGCGCGACAGATGGAACCGTGGGCGTGAGGCGGGGGGCGGTGCCGTTCGGTCGGAGGTGCGGGTGCGCGCGGCCGCTGCATGGTCGCGTCCGCTCGGCGGCCGTCACCGATCGGGCTGGACGATCCGGACCGAGCGCGCCTAGATCGCAACGTTGATGAAGCGGGCGCCGGCGACGGAGGCCGACCACCGCAACTTCCTGCTGACGCAGGTGCTCGGATCGCTTTCGACGATCCTTTTCGTGGTCTCGATTGCCGACAAGGGTCCGTTCGCGCCGGTCCGAATCGTCGCGGTCGCGACGGCCGCGATGACCGGCGCGCTTGCCCTCACCCTCCTGTCGATCCGGCGGCGCGCGACCGACCGGACCTGGCGCTGGTTCGCGGTGCCGCTGAAGGTCTTCGGCGTGCTCAGCGGCCTGTTCCTCGCAATTCTGATCGGGTGTGAGCGTATCATGTCGTTTGGCACCCCGCACGTCGAGCCGACGTCCGGCACGCCGCGACCTGCGCCGACGTGCATGACGCGTTGCTCGGCGGCAGGCGCCGACCAATCGGCGGTGGTGTTGGCGGCGCGGCTTGTTCCGAGGTCGTCGAGCGATCGTTTCAACGAGACAAGCGACTTCGTCCGATTGGTTGCCCCGCGGCGTCGGTGTTTTCGGCTCGGGCGGGAAGATCCCACGCGGCACAAAGAGCTTCGCCCGCGCGGCTCAATTTGATCGTACGGTACCGAATGTAACGGGATCTCAATCCTTGAGATGCACGGAACCGTTCAACAAACCGTTAGTTCCTTGTCTTCTGTTCATAAACGTCTTCCCGCACCGTCCGCGCGCTCCCTAGAAGAAGCACGTGCCGGAGAGCACCGGGCGAATCCGCCCAACGGGAGGAACGAACGATGAAGAATGACAAGCGGACGCGGGCCGCGTCGGCGGCGCGCGCGATGATGGCGAGACGGGGCGCCCGCAAGGCGCGCCGCCGCACAGGCGTCCTCGGACTGTCCCTGGTGGCGATGACGGCGCTCGGCGCCCCCTCGGTCGCCTGGGCGCAGAGCACCTTCGCGCCGATCCACCCGCCGGCGGCGCCGCTGATCACACGCGGGCCCTACATCAACGTCTGGCTGAAGAACAGCACCGGCATCCTGCCGGGGACTTGGCCGCAGCATTGGGACGGCACGATCAAGGCGATCACCGGGATCGCTTATATCGACAACAAGCCCTTCCTCTTCCTGGGCGATCCCGTTCTGCCGTCCGGCGAGCCGACGCTGACGCCGATGGCGCAGACCTCGCTCACCACGACGGCGACGCAGTCGACCTTCGTCTTCAACGCCGCCGGCGTCGATCTCACGGTCGACTTCCTGTCGTCGGTCGAGGCGACCAACCTCAAGCGGCTGAGCATTCCGCTGTCCGACATCATCGCGACTGCCAAGAGCAGCGACGGCGCGACGCACCAGGTCAGTCTCTATTTCGACATCAGCGCCGAATGGACCAACGGCAGCGAGAGCGCGCTGGTGTCGTGGAAGCCCGAGACGATCGCGCTCGACAGCGACGGCACATCGACCGCGGGCAATCTCGCCGACTGGACCGCCTTTCCGACCGATCCGCAGGTGTTCACGCAAACTGGCAACTTCGCCGACTGGGGCTCCTCGCTGTGGGCGACCAAGCAGGTCGCCGGCCTCACCGTCGAGAGCGGCCAGGACATCGTGGTCCGTTCGCAGTTCGCGAACACGGGCGTGCTGACCGGCACCAACGACACGAACCAGCCGCGCGCGATTAACGACGACTACCCGGTGTTCGCTTTCGCCAAGAACCTCGGCAGCGTCGGCACCGCGTCCACGTCGCCGTTCACCCTTCTGCTCGGCCGCGTGCGCGACCCGGCGATCAACTATCTTGGCACGTCGCTGCGCTCGCTGTGGACGCAGTATTTCCCGTCGTACGAGGCGATGCTGGCGTTCAGCTACAACGACCGGACGGCGGCAGTCTCGCGTGCCAACACGCTCGACGCGAACCTCAACAAGGCGGCGACGGCGGTCGGGGGCACCCAGTATGCGGCGCTCACCGCATTGGCGCTGCGGCAGGCCTTCGCGGCGACCGAGCTCACCAACACGATCAGCGATCCTTACATGTTCCTGGAAGAGATCAGCAGCGACGACAACGTCCAGACCGTGGACGTGCTGTTCCCGTCGAGCCCGGTGTTCCTTTACATAAACCCCGAGCTGCTGCGCTACCTGCTCGAGCCAGTGATCGACTACTCGGAATCGGGCTATTGGCCGGAGCTCTACTCGCCGCACGACCTCGGTTCGACTTATCCGAACGCGACCGGACACAACGACGGCGGCGGCGAGAACATGCCGGTCGAGGAAACGGCCAACATGCTGATCATGGCCGACGCCTACATGCAGCATGTCCCCTCGGCCGAGGCGGCCGTGTATGCCAACGACCATTACGCGATCTTCAAGCAGTGGGCGACGTACCTCGCGACCGTGCCGCCGGGGGTGACGTATTCGAACGCGGTCGATCCGCAGTATCAGAACCAGACCGACGACTTCGCAGGCTTCGTCGCCCACAGCGTCAATCTGGCGCTGAAGGGCATCTCCGGCATGGCGGCGTTCTCGCAGATCGCCACGATGGCGGGGATGAGCAAGGACGCGTCGCACTTCCACAACCTCGCCGAGAAGGGCATCAGCACCTGGGCGATGCTGTCGCAGAACACAGCGGGCACGCATCTGCTGCATACGTATCGCGAGGCGCCGAACGCCTACAGCCCGAGCACGCTCGGCGAGGCGGACAGCGATTGGAGCGACGACTATAACGCCTATGCGAACACGCTGCTCGGCCTGAACCTGATCCCGCCGACGATCCTGGCGGAACAGGCGGCGTTCTACCCGACGGTGACGGAGGACCTCGGCCTGCCGCTCGATCCGGAGACGATCGGCACGTCGCCGGCCTACACGCCCGCAAAGGTGGACTGGGAAGTGTGGACGGCGGCGAGCTTCAACAGCCAGTCGCTTTCGACGCTTCTCGTCGGCGACGTCTACAAC
>CAXUBA010000262.1:2921-3226 GCA_964249205.1 uncultured Acetobacteraceae bacterium | reverse complement strand
GAGGCACTGCGCTTCCGGGTCGCCGAAGCGCACGTTGTATTCGATGAGCCTCGGTCCGTGCGCGGTCAGCATCAGCCCGGTGAACAGCACGCCGCGGAACGGCGTGCCCCGCGCGGCCATCGCGGCGAGCAGCGGGCGGACGAACACCGCGAGCGCCCGCTCCTGCTCGTCGCGCCCGAAGCCGCGCGGCGGCGACACGGCGCCCATGCCGCCGGTGTTCGGGCCGGTGTCGCTGTCGCCGCCCCGCTTGTGGTCCTGCGCGGCGCCGAGCAGAACCGCGTCCCGCCCGTCGCAGAGCGCGAACC
>CAXUBA010000262.1:0-2911 GCA_964249205.1 uncultured Acetobacteraceae bacterium | reverse complement strand
CGATGACCACCGTCGCCCCTGCCGCGCCGAGCGACCTGTGCCGCATCGCGTTCTCGATGGCCTCGATCGCCACGTCCAACGTCGCCGCCACGACCACGCCCTTGCCGGCGGCAAGCCCGTCCGCCTTGACGACCACGGGTGCGCCGAGACGTCGGACGAGCGCGATCGCCTCGTCCGGATCGGTGCAGGCCTGCCAGAGCGGGCCCGGGATCCCCGCTTCGTCGGCGACCGTGCGGGCGAACCGTTTCGAGCCCTCCAGCCGGGCCGCCGCCGCGCTCGGACCCGCGCATGCGAGCCCCGCGGCCGCGCAAGCGTCGGCGAGACCGGCCACGAGAGCCGCCTCCGGGCCCGGAACCACCAGGTCGATCGCGAGCCGTCGCGCCGCCTCGACCAGCCCGTCGACGTCGTTTGCGGCGACCGCGAGGTTCCCTGCGATCGTCGCGGTGCCTGGATTGCCCGGCGCCACGAACAGCGCCTCGACGCTCGGCGACGCGGCGAGCGCCGCGGCAAGCGCGTGTTCGCGGCCGCCGCCGCCGACCAGCAGAACGCGCATCCGCTTCTTTCCTTCGTGCGGGGTGCCGACCGGTCGCGTGACACGCCGGCGCGGAACCGCCTAACATCGTTTTCCGACGTGACGCCAGACCGAAGCATGGATCCTTGGACGCCCTGGGACCTTCCCGTGAGGACGTTCCGGTGCCAGATCGGACCAACATCGTGACGGCTCTCGCGCCCACCGTGTTCCACGAGGAATGGTGGCTCGGCGCGTCGTCGGGCGACAAGGCGCGCGAGGTCGCGGTCGAGCGAGGCGGCCGCGTTGTCGCGCGGTTGCCTTTCCACAGGCAGCGGCGCTTCGGCCTGAGCTCGATCGGCCAGCCGCCGCTCACCTACGCGCTCGGACCGGCGATCGCGCCGCTGCCGGACGGGCGGCCGCCGGCGATCCAGAAGCGGATCGCGATCACCCGCGACCTGATCCGCGCCCTTCCGCCGGCGCTTCACGTCTCGTTTCGCCTGCACGGCGGCGTTTCGGACACCCTCGCCTTCGAGGCGGAGGGGTTCGGTTGCCGTCTCCACTACACGGTCGAGATCGAACCGGCCGACGAGGCCGCCCTTTGGCGGGCGTTGCGCGACAAGACGCGGAACGTGATCCGGCGGGCCGAGGAACAGCTCGTGGTCCGCGAGATCGACGACGTCGACGCGTTCCTCGACTTCTATGCGGAGAATCTCGATCGCCGGAACCGCACCAACGCCTATCAGCGTCCGGTGGCGCACCGCGTGATCCGCGAAGCGCGCGCGCGTCGGGCGGGATCGATCCTCGCTGCGACCGACGCGGCCGGTGCGCTGCAGGCCGCCATCCTGACGGTCTGGGACAGCCGGTCGGCCTATTACCTGATGTCGACGCGCCGTCCGGACGGCGCCAACGGCGCGAACTCGCTCCTAATCTGGCATGCGCTCCGTCGGGCGGCCGCAAGCGGCCGCGTGCTCGACATGGCCGGGCTTCATGTCCGCGGCGGAGAGCTTCCGAACATGCTGCTGCTGACCGGGTTCGGCGGAGTGGTGACGCCAAGGTATTTCGTGGAGCGCTCCGCCCGCCTCGTCGCCGCCGCCCGCGCGATGGTGCGCTGACCCGGCGGAACCAGCCAGGCCGGCGTGCCGACGCCACCCACGCCGGGCGCGGAGGCCGGTTACGCCGAGCGCGGCAAGGCCAGTCACGCCGAGCGCGGCAAGGCCACGACGAACCGCGCCCCGGCCACGGCGCCGTCGGCGTCCACGATGTTCTCGGCCCGGATCCGACCCTTGAGCGCGTCGACGATCTGCCGGCTGATCGACAGGCCAAGGCCCGAATGGGCGCCGAACCGCTCGCCCGCCGGCCGCTCCGAATAGAAGCGATCGAAGATGTGTTCGAGCTTCGCCGCCGGGATCCCCGGACCCTGGTCGCTCACCGAGATCTCGACCATGCGGCCGCGCGCTTCCGCGGCGAGCGTGATCACCCCCCGCGGCGGCGAGAAGCTGACCGCATTGCCGATCAGGTTCCGCAGCACCTGCACGAGGCGGTCCTCCACCGCGAGCACCGCGAGGCCGGGCTGGCCCGGCTGCAGCGCGAGACGCGGCGCGTCGGCGTTCCGCGTCGCCTCGTGGATTTCCGCCAGCGCCCCCATCATCGGCCCGATCTCGACCGCCTCGCTCGGCGTCCGCGAAAGCTCGGCATCGACCCGGCTCGCGCGCGCGATGTCCGAGATCAGCCGATCGAGGCGCGACACGTCCTCGCCGATGATCGAGAGCAGGCGTGCGCGCTGCTCCGGGTCGTCGATCCGCCGCAGCGTGTCGAGCGCGCTCGCGATCGAGGACAGCGGGTTCTTGATCTCGTGGCTGACGTCGGCCGCGAACCGCTCGGTTGCGTCCATCCGCGCCCAGAGCGCGCGCGAGCTTTCCGACAGCGCGCGTCCGAGCACGCCGACCTCGTCGGTACGCGCGCGCAGCGTGTCCGGCACGGTGCCCACCCGCCCCGCGCCTTCCCGCATCGAATGGGCCGCGCGCGCGAGGAAGAGGATCGGTCCCGCGATCGTCCGCGCGAGGTAGACCGACAGCAGGACGGTGAGCCCGAGCGCGAGTAGGAAGAGGTCGAGGATCGAGCGCCTGACGGCGTCGAGCGAGCGGTCGACCTCGCCGGCCGCCCGGGTCAGCAGAATGATGCCGACCGTCGCGCCGTCGCGACGCACCGGCTCGGCGACGGTGACCAGGAGACGATCGTCGCGGGTCCGCCGGATGTAGGGCGGCATCTCGTTGCCCTCCGACAGCGAACCGACATGCAGCGTTTCCGAGGTGGCGTCCGGCGACCATTGCAGCCCGCCGCCGTTCCGCTCGAGCAAGATCGGTTGCGCGATGCCGACGTTGATCGCCGACGCGACCTCGG
>CAXUBA010000261.1:0-3227 GCA_964249205.1 uncultured Acetobacteraceae bacterium | reverse complement strand
CGCGGCGCCGGTGTACGCGGCACCGCCGCCAGTGGTCTATGCGCCGCCGCCGGTCGTCTACGCCGCGCCGCCGCCTCCCGTCGCGTATGCGGCGCCTGGCTACTATCCCGGCTACTAGAGCGGATCGTCTCCGGTCCGACGGATTGGGGACCGGGCGGGGACGGCGGCCTCGGCCGTCTCGCGCCGCCGGGTCCGGATCGTCCACGTCGGTCCGCTAGCGCCACGCCAGCAGACGTTCGACATCGGCGTCGGCCGCGTCACGCGGTACGAGCCACTGGCGAACGGCGGCATCGATCGCCAGCTTGGCTTCCGCTTCCGTCAGGCCGGCCGCGACGAGGCGTTCCAGCGCACGGTTGAGGGCCGCGAGTTCGCGCCGGTTCACGCCGGACGTGTTGGTCGGCGTGAAGCCGTCCGCGTCCCGGCTGGCCGGCTCGATCTGCGGCGTCGGCCGAAAGCGTTCGCGAGAACCATCGGGCAAGACTCAGATCTCCCTGACCGGGTCGACGCGCGCGGCGTCGGGATTGCTGGATTGCGTGGGGCACGGGGCGAGCCGTGTCAGCACGAGACGTCGGGCATAAAAGAACAAAACAGGTACAGAGAGCGGGAGTCCAGCCCTCAACCGCGCGGGGGACGACCGTGTCGCGGGCGGCGTCCCGACGGCTCCGCCGTGCCGTCGCATCCGGTCCCGGCTGACGCCCGTCGCGTCCGACACAACGACACGCGAGAACGGCGACGTTGCCCTGGATCGATCGCCGCGCTCGCGTCAGGGCGCTTCCGCCGTTCCCGATGGTCGCGGCGGTCGGCCTGGACCGGTTCCATGGCGGCGGCGCGGGTCTGCTGGCCGATGCGGGCCGGATCGTCGTGCTCTACGCGGCGTCGCTCGGGATGTTCTTCGCGGCTTAGGACGCGATGCAGCGGAGCTGAGCCGCCCGCCGCCGCCGGACGTCAGGGGCGGGCGGCGAGGGCACGGCCCGCGACGGCCAGAAGCGAGAGCACGCCGGCGAGCGTCGCGGTCGCGGCCACCGGGTGGAGCTGCGCCTCGAGGGCGAGGCTGGTCTTGCGGGTGAAGGGGCGGAGCGTGCTGCGGGTCGCGAGATCGGCGCGCGGCGCGTAGAGGTTGTCGCGACGGTCGGCGGCGCCGGCGTCGTTCGTGATCTGGGACGCGCGTCCGACCAGGGCCGCGACGCGGTCGACGACGCCGGGTGCCAGCGTGTTGGCGAGAACCAGCGCGCTGCCGCCGAGACCGCCGACCGTGATGTCGCGGACACGGTGCTGACACGCGTGGAGGACCGCACGCGCGACCAGCGTCGGATCGTAGCTCGGCGGCGGGTTCCGCGTGCCGGGCGCGCCGAGGCGGTTCCGTGCGTGTTCCATGAACGGCGTGTTCACGGCGGCCGGCTTGACCAGCGTGACGGAGATCGGCTCCCCCGCCGCGAGGACCTCGCGGCGGAAGGCTTCGGTGAAGCCGGCCACCGCGAACTTGGCGGCGCAGTACGGTCCTTGGAACGGGATCGCCATGTCCCCGAGCACGCTGCCGATGTTGACCACCGCGCCGCCGTGCCTGCGAAGGTGCTCGCCGGCGATCAGCGAGCCGTGCACGACGCCCCAGTACACCACGTCGTGCACGCGACGCTGGTCGGCGAGCGCGACGTCCGTGAAGGCGCCGTAGACGAAGGCGCCGGCGTCGTTCACCCAGGTGTCGTAGCGGCCGAAATGGGTGACCGCGGCGTCGCTCGCCGCGCGGAGGGCCGCCGCGTCGGCGACGTCGGCGACCGCGTAGGCGGCGCGATGCCCCTCGTTCCGCAGCCGCTCCGCGAGCGACCGGAGCGCATCCTCGTTGCGGGCGACGAGGAAGACGGCGGCGCCGGACGAGGCGAGCAGCTCGACGATCGCGAGTCCGATGCCGGACGTCGCCCCGGTGACCACGACGACCTGGTCCTCGATCGGCTTCAAAACGGGACGGCCCATCGCGCTGCACTCCTGCTGGCGCCCGACATGGCGACGAACGCGCAGGTTACGACGAGGCGTCCGGGCGGGGTGCCGTCGAGCCTCGCGCGTAAGTGATGAGGGAGCGGAGAACGTGCTTTCTGTCGGGCGGGGAGCGGGCTACGGGCGGCGCTTCATGCAAAGTCTTCGCCTGGCGCCGACCGCGCGAGCGGTCGGCGTGAACTCGGGCGGCAGCGGGTTCTTGGACGATCGTCGATCTCCGCCGCAGGCGGTGACGGCGGCACGACGCGCGAGGCAAGACAACGATGGCGCAACGTCCGATCTGGCGCGGCCACCTCCGCCTCGCGCTGGTTTCGTGCCCGATCGCGCTCTACGGCGCGCGACACGATCGTGGCACCGTGCGGTTCAACATGATCAATCCCGCGACGGGGAACCGGATCCGGATGGTCAGCGTCGATTCCGGAACGGACGAGGAGATCACGCGCGCCGAAACGGTGAAGGGCTACGAATACGCGAAGGGCCGTTATGTTATCGTGACGGACGAGGACATGGAGCGGGTCCGGGTCGAGAGTTCGTCCACGATGGCGATCGAGAAGTTCGTCGACGCCGCGTCGATCGACCCGATCTACTACGATAGCAGCTACTTCCTCGCGCCGGACGGCAGGAGCGCGGACGACGTCTATGCCGTGGTCCGAGAGGCGATCGCGAAGACCGGCCGCGTCGCGCTCACCCGGATCGTCATCGCGCAGCGGGAGCGCACGGTCGCGATCCGGCCGATCGACGGCGGGTTGGTCGCGCACACGCTAAACGAGCAGCGCGACCTGAACGACCCGCGCACCCTGTTCGAGACGGTGCAAGGTCTGCAGGTGGACCCGGCGATGGTCGACCTCGCGGTGCAGCTCGTCGACCGCCAGACCGGTCGATACGATCCCGCCGATCTCGAGGACCGCTACGAGACGCGGCTGCGCGAGATGCTGGACGCGAAGGTCAAGGGCGAGGCGGTGGCGGATGTCGAGGCCGTCGACCGTGCACCCGACAACGTCGTCGACATCATGGCGGCGTTGCGTCAGAGCCTTGGCATGGGCGTGCAGGCGTCCGCGGCGGCGTCGAACGGCGCGGCGGCGCGCAAGAGCAAGTCGGCGAAGACGGGCGGCGTCCGCGCGCAGGCCACGTTCAAGCTTCCGATCGCCGGGGGAAAAGCCGCCGTCGCCGCGGAGGCGGAGGGTCCGTCGGCGGCGCCTTCGAAGCGGGTGGCACCGCCCAGACGGAAGGCGTCCTAG
>CAXUBA010000260.1:0-3228 GCA_964249205.1 uncultured Acetobacteraceae bacterium | reverse complement strand
GGCCGGCGCGTCCAGCGCGCGTCCGGCGGCGCGAGCCGACGCGGTCCAGCGCGCGAAGTCGGCCGCGGTCATGCCGTGCGCGACGAAGCGCTCGCGCTGGAAGTCCATGCCGTTGAACTGGGTGTTCTCGCCGATGAAGCGGCCCGGGCGATCGGCCATCAGGTTGAGCTGCGTCACCATGCCGCCCATCGCGTAGATCTGGCTCCCGAGCGACGGGATGAAGAAGGACTGGATGGTCTTGTCGCTGGTCAGGCGGAAGGTGATCGGGCGGTCGGCAGGGAAGGCCATGGTGCCGAGGCTCGCGACATGCTCCGCCGGATAAAGGAACAGCCATTTCCAATTCAGCCCGACGACGTCGATCTCGAGCGGCTTCTCGCGTGACGCGATCGGCCGATAGGGATCGAAACGGGTTTCCCGGTCGATGATCAGCGCGGCGAGGAAGCACACGATGACGATCGGCACGCCCCAGACGAGGATCTCGAGACCCCAGTTGAAGTCCCAGTCCGGCTTGTAGGCGGCGCGGCTGCCGAGGCGGTAGCGCCAGGCGAACAGCGGCATCATGATGAAGATCGGGACGACGACAATCGCCATGAAGGCGCAGATGTAGAACAGCCAGAAGCGCTGGTTCTGCGCCACGATTCCCTGCGGGTGGAGCATGGACGAGTGCTGGCTCTCGCACCCCGCCACGGTCGCGGCGAGAACGAGCGTCGCGACCGTGCCCGCGAGGCTGCGGAAACGCCGGCGACGTGGCCGGCGCGGGATCCCGGTTCCTGTCATGGACGACGCGCCCTCCGACGAACGCTGATGATCAGAGCTCGCCCCGCGATGCAAGGGCCTTGATGCGATCGGCGGTGCGGAGCGCGATCGCCTGAATGGTGAGCGACGGGTTGACTCCGCCGACGGTCGGGAAGACGGAGCCGTCGCAGATCCAGAGGTTGGGGATGTCCCACGAGCGGCAGTCGGCGTTCACGACGCTCCGCGCGGGATCATCGCCCATACGGGCGCCGCCGTTGATGTGGCAGGTGTCGTCGGTCTGCTCCCAGATGTCGCGGCAGTCGATTGCCTGGAGCCCACGTCCCATGAAGTCGAGCGCGTGGCGCATCATGGTGCGGTCGTTGTCGCACCAGCTGTACTCGACGCGGGCGACCGGCAGGCCGTACTGGTCCTTCGCGTCGGCGAGCGTGACGCGGTTGTGCTCGAGTGGAAGCATCTCGCCGACCATCTTCAGTCCGACGACGTTGTTGTAGTCCTGCATCGAGCGCATGAGCGTGTCGCCCCAGAGCCCGTGCGCGTCGGCCTGGGTCTTGCCCCAGAGCTGCGGCAGCGGGCCCTGCGCCATGTAGCAATAGCCGCCGAAGAAGTCCTTGTTGTCGTCGTAGTTCCAGTGCTCGGTCATCGAAAGCGACGGCGGGCCCTTGTAGCTCCGGATCTCGCGTGGCGAGGTGCCCCAAACCGCCTGGTTCGACTGCACGGTGAAGTATTTCCCGAGCACGCCCGAGCTGTTGGCCAGACCGTCGCGGTAGCGGTCGGTCGCCGAGTTGAACAGGAGGCGCGGGGTCTCGATCGCATAGCCGGCGACGACGACGTGCCTGGCGCGCTGGAACCGCCACTCCCCTTCGCGATGGTAGTGCACGCCGGTCGCGCGGCCGTTGCCGTCGACCTCGACGCGGCCGACCATCGCGAGATCGCGGATCTCGGCGCCGGCGGCGACGGCGCGCGGGATCCAGGTGACGAGCGCGCTCTGCTTGGCGTTGGTGGAGCAGCCGGTCGTGCAGAACCCGCGATAAACGCAGGGGTGGGCGAGGCCGCGCGGCGCGGACAGCGTCGCGAGCGGCGTCTCGGTCCACGCGATGCCGAGCTTCTCGCAGCCTTCGGCGAGCGCGAGCGCGGCGGCGTTCATCTCGTGCGCGCGGTAGGGATAGCGCGGCCGCTTCGGACCCCACGGGTAGGTCACCGGACCGGCGATCTTCAGCGCCTCCTCGACCTTTCCGTAGTAGTCCCACATCTCGCGCCAATCGAGCGGCCAGTCGACGCCGTAGCCGAGCTTGGTGCGGCTCTTGAACCATTCGGGACGGAAGCGGAGCGACACCATGGCGAAATGGACGGTGCTGCCGCCGACCGCCTTGCCGCTGTTGTTGCTGCCGAGCGCCACCGGGTTCGCGCCGGCTGAGATGCGGTCGTCGGTCCAGTAGAGCTTGGTCTGCTCGCTTTCGTCCGACGCGAAGTCCTCGAGCGGGCGGAACCAGGGTCCGGCGTCGAAGCCGACCACGGAGAAGCCCTGCTCCGCGAGGGCGCAGGCGAGCGTGCCGCCGCCGGCGCCGGTGCCGACGATCGCGAAATCGACCTCCTCGTCCTCGCGATACATCCGCATCGGCACGTAGGCGCCGGGCCGGAACACGTCGGGCGCCCGGCCCGCGACACCGCGCGGCGTGTCCAGCGGATCAGCCGACATGGCGGTTCTTTCGCCGGGCGGTCTCGACGTCGCCGTCGGTCACGGCGGCCGCTTCCCAGGGGTCCCGCCGGTCGTAGCCCATGCGCACGTAGCCGCGCGGGCTCGCGGGACCGCCCCAGCCGATCTCGTTCCAGCTGGTCGGGTGCGCGTAGTACGCGTGCACGACGTCGTTGATCAGGCGCTGCTTCCAGAACGTCTTCGGGCCCATGCCGCTCCAGGCGGGGTCGGTGGCCTCGCCGCTCTCGACCGTGCGGAGGATCGCGTCCTGACGGTCGGCGGCAAGGGCCACGAATCCGGTGCCGTGCGCCGCCTGCGCTTCGGCGTCGATCGCGGCGAGGCCGCGTCGCCAGGCCTCGCGCTGAAGCGGCATCCCCTCGGCGCGGAACCCGTCGCCGCGGTCGTGCACGAGCTTGTCGTCGATCAGGGCGGCGACCGGGACCGGGGGACGGTCGGCCGGCTGCGGCACGATGCGGGCGGCGATCGCGACGAGGATCGCGAACTCGGCCGCGTCGAGGAAGCGCGGTTCGCGCGGCAGCGCGAGGCGGCGCTCGATCACCTCGCGGGTCTTGTCGTTCCAGGACGGTGTCCGGCGCTTGGCGAGAACGTCGTAGCCGGGATAGCGGTCAGCCATCGGGATGGTCCTCCAGCAGGCCGAGCGCCGCGAGGCCGGCGAGCGCGAGCCCGGTGAAGCTCGGCGGCGCGGGCAGCGGCGGCCCGTCGAGCAGGTTCTGTCGCCAGTTGCGCCAGCCGCCCATGCTGCGGTGCACGCCCCAGGC
>CAXUBA010000259.1:0-3245 GCA_964249205.1 uncultured Acetobacteraceae bacterium | reverse complement strand
CCGCCGGACTGGTCGTCGGGCTCGCCGGCCTCGTCTACCACGCGCCGGTCGCGTTCGCCCTCGGGCTCGCCTTCGCGCTCTTTTGCCTGTTCTTCTTCCGCGATCCGGTTCGCGTGCCGCCGACCCGGCCGGGCGTGCTCGTCGCGCCGGCGGACGGGCTCGTGACCGCGGTCGGACCGGCGACGCCGCCGGCCGAACTCGGTCTCGGCCCGGCGCCGATGCAGCGGATCGCGACCTTCCTTTCCGTGCTCGACGTGCATGTGAACCGCGCCCCGGCGTCAGGCACGGTGCGGGCGGTCAGCTACCGCCCTGGCCGCTTCCTGAACGCCAGCGTCGACAAGGCCTCCGACGAGAACGAACGCAACGCGCTCGCGATCGATCTCGCCGCCGGCGGGACGATCGCGGTCGTGCAGATCGCGGGACTGATCGCGCGGCGGATCGTCTGCGACGTCGCGCCGGGCGCGGTGCTCGCGCGCGGCGAGCGGTTCGGGATGATCCGCTTCGGAAGCCGGACCGATCTCTTTGTGCCCGACGACGCCTTGATCCTGGTCGAGCCCGGACAGCGCATGATCGGCGGCGAGACCGTGATGGCGACGGTCGGCCCCCGCTCCTGATGCAGGCGGTCCTGACCGAAGCGGTTTCGATAACCGTCCTCCCGATCGGCCGGGTGCCATGATGGACACGAGGGCGGGCGAGCCCGGCCGGGGCATCCCGACGCCGGGGAGGGTGGGCGGCTCGATCCGGCGGCGTCGCCGTCTCGTCGGGCTCCGGCGGCGGCGCCAGCGTCGCCCGCGTTTCAAGGGACAGTCGTTCAACCGGCTGATCCCCAACCTGCTCACGATGATCGGTCTCTGCGCCGGGCTCCTCGCGATGCGATTCGCCATCGACGCGAAGTTCGCGGACGCCGCGATCGCGCTGGTGATCGCCGCCGCGATCGACGGGATGGACGGGAGGATCGCCCGCATGCTCCGCGCGACCTCGCCGTTCGGCGCCGAGTTCGACAGCCTGTCCGACTTCCTCTGCTTCGGCGTCGCGCCCCCCTTCATCCTCTATCTCTGGGCGATGAACGGCGCCGGCCGACTCGCCTTCCTGCCGAGCCTGCTCTTCTCGGTCTGCATGGCGCTCCGCCTCGCGCGGTTCAACGCGGCGCTCAGCGTCGGCAACCCGCCGGCCTTCGCCTACAACTTCTTCGCGGGCGTGCCGGCGCCGGCCGGCGCCGGTCTCGCCCTGTTCCCGCTGTTCGCGGGCCTGGAGGCGAGAAGACTCGGCATGCCGTCGCTCTACGCGGTGGCCCACAACCCGCTCGTCGTCGCGACCGCCGAGATCGGCTGCGCGGCGCTGTCGGTCTCGACCCTGCCGGTCTGGAGCTTCAAGAACTTCCGCGTCCCGGCCGAATTCGTGCTGCCGCTGCTGCTCGGGACCGGGTTGTTCGTCGCCGTCCTGGTCGCCGAGCCCTGGGGCGCGCTCGCTGCGGCAGGGCTGATCTACCTGGCAATGCTGCCGTTCTCGCGCCGCTCGTTCCACCGGCTGCGCGCGGACGCGGAAAGCGCGGCCGAGGACGACGACGAGATCGATCCCGCCGCCGAGACCGCGACGACGGAAACCTGAAGGACACCATGAGCACGCCCCGGATCCTGATGACCGACGCGTCGCATTACGACGTCTCCTACACGATCAATCCGTGGATGCGCCCCGACGCGTGGCACGACGCGCCCGAACGCAACCGCCGCCAGGCGATCGCGGCCTCGGCGTCGCTCCGCTCGGCCCTCGAAGCGGCGGGCGCGGAGGTCGTCGTGATCGAGGGGGCGCCCGGCCTGCCCGACATGGTCTTTCCCGCGAACGCGGCGGTGGTGATGGACGGGCGCGCGATCGTCGCCCGCTTCCGCTTCCCGGAACGCCAGGGCGAGGAACCTTTCTTCGACGCGGCCCTCCGGCGTCTGCTCGCGCGCGGGATGCTCGACGAGGTCGCCATGTTCCCGGACGGCGTCTTCCAGGAAGGCGCCGGCGACTGCCTCTGGGACCGGACGCGCGGCCATTTCTGGGGCGGCCACGGTCCGCGCTCGAGCGCGGAAAGCATCCCGGCGCTCCGCACGTTCTTCTGCCGCGACGTCGTCGCGCTCGAACTCGTCAATCCCCGCTTCTATCATCTCGACACCTGCTTCTGCGTGCTGCCCCGCGGCGAGATCCTGTTCTACCCGCCCGCCTTCTCGCCAGAGGGTCTCCGGACGATCCACGACCGCGTTCCGGCCGAGCAGCGGATCGAGGCGACGGACGACGACGCGGCACGGTTCTGCGTCAACGCCGTGGCGCTCGGCGACGAGGTGGTCATGGCGGAAGCGGGCGACGATCTCACGGCGCGTCTCGCGGCACGCGGGTATCGGGTCCGCGACGTTCCGCTCGCACCTTTCATCCTGTCGGGCGGCGGCGCCTACTGCATGACGCTGCGGCTCGACCTCCGGAGCGGCGACAACCCGGATCGGTAGTCACGCCCGCGGCTCGACGGACGCCCGGTCCGGACGCGGCGTCCGGCGCGTCTTCGGCCGTTCGGCCGCGTCGCGAAGCGTGATCAGCCCGAGAAGGATGCTGTCCGGCGTCGGCGGCGCGCCCCTGATCGCGAGATCGATCGGCAGCAGACCGGCAACCCCGCCGTCGGTCGCGGCGTAGGGCGCGGGTCGGCCGGTCGGGTCGGCCCCCGCGGCGCAGTCCCCGATCGCCACCGCGATCGCGCCCCGGCCCATCGCCTGCCAGGTCCGCGTCAGGACGGCGGCGGCATTCCGGACGGCGAGCCCCGTCACGAGCAGGACCTCGGCCTCGTTCGGTCGCTCGACGAAGGCGAGCCCGTGGCTGCCGCCGGCGAGCGGGCCGAGACGAAGCTCGTCGAGTGCGGCGGCGCAGGCGCCGCAGCAGCCGGTCTCGACATGGACGAGCGCGAGCGACCGTCCGGTGCGGAGCCGTCCGCCCGCTTCCAGCCGGGCGCGAAGCAGCGTCACCTGCGCCGGATCCGGCTTGATCCGGACCCGCTCGGCGCGAAGGAGGCGGAACGCCGTTCCGAGCGACGTCACTGGTCGATCGCCTCCGCCCGAAGCGCGAAGGAGCGGGCCACCAGCGGCAGCAGCGCGTGACGCACGCCGCGCGCGCTCCGCTCGAACAGCGCGGCGTGCGCGACCGCCGGATCCCGCACGAACAGGCTCGCGACGCGCCCGTCGCCATCGATCGAAAGCACGTGCCAGAGATCTCCTTCGGGC
>CAXUBA010000258.1:326-3253 GCA_964249205.1 uncultured Acetobacteraceae bacterium | reverse complement strand
CTCCTGCCGCCGACCAGGGCGATGACGGCGACCCCGGCCGCGCGCGCTTCTGCGATCGCGCGGATGATCTCGGACACCGCGCGCTCGCCCGCATTGGCCTCCTGCAGCCGGACGCCGCCGGTGTCGAGCAGCAGCAGCACGGTGCGCGGGGCGTCGCCGCCCCCCTGACCGCCGGCGCCGGCGGTCGCCGCGCGCAGCAGGCCGACGATCTTGGCGCCCGACACTTCGCCGAACGTGCCGCCCATGAAGCGTCCTTCCTGGGCCGCGACCAGCACCGGCGCGCCGTCGAGCGTGCCGCGCCCGACCACGACGCCGTCGTCGAACGCGTGCGGCAGGTCGAAGAGCCCGAGGTGCGGGCTCGTTTCCCGCCGCTCCGGGCCAAGGAACTCGACGAAGCGGCCTTCGTCGAGCAGGCCGGCGACGCGCCCGCGGGCCGCGCTTTCGAGCCAGCTTTCCCCGCGCCCGTCCTGAGCCCCGCTCATCGCGCGGCCTCGAGCGCGCGCGCCGCCTGCATCAGGCGCAGCATGACGGTGTCCGGCCGCGCGCCGCCGTCGTTGACGGAGAAGCGGACGCCGCCCGGCGACAGGCGCTCGACGAAGTCGCGCACCACGGCGGTCCAGACCGCGCCGAAGCCTTCGGCGGCGGTGCTGATCTCGACGACGCAGCGTCGGTCGGCTTCGACCCGTTCGGCCAGCACTTCGAGGTTTCCGGACGCGACGACGCCGACGATCGCCTGGCGCGCCTCGCCGCCGAGCGCGCGCGCCGTGTCGTGTCGGAAGCTGAGGGTTTCCATGTCCGGCGCCTACCAGTTGCGGAACTTCGCGGGCGGTCGGTAGAGGCCGCCCGACCAGTCGGCGAGATCCTTCATCGAACGTGCCGCGAGCAGCGAGCGGGTCGCGTCGAGCACGTCGACGCCGAGATCCTCCGGCCGGCGGATGACGCCGCGCGCGCGCAGCGCCTCGACCTGCGTCCGGTCGCGCCCGAGACCGATCTCGGTGTAGCCGGCGACGCCGCGGATCGCCTGTTCGCGCTCGGCGTCGCCGCGGCACAGGAGCAGGTTTGCGATCCCTTCCTCGGTCACGACATGGGTGACGTCGTCGCCGTAGATCATCACCGGCGCGAGCTCGAGATCGAGCTTCCGCGCGAGCGCGATGCTGTCGAGCGTTTCCACGAAGGCGGGCACCATGCGGTCGCCGAACGTTTCGACCATCTGCACGACCAGCTTCCGGCCGCGCACCAGCGACGGCGCGCCGTCCGACGCTTCGCGGCCGGCCTTCAGCCAGGCGTCCGACGGGTGCCGCCTGCCATGCGCGTCCGACCCCATGTTCGGCGCGCCGCCGAAGCCCGCGATGCGGTCCGGCGTGACGGTCGACGAGTTGCCGCCGAGATCGATCTGCAGCGTGCCGCCGATGAACATGTCGCACGCGTAGAGCCCGGCCGTCTGGCACATCAGCCGGTTCGAACGCAGCGAGCCGTCATGGCCGGTGAAGTAGATGTCGGGCCGCGCCCGCATGTAGTCGTCCATGCCGACTTCGGAGCCGAAGCAGTGGATCCGCTCGACCCAGCCGCTCTCGATCGCCGGGATCAGCGTCGGGTGCGGGTTGAGCGCCCAGTGCGTCGCGATCCGGCCTTTGAGGCCGAGCCGCTCGGCATAGGTCGGCAGCAGCAGCTCGATCGCCGCCGTCGCGAAGCCGACCCCGTGATTGAGCCGCTTCACGCCGTATTCGGCGTAGATCCCCTTGATCGCCATCATCGCCATCAGGATCTGCGTTTCGGTGACGCTGGCCGGATCGCGCGTGAACAGGGGCTCGACGTAGAACCGGCTCGGCGACCGGATCACGAAATCCACCTGGTCGCCCTGGATGTCGACCCGCGTTACTGTGTCTACGATCTCGTTGACCTGGGCGACGACGATCCCGTCCTTGAAGGCGGTCGCCTCGACGATGGTCGGCGTGTCCTCGGTGTTCGGGCCGGTGTAGAGGTTGCCGTTCCGGTCGGCCTCGCGCGCGACGATCAGCGCGACGTTCGGCGTGAGATCCATGAAGTAGCGGCCGAACAGCTCGATATAGGTGTGGATCGCGCCGAGCTCGATGCGGCCGCCGTCAAGCGCCCGCGCCAGCGCCGCGCCCTGCGGCCCGGAATACGAGAAGTCGAGTTTCCGCGCGATGCCGCGCTCGAACAGCTCGATGTGTTCCGGCAGCACGATCCCCGACTGCACGACGTGCAGGTCGTGGACGCGGGCGGGATCGACGGCGATCAGCGCGCGCGCGAGGAAGTCCGCCTGCTTCTGGTTGTCGCCCTCGAGGCAGACGCGGTCGCCGGGCCGGAGCAGGGCTTCGAGCAGCGCGGTCGCGTCCGACGCGGGCACGACCTTGCCGCCGGCGAGCGACGATGCCCTCGCGAGCCGCTCTTCCCGCGCCTGCCGCCCCTTGTCCCATTGCCGCATCAGGGCTTTCGTCCTCGCTGGAGCCCGATCGTCCCGGACGGGCACGCTTCCGGATCCGCGCCGAACCAACGCAGGACGATGGCTCCGGCTTCACCCTCGCCGGATCCCTTCCGCCGCGTTCCGTCGGCCGGCGCTCAGTCCAGCGGCGGGACCGATCCCAGTGCCGTCGCGTACGCCGCCGGATCCCCGAGCAGGCCGCGCGCCGCGTCGAGGTCCTCGTCGGTGCCGATCGCCGCCGGGCACGCGTTCCGGATGTCGAGGATGCGCGCGATCGCGAGCGGCGGCCGCGACCCGCGCTCGGCGGCGATCGCGCCGGCGAGCATCGAGGTGCCCCCGTCGAGCGCCCGCATTTGGTCGGCGACCGCGGCCGCGCCTTCCGACGTGCACAGCTGCGGCAGGACGCCGAGCCCCTGCAACGGCCAGCCGAGCGGCGCCAGCACCCGGCTCCAGGTGACGAACAGCTCGCCGCCGTCGGGCAGCC
>CAXUBA010000258.1:0-316 GCA_964249205.1 uncultured Acetobacteraceae bacterium | reverse complement strand
CACCTGGAGCCGGGTGCTGGCGCCGTCCGGCAGCGGCAGCAGCGTCTGCACCAGCCCCTTGCCGAGCGTCGCGGACCCGACGACGACGGCACGACGATGGTCGGCGAGGGCGGACGCGAGGATCTCGGCGGCGCTCGCGGTCCGGCCGTCCACCAGCACGGCGAGCGGCAGGCCGTGCGTCACGTCGCCGCCCTGGACGCTCCAGACATGGTTCGACTGCGGGTAGCGCCCCTCGGTCACCGTCGCGACGCCGTTGTCGAGGAACAGCGCGGCGGCGGTCACCGCCTGCTGGAGGAAGCCGCCGCGATTGCCGCGG
>CAXUBA010000257.1:3021-3274 GCA_964249205.1 uncultured Acetobacteraceae bacterium | reverse complement strand
GACCCGTGTCGCCGACCCGGAGCGCCGCGGTGTCGCACGGGGCCAGCCAGAAACGCTCGAGCGTCTCGTCGAGCCAGGTCAGCGTGAGCGAGCAGCCTTCCATGTCGAGACTGGTGACGTATTCGCCGACGATCGGCGCGATGGGCTCGAGCCCCGCCTTCCGCAACGCCGTTTCGACATGCGTCCAGAGCACGAACAGCTCTTCCTGCTTGGTGCCGCCGAGGCCGTTCAGCAGCACCGCCACGCGGGCGGG
>CAXUBA010000257.1:0-3011 GCA_964249205.1 uncultured Acetobacteraceae bacterium | reverse complement strand
TCGGCGACCAGCCGGTCGACGAGGCGGGACGCGAGCGCCGAAGCGGGCTCGATCGCGGTCTCGTCGATGCCGGGCTCGCCGTGGATGCCGAGACCGATCGCCATGCGGCCCTTGGGCACCGTGAACAACGGTTCCGGCGCGCCGGGCAGCGTGCAGCCGCCGAAGGCGACGCCGAACGACCGGGTGCGGTCGTTGCTGAGACGGGCCACGCGCTCGACGGCGTCGAGATCGAGGCCGGCTTCGGCCGCGGCGCCGGCGATCTTGAGGACGGGGATGTCGCCGGCGACGCCGCGGCGCTTCGCTTCCTCGCCGCGCGGGGCGCTGGCGACGTCGTCGGTGATGGCGAGCACGCGGGTGTCGATGCCGGCGGCGCGGAGACGCTCGGCGGCGAAGCCGAAGTTGAGCACGTCGCCGGCGTAGTTGCCGAACGAGAGGAGGATCCCGGCGCCGCGCTCGGCGCGGCGGCTGACGGCGTCGATCAGGCGGGTGGCGGGGGACGCAAACACGTCGCCGCAGACGGCGGCGTCCGCGAAGCCCGGCCCGACGTAGCCGGCGAAGGCCGGGTAATGGCCGCTGCCGCCGCCGATCACCAGCGCGACCTTGCCCCGGTCGGTCCGGGTCGCGCGGACGACGCCGCCGGTCACGGCGCGGACGAGCCGGGCGTGGACGGCGCAGTAGCCGCGGACGGCATCCTCCGCGAACTGCTCGGCATCGTCGAAGACGTGGGTCATGGGCGTCGGTCCCGGCTTCCTCGCGGCGTCCTCCTGCCGGGGACACCTTCCGCGTCGTCGGAACCTACAGAGGGGCTTCCGAACCGTCTAATGCGATCCCGCCCGAACCATCACCGTTTCCGTATGACCCCGCATGTCCGCGTCGCGGCAGCTCGCGCCCGGCTGGTTCCTCCAAGGCCGGCTGAAGCGCCGGCATCTCCTGCTGCTCGACGCGATCGCGCAGCAGGCTGCATCTCGCGGCGGTGTCGCGACGACGGGCGGCGCCACGCCGACTTGAACTCCCATGGAGGGTTCAAGAAACGTAAGTCGCCGTCCGGCGCCACGGTAAGGCCGCACGGCGTGCGCGAGAGTCTCAGGTATGTTACCTGACTTCAGGCAATTAGGCCGGCATCCTGCGCTTCATGGATGCTCTCGACCGGAAGATCATTGGTCTGCTGCAGAGCGATAACCGGCCGTCGCACGCCGAGATCGGGCAGGCGGTGGGGTTGTCGGTGTCGGCGGCGAACGAGCGCGTGCGGCGCCTGAACGGCGCCGGCGTCATCCGCGGCAATCGCGCGGTGCTCGATCCGGAGCGGGTCGGGCTGCCGCTCTGCGCGTTCGTCTTCGTCGACCTCGCGCCGCATCCGGACGAGGCCGGGTTCCGCGACGAGATCTCCGCGCGGGACGAGGTCCAGGAGATCCACCAGGTCGCGGGCGCGCACTGCTACCTCCTGAAGGTCAGGGCCGCCGGCACGCGCGCGCTGCAGCGATTCCTCACGGAGCATGTCAGCCGCCAGACCGACGTGCTCCGGACCGAGACCGTCATCGTGCTGGAAACAGTCAAGGAAACCACCGCGCTCGCGCTGCCGGAGCCGCAGGAGCCGTCGCGTTGACGGCGCCGGACGCGGCGCGGGACCGGTCGCCGGCCGACGCGGCGGCGGCGGTCCCGAACCGGCGGGCGCTCGCCGCACTCATGCTGGCAAGCTTCTCGATCGGCACCGGCGAGTTCGTCATCGTCGGCCTGGTTCCGCCGCTTGCCGCCGCGCTCCGGGTGTCGGTGCCGACTGCGGGCCTTCTCGTGTCGGTCTACGCGCTCAGCGTCGCCTTCGGTTCGCCGGTCGTCGCGGCGCTGCTCGCGTCGGCGCCGCGGCGGCGCGCGCTTCTGACGCTGATGGCGATGTTCCTGGTGGGCGACGTCGCGTGCACGGTCGCGCCCGACTTCCGCGTGCTGATGATCGCGCGCGTGGTGACCGCGCTCGCGCACGGCGCCTTCTTCGGCATCGCGTCGATCGTCGCGGCCGAGCTCGCGCCGCCCGGGAAAGGCGCGCGCGCGGTCGCCCTCCTGTTCACGGGCATGACGGTCGCGAACGTGGTGGGCGTTCCGATCGGGACCGCGATCGGGCAGGCGGCCGGCTGGCGGGTCACGTTCGGGCTCGTCGCGGCGCTCGCGGCCGCGGCGCTGCTCGCGATGCTCTCCTCCCTGCCGCAGCGGCTCGGCGGCGGATCGTACGGGATCCGGCGCGAGCTGGTCGCGCTCCGCGCGCCGCAGGTCTGGCTCGCCATGCTCGTCAGCACGGTGTCGTCAGCGGCGCTGTTTAACGTGCTCACCTTTCTGACCCCGCTGCTGGAACACGTGAGCGGGCTGGCGCCGCACGGGGCGGCACTCGCGCTGTTCCTGTTCGGTGCCGGACTCGCGGTCGGCGGACTCGTGGGCGGCCGGCTTGCCGACCGCGACGTCGTGGTCGCGATCCGCACGCTCCTCGTGGCCGACGCAGTCGCGCTCGCCGTTCTCGGCGGCGTCGTCCGGAGCGGCCCGCTCGCGCTGGCGGCGGTGTTCGCCTGGGGGGTCGCCGCCTTCGCGATCGTGCCGCCGCTGCAGCACCGGGTGGTTCTCGAGGCGAGGGAAGCGCCCCACCTCGCGTCGACGCTGAACCAGTCGGCGTTCAACCTCGGCGACGCGCTCGGAGCCGCGCTCGGGGCAGCGGTTCTTGCGCGCGGCGCCGGGTTCGGGTCGCTGCCGTGGGTCGGCGCCGCCGTCGTGTGCGTGGCGCTCGTGCCGGCGTTCCTGAGCCGCGCCGGTCGCAGGTGAGCCGCGCGGCCAGGGCTCGCCCGAAGCCCGGCGAACGCGGCGGGCTCACGTCGCGCGGACGGCCGATCGCCGGAAGACGTGCACGGGGCCGCCCGCCGCGTCCCTGTCGCCGGTTTTGGCGAAGCCGAGACGGCGGACGAGGCGGAGCGACGGTTCGTCGTCGGGCGACACCGAACCCGCGAAGCGGCGGCGGTCGAACCCGGTTGTCGCCC
>CAXUBA010000256.1:0-3280 GCA_964249205.1 uncultured Acetobacteraceae bacterium | reverse complement strand
AGCACTGTGTTCGGGACGCAGGGGCCGGAGGTTCGAATCCTCTCACTCCGACCAGTCGGCCGGTCGGCGGAACCGGAAGGAACGACGGTTGAAACCTCTGGCGATCACCGCCGGGATCACCTTTGTGGTGGTGACCACGCTCCTCGTCATCCACTACATCCGGATCGGATACATCGCGTTTGCCTGATCGGCGACGCGCGCCGGCATCGCGCGCGGTCGTGTCGGCGGGGCTCGCAGTGCTGTTCGCGCTGCGGGCCGAAGCGACGCCGGTCCCGGACGCGGCCGGCGTGCTGCCCGCGCACGCGCCCGCCGCCGCCAAGCGGGCCTGGGCCGTGCGCCAGAGCGGTCTCTGCCTCATCGCGACCCGGGAAGCGGAAGCGCGGCTCGGACTGCCGGACGGTAGGCTCGGCGCGATCTCGCGGGTCGAGACCGGGGTTGTGATGCCGGTCACGGGCGATGTCGAGCCCTGGCCGTGGACGGTCAACGCGGGCGGGATCGGACACTGGTATGCCACGCGTGACGCGGCCGCGCGCGCGACCGCGCTAATGCTCGCGCACTCGGGCGCCGACATCGACGTCGGCTGCATGCAGGTCAGCTTGCGGTATCACCGCTCGGCCTTCGCGAGCCTCGCCGAGGCGCTCGACCCGGCGCGAAACGTGGCCTACGGCGCCTCGCTGCTTCGAAGTCTTTCGGGCGGCCGCGCCGGTCGCACGCTGTCGGCCGCGACGGGGCTCTACCACTCGGCGACACCGGCGCTCGGCGAGCCCTACCGTGCGAGCGTAGCCCGGATGCAGCGCCGCCAGCGCCGCACGCTCGCCGATGCGCTCGCCTCCGGCCCTTGAGGATGCGCCGCGACGGGAGCGATCTGGTCGGTCGATCGCCGGTTCTGTAGTCTCGGACCGCGGCCGGGTTAGCACAGTGGTAGTGCAGCGGTTTTGTAAACCGAAGGTCGGGGGTTCGAATCCCTCACCCGGCAGGCCCGGCGCCACGGAGATCGCTCCCGGCACCCATCCGGTTCCGACGTCGGATCGTCATCACGCGGTCGATCGCGCAAGCGGCTCTGCTCAGGAGGCGAACACGGCGCCCAGCGCGAAGACGGCCATGGCGAAGGTCGGGAACGCGGCTTCGACATCAGGTTCGTTGCCGTTCCGGCCAGCCTCGTAGCAGGTCAGCAAACAGACGCTTCCGGCGCCTTTCGCGAGCGTCGCGGCGATCACGTCCGACGCCCAGGACGCGCGCAGGACCGCGAGCTCGGTTCCGTCTTCGCTCCGCTCGAGCGACACGCGGACGCCCGGGATCTGCAGCGCCCACAGGATACCCAGCTCCTCGGCGCTGAAACGCCCACGCACGGACACGCGGTCCGCGACAATGTTGCCCATTCCCACCGTGGCCTCGCGAATCCGACGTCAACCAGGATACGGCGGCATACGACAAATCGATGCGTTTCACTTACGAAATAACGTGATCGGATCGCCAGTGCTTGTCGCGAGGGGCCGACGATTGTTCTTCGTCGCATCTCAGGCAAAATCGATCGCGTCGTAACAGGCGCGCGTCATCGCTCGGGGAACCGCATCCGTCGGTCCTGAAACTTTTGCCGCGGCTGTTTGCCGGTCCTGCCGGTTCAGGACTGCGTGCCGCGCCGTCGACGGTCGGGAGCGCTTCCGGTCCACGATCAGCCCTGCGGCAGGGACGCCGCACCGAGGAGGCGCGCGACCCGGAGCGGTACGGGCGGATGGCTGTGATGGACCATCGAGTAGAGCGGGTCCGGCGTCAGCGTCTGTGCACTGTCCCGCGTCAGCCCGACCAGCGCCGAGATCATCGGCGCGGCACCCACTTCGCGTCGCGCGTAGTCGTCCGCCTGAAACTCGTGCCGACGCGACAAGGCGTTGGCGAGTGGCGCCAGCACGGGCAGCACGAGGGCAACCAGGAGGTTGGCGGCGAACAGCGACAGGGCGTCGCCGCCATGGCGGAAGCCGAAGCCTGCGAGCAGCGCGGGCTGCCACGCGAGCCAGCCGATCGCGGCGAGCACGACGAAGGCCGTGACGGCGGCGCGCAGCGTGCCGAACGCGACGTGACGATAGCGGAAGTGACCGAGCTCGTGGGCGACCACGGCCTCGATCTCGTCGGGCCGGCGGTCGGCGAGCAGCGTGTCGAACAGCACGATCCGCTTGCTCGATCCCCATCCGATGAAGAAGGCGTTGCCGTGGCTGGAGCGCTTCGAAGCGTCCATCGTCCAGAGACCGGACGACCGAAACCCGCACCGCGCCATCAACGCCTCGATCCGGCCGACGAGCGCCGGATCGTCGAGACGCTCGAACCGGTTGAACATCGGCGCGACGACCCGCGTGTAGAGCGACGGCGTCACCAGCATCAGCCCGACGGACGCGAGCCAGGCGTAGAGCCACCAGTCGCCGCGCGATACGCGCATCACCCCGAGCAGCGCGGCGAGCAGCGGAAGGCCGAAGGCGGCGGCGAGCAGCGCCCGGCGCGCGAGATCGGCGGCGAACAGGCGCGGCGTGGTCCGGTTGAAGCCGTAGCGCTGCTCCACGACGAACTGCCGGACGGCGGACAGCACCACGCCCGGCAGGCCGAGCACGACGCCGAGGAGCGCGAGCAGGACGAGGTCGGCGACGAAGCCGGACCCGAGGCGACGGTCCACCGCGCCGGCCAGCGCGTCGGCGCCCCACAGGACGAGGAAGAGCGTCACGGCCCAGTCGGCGATCTCCCCGACCGCGGCGATCCCGGTGCGATCGACCGTGTAGGCGGCGGCGCGCCGATGCTCGGCGGCGGTGATGGTGTCGCGGAAGGCCGGCGGCACGCGGTCGCGGTGACGCGTGACTTCCCGCGCCTGGCGGCAAAGGAGCCAGAGCGAAACCGCGAGCCAGCCGGTCGCCACGACGGCATAAAGGATGGTCAGTTCCGGCACGGATGCACTCCTTCGGCGGCGGCTGACATCGTCCGCTTCGGCGCCATCTCGCCTCCATGGCGCGACTTCTGGTCTGGTACGATGGTGGCTGCCCGCTCTGCCGGCGCGAGATCGCGCTGATGCGCCGCCTCGACAAGAAACGCGCGATCGACTTCGTCGACGTGAGCGACGCCAACACCGGATGCCCCGCCAACCGCGACGCTCTTCTCCGACGCTTCCACGCGTCGGAGGACGGCGTGCTGCTTTCCGGCACCGCGGCCTTCGCCGCGATGTGGCGCGCCATCCCGCGTCTTCGGCCGCTCGGCCTCGCCGCGCGGAACCGCAGGGTCCTCGCCGGGCTCGAACGTGCCTATC
>CAXUBA010000255.1:3046-3282 GCA_964249205.1 uncultured Acetobacteraceae bacterium | reverse complement strand
GTCCAGGATGATCACGCGAGCGCCGAGATGGAACCACTTGGCGAGCACGACCTTCTGCTGGTTGCCGCCGGACAGCGAGGTGACCGGTGCTTCCATGCCCGACATCCGGATGCGGACGTCGTTCGCGAGCCGGTCGACGACGCGGCGCTCGCCGACCTGCCTGATGAAACCGAGCGGGTTGGTGATCGGCGCCATGTTCGCCATCGTGGCGTTGATCCGGATCGCCATGTCGAGGA
>CAXUBA010000255.1:0-3036 GCA_964249205.1 uncultured Acetobacteraceae bacterium | reverse complement strand
CTCGGTGCGGCCGGCGCCGACGAGACCGCCGAGACCGACGATCTCGCCGGCGCGCACCGCGAAGCTCACGTCGCGGACCCGGCGCCCGTCGGACAGATCCTCGACGCGGAGCAGCTCCTCGCCGGGCGCGCGTTCGACGCGCTCGCCGAACAGCGCCGAGAGCGGCCGGCCGACCATCAGCCGGATCACGTCGTCCACCGTGACCTCGCGCGGGCTCACGGTGCCGACGCTCGCGCCATCCTTCATGATCGTCATGCGGTCGGCGATCCGGAACACCTCGTCGAGACGGTGCGAGATGTAGACGATGCCGACGCCTTCGCGTCGAAGCCCGTCGATGATGGCGAGCAGGCGCTCGGCGTCGCGCACCGCCAGCACCGCGGTCGGCTCGTCGAACACGATGATCCGGGCGCGCCGCGACAGCACCTTGGCGATCTCGACCACCTGCTGGTGCGCGACGCTGAGATCGCTGACGATCGCGGCCGGATCGATCCTGAAGCCGAGCTTCTCGATCAGCGCGGCGGCGCGTCGACGGAGCGACGCCCAGCCGATCGCGCCCGGCAGTTCGCCGAGGAAGATGTTCTCGGCGACGGACAGATCGGGTGCGAGCGCCATCTCCTGGTGGATGATCGCAATCCCGGCGTCGGCGGCCTGCTTCGGGCCGCCGAAGCTCACCGGCTTGCCGTCGATCAGGATCTCGCCGCCGTTCCGCGCGATCTCGCCGCCGAGCACCCGCATCAGCGTCGACTTGCCGGCGCCGTTCTCGCCGAGCAGGGCGTGCACCTCGCCGGCGCGAAGATCGAAGTCGACAGCCTTCAGCGCCGCGACGCCACCGAAGCGCTTCGAGATGCCGCGGAGCTCTGCGAGAGGGGTCATCGGGGCTCCCGGTTCAGACGGGATGGCGGAACGGATCGGGCGCGGTGTTTCCTTTTCTCAGAAAACCGCGTCCGGATGGTAGTACTGCGCGGCGTTCGCCTTCGTGATCGCGACCGGCTTCGTGTAGTCGAGCTTCGGGAACTCCGCCGGCAGCGTGCCCTTGATCGCCTGCATGCCGATGTCGATCGCGTTCTTGACGATCACTGAAGGATCGTTGAGGCCGGTCGCGCCGTACTGCCCGTCGACGATGAGCTTGACGGCTTCCTTCTGACCGTCCGCCGCGGCGAGAACCAGAACCCCGTCGAGATGGTGGTGCTGCTCGAGCGCGCGCCTGGCGCCGAGCGCCATGCTGTCGTTCTCGCCGAGCACGACGTTGATGTCGGGATGCGCGGTCAGCAGGTCTTCCATGGCGTTGAGGCCGCCTTCCTGCGTCCAGGCGCCCCAGCCCTGCCCGACCACGGTGAAGCCGGCGTGACCCTCGTCGCGGAGCTGCCCTTCGGCGAGGCCGGCGAACACGCCGTCGCGTCGCTCTTGCCCGACGAGATTGCCCTTGTCGCCGCTGATGAGCGCGATCTTCATCGGGGTGCCGCGCATGCGGCCCGCGAGCCACTCGCCGACGGCCTCGCCGTTCTTGAGGTTCGACGCCTGCACCTGGGTGATGAAGTTCGCCCTCGGGTCGAGCGTCGAATCGACCGCGACGACCTTCACGCCGGCCCGCGTCGCCGCGTTCACCGCCGGCACGAGACCTTCCGGATCGCGCGGATTGACGATCAGCAGATTGACGTGCCGCGAGACCATGTCTTCGATGTCGGCGATCTGCTTGCTCATGTCGTTCTGCGCGTTGGCGGAGATGACCTGGCAGCCGAGCTGCGCGCCGTATTTGTGCGCTTCCGCATCCTGCGCCGCGAAATAGGGCGCGCTCAGCGTGTAGTTCGACATCCCGATCAGGCACGCGGCCCGGCTGGTTCCGCCGGTCGCGAGCAGCAGGAAGGAGGCCGCCACGGCCATCGATGTCTTCGTCGTCATCTCGTTTCCTCTCCGGGCCGCTGGACGGCTCTTTCGGGTGTAGTATGACTACATGATCAGGGGAGCGTCAATCGGATCGGCGCCCGCCGGACCGGCCTAGTAGCCGCCGTCCGACGCGCCGGACGCGTTCACGATGAGCACGCCGGCGCTCGTTCCGATCCGCGTGGCGCCGGCGGCGATCATCGCACGCGCCGTGTCCGCGGTCCGGACGCCGCCCGACGCCTTGACGCCGATGTCCGGGCCGACGACCTCGCGCATCAGCGCGACGTCGGCCTCCGTCGCGCCGCCGGTCGAGAAGCCGGTCGACGTCTTGACGAAGTCGGCGCCTGCCTCGACCGCGAGACGGCAGGCGACACGTTTCTCGTCGTCGCTCAGCAGGCACGTCTCGATGATGACCTTGAGGACCTTGCCGGGGCAGGACGCGCGGACCGCCGCGACGTCGTCGCGCACGGCCTGATGATCGCCGTCCTTCAGGGCGCCGATCGCGACGACCATGTCGATCTCGTCGGCGCCCGCTTCGACGGCGGCGCGGGTTTCCGCGGCCTTCGCGGCGGACAGGGTCGCGCCGAGCGGGAAGCCGACGACGGAACACACGCGGACCGCGCTTCCGCGGAGTTCGGCCGCGACCAGCGGCACGTGCAGCGGGTTCACGCAGACGGACGCGAACCCGTGCGCGCGCGCCTCGGCGCAGAACCGTCGGACGTCGTTGCCGACGGCGTCGGGCTTCAGGATCGTGTGGTCGATCAGCTTCGCGAGGGCCGCGGGCTCCGGCCCCGTCTGCACACCGTCCGTCGTCATGCTTCGCGCTCCGCTCCGGAACGACGGATCGCCACGATCGCCGCGCCGCCGGGAACGCTCTTACCTGTTTTCTGCACTTCGGAGCAAGAACTGCTCGTGTGTGAGGCTCGCGCGCGGGAGCTGTTTCCGTCCGGACGGGATCTCTCGTCGGCGGCCCGTTCTCGCATTAGCGTCGGGGCAACGCCGGGACCCTGTCGTTCGCCGTCGGCACGCCCGCGTGGCAGGAACACGGAACCGGATCGGACGGGGAGGCAGCGCGTGGAACGTGGTCTTCGAGGGAAGGTGTCGGTCATCACAGGCCGCCGCGTCGGGAACGGGCGCGCGGTGGCGGAAGGCCGC
>CAXUBA010000254.1:0-3287 GCA_964249205.1 uncultured Acetobacteraceae bacterium | reverse complement strand
GGCAGTAGCGCAGCCTGGTAGCGCATCAGTCTGGGGGACTGGGGGTCGTGGGTTCAAATCCCGCCTGCCCGACCACCGCTTGAGTCGGAGTTCGGGAGGTCGCGTGCGGACGACAGCCCAGGCCGTCTCCGCAGGGCCCGCGACACACCGTCGCCACGAACCTGCTCTCGTATTGGACTTCGGCGATTGGAGGCTGATCGAGCGGACCGGCGCTCTCTGAGGGGAGCGGCAACTCGTTGACGACCAAGATCGGGTGCGGTCTGTCCGATTGGCCGCGAACCGGAAGAAGCGTCTGACCGCCGGGCGGTTGCGCTTCTTCTTCGGCCGCGCTCGGACGGTCAAGGTGCGGCTTCGCTGGAGGTCCGGGCGGGAATCGAACCCACATTCGCGGATTTGCAGTCCGCTGCATCACCACTCTGCCACCGGACCACGGCGCACGGGCGGGGCGCTTATCGTCGCAGCCGGCTCGCGGGGTCAAGCGGGATCTCGGTGCGCGCCCCGATCGCCCCCGCATTGCCGCGAGGGGGCAGGACCGTTAAAGCCGAGCGCGCCCCTTGTTCCCCGGGCCCGGACGAGGACCCTTCAATGCCGGTATCCCACGACGACTTCGCCACCGCCCGGTCGTGCATGATCGAGGGGCAGATCCGTCCGGAACGGGTCCGGCATCCCACTCTGATCGCCGCAATGGGGACGCTGCCGCGCGAAGCGTTCGTGCCGGACGAGTTGCGGCCGATCGCCTACATCGACAAGGAAATCCAGGTCGGCGACGACCACACGCTCACCGAGCCGCGCGTGCTCGCGCGGCTGCTGCAGGCGGGCGAGCCGCGGCGCGGCGAGCGTGCGCTCGTACTGGAAGCCGGCACCGGCTACGCCGCCGCTGTGCTGGCGCGAATGGGTCTCTCGGTCACCGCCGTCGAGGCGCATGACGAGGTTCGTGCCTTCGGCGCCGAAGCCTGCCGGCAGGTGGGTGAGACCGTGGACTGGCGGCCCGATCTCGGGGGAGCGTCGTCGTTCGCGCTCGTGGTGATCGATGGCGGGGTCGAGTTCGTGCCCGACGCCGTGGTGCGCGCTGTCGCGCCGCAGACCGGCCGCCTGCTCACGATCCTGGTCGAGCCTGGGCGTCCGGGACGCGCGGTGATCGGCGAGCGGATCGGCGATGAGATCCGACTACGCCCGCTGTTCGACGCGCAGGCCAGTCTCCTACCGGACTACGTCCGCGCTCGCGGTTTCGTGTTCTAACAGCACGCGCCCGCTGGCGACGCCGTTCGGGCTGTGGCAGGAATTCCGGCCGTGGGCTGGGGGAGCAGGCGGCAATGACGACGACACGATCGAGAGCCGCGATCGGCTTCGCGGCCGTGCTCCTGGACAGCACAGTGCTTTCCGGCTTTGCGCAGGCGGCCGGCGTCGACAATGCGCCGACCCTCGTTCCCCACACGCTCGAGCAGGCGCTGGGGCAGGCCTATCTCAGCAATCCGCAGCTTACCGCCGAGCGCGCCAATCTCCGTTCGATCGACGAGAACGTGCCGACCGCGCTCGCCGGCTGGCGTCCGACCGTGACGGTCGCGGCCGTTGGCACCTACGAGAACACGTCCGAAGTCGTGTCGAACGACGCGTTCCTGCCGACCAGCGGCAGCATCGCCAGCACCACCGGCGGCAACGGCTTCCGCTACCGGATCAACCCGCTCGGCTACCAGGCGACCGGCACGATCACGCAGCCGATCTACAACGGTGGCCGGACCACCTCGCAGACCCACGAGGCGGTCAACCGCGTGATGGCCGAGCGCGCCAACCTTCTCGCGACCGAGGAGACGGTGCTCTTCAATGTCGTGCAGGCCTATGTCGGCGTGATCGAGGACCGCCAGCTTCTCGCGCTGCAGATCAACAACGAGCAGGTGCTCGCCGAGCAGCTGCGCGCGACGCAGGACCGTTTCCGGGTCGGCGAGATCACCCGGACGGACGTCGCGCAGGCCGAAGCGTCGCTGGCGCTCGCACGGTCGCAGCGGCAAAGCGCGGCAGGGACGCTCCAGACGGCCTACGCGTCCTATCTCCAGCAGGTCGGGTCGCCGCCGCCCGACAAGCTGGTCGATCCGCAGCCGCTGAAGCTTCCGGTCAAGACCGAGCAGCAGGCAATGGTCAACGCGGTCGAGAACAATCCGAGCGTCGTCTACCAGCTGTTCACCGAGGCGTCCGACCGGGATGCGGTCGATGTCGCGTTCTCGGCGGTCATGCCGAAGCTGTCGGCGGAAGGTGAGTACTTCCAGCAGAACAACGAGGGCGAGCAGGGCGTGTTCTCGCAAGGCTTCGAGGCGCTGCTGAACCTGAACATCCCGATCTACCAGGGTGGCGCGGAATACGCCGCGATCCGGCAGGCGCGGCAAACGGAGCAGCAGGCACATCGCCAGGTCGACGAGGCCCGACGCACCGCGCTGCAGCAGGCGGTCGCCGCCTGGGAAACGCTTTCGTCGACGCGGGCCGCGATCGAGAGCGACCACGCGGCGGTGAAGGCCGGCTTCATCGCGCTCGACGGCGTCGAGCGGCAGGCGATCGTCGGCACCAGCACGACGCTCGACGTCCTGCTCCAGCAGCAGACCCTGCTGAATGCGCAGACGACGTTGGTCCAGAACCTCACGACTTTGATCACTGCGTCCTACCAGGTGGCACAGGCGCTCGGGCGGCTCACGGCACGTGACCTGTCGCTGAACGTGCCGCTCTACGACGACACGGCCTACTACAACGCGGTCAAGGACCGGCTCTGGGGCACGAACGACTACGCCGTCACCCAGCCGGGGCGCTGACCCCTCGCGCAAGGGAACAGAGGACATGAGCGATCGCGCCCGGATCGACGACGAGGATGACGGGATCCTCGATTCCGTTCGACGCATCCTCGCGCAGAGCCAGGCCGACGACGCGAAACCCGCGGCCGCCGACGACGGCATCCTGCATCTCGACGAGGCGATGATGGTCGAACCGCCGAAGCGGGATGCGACGCGGCGCGAAGCGGCGGACAGCCCGACGGAGCCCGCGTCCGGCCCGTCGGCGCCCGCCGACGCCGTCGTTGGGGGCGAGGCGGCGCGATCCGCCGGACGCTCACTCGCATCGCTTCGGAGCGCCGCGCGTGAGCAGGCCTCGCTCCGGACGCATCGCGGCGGCCCGACGATCGAGGAGATGGTCCGCGAAGAGATCCGGCCGATGCTCCGCGAATGGCTCGACCAGCACCTGCCGCCGCTGGTGGAGCGCCTGGTGCGCGCCGAGATGCTGGAGGTGCTGCGGTCCGACTACATCAAGTT
>CAXUBA010000253.1:0-3295 GCA_964249205.1 uncultured Acetobacteraceae bacterium | reverse complement strand
ACGCGGCGCCGCGCGGCTTCGGCAACCCCGATGCGCCGGCCGAAGGCCGCATCAACGCCGCCGTCCCGAGCGCCGCGAGCGATCCCGGCCCCGAGAATCCGGCGCTCGCGAGCCAATTCCCGTCCTTCCAGGATCCGCCGGCGACCGACATCAACGGCATGCCGCTGTTCTGGGCGTCGTTCACGAACGCCCACAAGCGCTTCCAAACCGGCGGCTGGGCGCGCGAGGTGACGCAGGACGATTTCGCGATCTCAGAAGACATCTCGGGCGTCAACATGCGGCTGTCCGCTGGGGGCATCCGCGAGATGCACTGGCACCAGCAGGCGGAATGGGCGTTCGTGTCCGACGGCGCGATCCGCATCACCGCGCTCGACGCGCTCGGACGCGCTGAGGTCGCCGACGTCGCCGCGGGCGGCCTCTGGTATTTCCCGCCCGGGCTGCCGCATTCGCTGCAAGGCCTCGGCCCCGACGGCGGCGAGTTCATCCTCGCCTTCGACAACGGCAAGGCCTCCGAGTTCAACACGCTGATGCTGACCGACTGGATGGCGCACACGCCGCCCGAGGTGCTGGCGAAGAACTTCGGTGTGCCGGCCGACACGTTCAGCAAGATCCCGCTCGACAATCTCTGGATCTTCCAGGGCGACGTGCCGGGCCCGCTCAGCGCCGATCAGGCGGCCGTCCGGTCGCCGGCCGGCAGTCCGCCGCACGCGTTCACGTTCGATCTCGGCGGGATGCCACCGACGAAGACGACACGGAGCGGCAGCGTGCGGATCGCCGACAGCGCGACCAACTTCCCGGTGTCGCGCACGATCGCGGTGGCGCAGGTGAACGTGGCACCGGGCGGCTTGCGCGAGCTCCACTGGCATCCGAACGCGGACGAGTGGCAGTACTACGTGAAGGGTCAGGCGCGGATGACGGTGTTCAACACGGGACCGAAGGCGCAGACGGCGGACTTCAGGGCCGGCGACATCGGCTACATCAAGAAGAGCTTCGGCCACTACATCGAGAACACGGGACCGGACGAACTCGTCTTCCTCGAGATCTTCAAGACGGCGCGCTACGAGGAGGTGTCGCTCACCGACTGGCTGACGCACACGCCGCCGGCGCTCGTCCGCGCGCATCTCGGCATCGAGGCGGACGTGATTGATCGGTTTCCGCGCGGTCGGCCCGACGTCGTGCCGGTCTGAGGCGGCGGCGGCCGGCTCAGACCGGCGCGCCGTCGAGGCCGCGGATCCGCCGCACAAACAGCCGGAGCCGGCCGAGCAGCGCGTCCGGCCGGTCGACCGACGCGTCGGCCGACATGTCGGCGTCCTGCGTCATCAGCGCGCTGGCCCGTGCGGCGATCGCTTCCAGCCCGTTGCCGAGGTCGGGGAACTCGTCGATTGCCTTCAGGAGCGCGTCCCGCTCGAGCCGATACACCTCGACGTCGGTCATCGCGCGCGTCGTCGCGACATAGCTCTTGCCGGTGATCAGCCCGTAGGTGCCGATCGCTTCGCCGGGCGCGAGGACTTGGAGCGGCGGCCGGTCGGGATCGAACGTGGCCCCGAGATCGACCCGGACCACGCCGGACGCGATCACGAACAGGGCGGTCGGCGTGTCGCCGTGCTGGAACAGCGTCTCGCCGCGCTTCATCCAGCGCATGGTGAACAGAGCGGCGAGCGTCGCGCGATGGGCGGGCTCGACCGGCCCGAACAGGTCGGAGCGTGCCAGCAGTTCGGCGATGCCGGGGGGCCCGGCGTCGACGGCCGCCGCCGGGGCGGCGCCGGGTATCGCGAGCGGGATGCCCGCGAAGGTCAGGTGTCGATGGATCCGCCCGAGCGTCTCCGTCCGGGCCGCCCCGAGATGCGCGCCGGCGTCCACGGTGAAGCTGACCTTGAAGCGCGTCGCGTCGCCCGCGATCGACTGGCACGAGACGTCCGGCGCCGGATGCGGGAGCACATGACGCACGCCCTGCAGCGCGACGCGGAGCACCGCGAGCGCGCGCTCCGGCGGCACCGCAGGGTGGATCAGGATCTCGACGTGGTCGCCGCGACGCGGCGTCGGCGCCGAGCGATTCAGCACGCGGGTCTTGGCGACCGTGCTGTTCGGCACGATCGCCAGCGTTTCGCCGTCGAGCAGGATCCGCGTCGAGCGCCAGTTCACCTGCTCGACGCGCCCTTCGAGGTCGCCGTCGAGCGAGATCACGTCGCCGGCCTTGAACGGCCGCTCGAGCCCGACCGCGATCCCGGAGAACACGTCGGACAGCGTGCTCTGCAGCGCCAGGCCCAGCACGATCGCGATCACGCCCGAGGTCGCGAGCAGGCCGCGCACCGGCACCGCGAACACCAGGGCCACGATCGCGAGCGCGGCGCCGATCCGGATCGCGGCGGCGAGCAGGTCGGATACGATCCGCGTTTCGCGCGGCCGGTCCTCGAGAACGACCAGGAGGCGGGTCGCCGCGACCGCGCCCTGCGCCGCCTCCACCCACCAGAAGCAGCTGACCAACTGCTCGGCGAGACGGAGCGCGTCGTCGGTGCGGGCGAAACGCGGCCTGATCACGCCGCCGAGCTCGCGCTGCAGCAGAGCGGTCGCGGTCGCGAACAGCACGAGATGGCAGAGAAGCCGCCACCGGAGCGGTATCGTGCGGCGGAGCAACATCAGCAGCACCGACAGGATCAGCAGCGCCGACGCGGCGATGAAGAACACCGCCTGCTCGTGCCCGGCCGTGACGCTCACCGGCGCGCTCTGCGGGCGTCCGCGCGGGCGACGGGATCGTCTCGGCATTGGTCGTGCGTCATGGCGGCGTCCTGCGGGGTGGCGCGCCCCGAGGATCGCCGATCCGCCGGGAGGCCGCCAGCGGGTCGGCGACAACCGGGGCCTTGACGGTCGTCGCGCGGCTTAGGGCGGTGAGTCGCGGCGACGGAGCCGCGCGGGCTGGAACCCGTCCATCCCCATCGACGGATCGGTCTCGATCTCGCCGTCGGCGTTCAGGACGGTCCCGAGCCCCTCGAAGCGCGAGCGGTCGGGCGCGTCGCGCGCCCAGCGTCCGGACGCGACCGCGCGCGCGACCTGGTCGCGCCCTTCCGCGGCCTCAAGCGAGCAGACCGCGTAGACCAGGATGCCGCCGGGCCGAAGCAGCGCGTGGGCGCGGTCGATCAGCTGCGACTGGTTTGCCGCGAGCGCCTCGACATCGCGCGGCCGCCGGAGCCGAAGGATGTCGGGATGACGGCGGATCGTGCCGGTCGCCGAACACGGCGCGTCGAGGAGGACGGCATCGAACCCGCCGTCCGACGGCGTCCAGCGGAGCGCGTCGGCC
>CAXUBA010000252.1:0-3354 GCA_964249205.1 uncultured Acetobacteraceae bacterium | reverse complement strand
TGGCCGGACTGCCGTCGAACACCAGCAGCACCGGCTTGGGCGGCCTGACGAAGTTCCAGACCGGCTCCGCCGCCCTTGTCCGGACGACCGGCCGGTGAGCGGCCGCACCACCCGGACGCTCGCGGCCGCCTGCGCGATTCTCGCCGTCGTGATCCTCGTCGCCCGGTTCGAGACCGGCGACGCGCCCCGATCGTCGTTCGACCGGCTGCGGGGGGCGCTCGGTGCGATCGGCATCGCGCTCGAGCCGACGGACGCATGGCACGCGACAGCGATCGCGTCGCCGGTGCTATCGACCGGCTCGATCGCGGTCGCGATCGCGGGACGGATCGTCGCGACCGGTCGGGACGCCCGGCTGTCGCGGCCGTTCCTCCAACCCTTCGGGCCGTCCCGCCTGGTCGTCGGTTCCGTCGCAGGCGAGCTGCCTCGGCGGCGCGGCGTCGGCGCCCCGGCGCGGGTCGCCGCGGGACCGCTCGCGATGTCCTGGTCGGCGACGCGGCTGTCCGTCGAGGCGGACGGCGTCGCAGTCGGCGGGATGGCGATTGCCGGAGCATCGCGGCTCGACCTCCGCTGCGTCGCGACCGGACGCGGCGTGCAGGCCGTCCGGCGCGCCGGCTCGGCCGGCGGGCATGGTGCACTCCGCGCGGACGCGGGCGGCGGTCTCGCATGGGCGGTTGGGCTCGACGGCGGCGCACGTCCGCTCGCGGCACACGGAACGCTCGCGCCGAACGGAACCGTAGGCAGCGCCGTCGGATGGCGCGGGACCGTCACGTTCGAACCGGGCTGGTCGGCAGCGCTCGACTGGCTCGTCCGCGCCGATCTCGTCACAGGCGGCGAGCGCGTCGCGGTGGGCGGGCTCCTCGCCTTTCTTGCCGGTCCAACCGGCACGGTGACGCTGCCGCTCCGCCTCGATGACGCCGGCCTGTCGGTCGGCTCCTACCGCATTGCCGCTCTATCGGCACCCCCGCCCGGTCGTGGCGACGGGCCGCTGTCCACGTGCTGGCGCTGACGCGCGTTCGATCCCGAGTGCGCCGAAGATTGTGCCCTTATCGACTGGGACGGCAGCAATCTTACCTGATCGACCGTCGGCGCCTAACCGGACGATGGTCTCGGTCGGCTTTCTTCCGGGTCAGCCGACCCTACCCCGACGGCGTCACCTCGCGACGTCGCCGCTTCCGCGCGCGAGGTCGAGCTCCCGTCGGAGCGAGGTGATCTCGGCCTGGAGCTCTTCCCGGCTGGGATGACGCCGCTCGGCATCCTGCGCTTCGCGCACTGCCAGCACGGGCGAGAACACCTCGGACGCCCGTTCCAGGATGACGCCGACGTTGCGTTCGGCCGCCGCCTCGAGTGGGGTCGTCGGCGCCGGACCGTCGGTCCTGATGTCGTGCGCGACGAACTTCCGCATCATCTCCTCGAGGTACTCGGGGATGATCCCCTGCATCTCGTCGCCGTAGAAGCCGATCAGCTGGCGAAGGAACGAGGTCGGCAGGATCGATCGGCCACGCGTTTCCTCCTCCATGATGATCTGAGTGAGCACCACGCGGGTAATGTCGTCGCCGGTCCGCGCGTCGTAGACGACGAGGTCGCGCCCTTCACGAACCATGTTCGCGAGGTCGTCGAGCGTGATGTAGGTGGATCCCTCGGTGTCGTAGAGACGGCGGTTGGCGTACTTCTTGACGACCAGCGGCGGACGCCCGCCGGTCGGTTTCAGCGCAGCGCTCAAGACCGAGCTCCCAACCTTGCCGCACGGGGCGGTGACCGCCCCGTGTCAGGTTGATGACGAATGGGACAGGCCTGCCGCGAGGACAAGGCCCCGCGCGCAAAATCGCGGGTCAGCGGAATTCGTCCTTCCCGGCGCGGAGCCGCGCGAAGGTCTTGACGTCACCGGCAAGGAGGAAGGGATTGAGCCGCTTCTCCTCGCCGAGGCGCGTCGGCACCGTGGAGCGGCCGGCAGCCCGGAGCGCGGCGACCTCCTCCGCCCGCCCGGCAAGCGCCGCGTCGTCGGGACGGAGGTGCTGCGCGTAACGCACGTTCGACGCGGTGTACTCATGACCGCAGCAGACCAGCGTGTCGTCTGGGAGCGTCGCCAGGCTGCGGAGGCTCCGGAACATCATCTCCGGCGTGCCTTCGAGGAGCCGGCCGCAGCCAAGGCTGAACAGCGTGTCCCCCGAGAGCAGGAGGGCGCCGTCCGAGAAATGGATCGAGAGGCCGCCGACCGTATGGCCGGGCGTCTCGATCACCCGGCCGACCGCTTTGCCGACGGTGATCTCGTCGCCCTCCGCCACCTCCTGGTCGAGGCGCGGCAGGCGCGAGCGATCGGCCCGCGCCCCGATCACGCTTGCGGCGGGGTACGCCGCCCGGACGCTGTCGGTCGCGGCGACATGGTCGTCATGGTGATGGGTCAGTATGATGCCCTCGAGACGCGACCCGTCGGTCGTTTCCCGCCTGATCGCCTCGAGGACGGGCTTCTCCTCCGCCGGATCGACGATCGCGAGCACGCCCGTCCGGTCGCATCGGAGCAGCCAGGCGTAGTTGTCGGACAGGATCGGGATCGGTGTCGCGTGCAGGGTCATGATGTCCGTCGGAGGTGATCGGCGATGAAACTGTCCGCCTCCCTTGTGGACCAGTTCTACCGCACCCGCCATGGCGGGGCGGCGGCATCGCTGCTCCGTGACCGCCTGTCACTGTTCTGGCCGGATGCGCGCGGGCTGCGCGTCGTCGGGATCGGACATGCGCGAGCCTACCTGCCGCTCTGGCAGGAGGAGGCGGCAACCTGCCTCGACATGGTGACCAGCCTGCCGTCCTCCGGCACCTGGTCCGGACGGTCGGCTGTGATCGACGAGGAGGCGCTGCCGTTTCCTGACCTTTCGGTCGACCGGATCCTGCTGATCCACGGGCTCGAGGTCGCCGACAACGCGCAACGCCTGCTCCGCGAGTGCTGGAGGCTTCTGCGCGACGACGGACGGCTCCTGGTGGTGACGCCGAACCGGGTCGGCATCTGGGCGCATGTCGAGGCGACGCCGTTCGGCCAGGGCGAGCCCTACACGCAGGGCCAGGTCGAGCGTCTGCTGCGTGCCGGCATGTTCGCGGTCGAGCGGCGCGACACCGCGCTGTTCCTGCCGCCCGTCGACAATGCCTTCCTGCTCCGCTTCGCGTCCGTCGCCGACCGGCTCGGCCGCGTCGTGTCGCCGCGCTTCGCGGGCGTGCAGATCGTCGACGCGGTGAAGGACGTCTACGCCGCTCTACCCGGACAGCCGGTCGCGCGGCGCGTCGTCCGCGCGGCCGTCGCCTCGGGCGCGCTCCGCTTGCCGGCCGCCCGCACCCGCCTCGCTTGACCACCGACCCGCCCCTTGCGAC
>CAXUBA010000251.1:0-3362 GCA_964249205.1 uncultured Acetobacteraceae bacterium | reverse complement strand
GTTTCCCCGCTCGCCCCCACCGATGCGCCGGCGCTCGGGCCGCTCGCCGGCGTCACGTGCGGCGCCGCCGAGGCCGGGATCCGCGCCGCGCACCGCCTCGACCTCATGATGATGCGGTTCGAGCCCGGGACGACGGTCGCCGGCGTGTTCACCCGGAACGACTGCCCCGGCGCGCCGGTCGACTGGTGCCGCCATGCGCTCGAAGGCGGTGTGGCCCGCGCGCTGGTGGTCAATTCCGGCAACGCCAACGTCTTCACCGGTCGGCGCGGGGCCGACGCGGTGCGCGCGACCGCCGACATCGCGGCGACGGTGCTGGGCTGCGATCCCTACGAGGTGTTCGTCGCGTCGACCGGCGTGATCGGCGAGGTGCTCCCGCACGAACGCATCACCGCCGCCCTGCCGGAGCTCGAGCGGAACCTCACGGCGGACGGCTGGTCCGCCGCGTCGCACGCCATCATGACCACCGACACGTTTCCGAAGAAGGCGCGTCGAGAAGCGCTGGTGCACGGCGAACGCGTCACGATCCAGGGCATCGCCAAGGGCAGCGGCATGATCGCGCCCGATCTCGCGACCATGCTCTGCTTCGTCGCGACCGATGCCGCGATCCCGGCCGAAGCGCTGCAGCGCATGCTGCAGCGAGGCGTGAAGCGCTCGTTCAACATGACCACGGTCGACAGCGACACCTCGACCTCCGACATCGTCCTGCTGTTCGCGACCGGCGCGCGGGCCCACGAACCGGTCGAACCCGACGATCGCCGCGCGCTTCGCGACTTCCGCGACGCGCTCGACGAGCTTCTGCTCGACCTCGCGATCCAGGTGGTGCGCGACGGCGAAGGCGCCCGGAAGCTGATCCGCGTCGACGTGAACGGCGCCGAAACGCGGAAGTCGGCCCGTCGCGTGGCGCTCGCGATCGCCAACTCCCCGCTGGTCAAGACCGCGATCGGCGGCGAGGACGCGAACTGGGGCCGCATCGTCATGGCCGTCGGCAAGTCCGGCGAGGCGGTCGACCGCGACCGGCTTTCGGTCGCGATCGGCGGCGTCTGGATGGCCCGCGACGGCGAGGTGGTGCCCGGCTACGACGAGGCGCCGGTCGCCGAACACATCCGGGGTCGCGAGATCGAGATCGCGGTCGATCTCGGGCTCGGCGTCGAGCGCGCCACCGCGTGGACCTGCGACCTGACGCAGGGCTACGTCGACATCAACGCCTCCTACCGGAGCTGAGGGAGCCGCGCTCCCCCCGCGCGATGGATCTCGCCCCGTCCTGGTCGGGCACGATGCTGACCACCGACCGCCTCCTGCTCCGCCCGCCCCGGGCCGACGACGCCGACGCGATCCATCGTCTCGTGAACGACTGGGGGATCGTCCGCATGCTGTCGACGCTCCCCTTCCCCTACCCGCGCAGCGTCGCCGACGACTGGGTCCGCTCCGTCGCGGAACAGGACCGCAAGGGCGACGCCGTCCACCTGCTCCTGATCGAGCGCGGCGAGGAGGGCGACCGGCTGGTCGGCTGCGTCGGCGTCCGGATCGAGGGGCGCGACGGCGCGCGCCCGGACGGCGGCCGGGGCGAGATCGGCTATTGGATCGGCCGCGCGTTCTGGAACCGCGGCTTCGCGACCGAGGCGGTCGGCCGGGTGGCTGCCTGGGCGCTCGCCGCACTCCCCGTGGAGCGGCTCGTCGCGCGCGTGGCGACCGACAACGAGGCGTCCGCCGCGGTGCTGAAGCGCCTCGGCTTCCGCGAGGCGGGCCAGGGTCGACAGGTCTTCGCGTCGCGCGGCGGCGAGGTCGACATCCGGCGCTTCGAGGCCGAGCACGACGATCTCGGGCGACCGGAACGCGAAGCGCTCGCCTTCGCCGGGCCAACGCGACGGATCCTCCTGGTGGCGGCCGCGGCGCTGATCGACGGCGAAGGCCGCGTCATGCTGGCCCGCCGGCCCGAGGGCAAGCGGCTCGCCGGCCTGTGGGAGTTCCCGGGCGGCAAGATCGAGCCCGGCGAAACGCCCGAGGAGGCGCTCCGTCGCGAGCTCCGCGAGGAACTCGGCGTGTCTCTCGACGGGAGCTGCGCCGCGCCGTTCGCGTTCGCCTCCCATCCCTACGACGAGTTCCACCTGCTCATGCCGCTCTACGTCTGCCGCCGCTGGACCGGCGAACCCGCCGGCCGCGAAGGCCAGCGGATCGCCTGGGTGCGGCCGGGCCGGCTCGGCGACTACCCGATGACACCCGCCGGCAAGCCGCTCGTGCCGCTGCTGAGGAGCCTCCTGTGACCCAGACCCTCCATTCCGCGATCCTGGTGATCGGCAACGAGATCCTGTCCGGCCGCACGCAGGACCTCAACGTGAAGTTCCTCGCGACCGCGCTCGGCGCCCGCGGCCTGCCGGTCCGCGAGGTGCGCGTCATCCCGGACGTTCCCGACGTCATCGTCGACGCCGTCAACACGATGCGGGCGTCGTTCGACCTCCTGTTCACCACCGGCGGGATCGGGCCGACGCACGACGACATCACCAGCGAATGCGTCGCCCGCGCGTTCGGCGTCGCCTGGGAGCCGCACGGCGAAACCGTCAGCCTGATGGCGGCGGACTACGAGCGGCGCGGCATCGAGTTCAACGCCGCCCGCATGCGCATGGCGACGCTGCCGGCCGGCGCGACCCCGATCCGGAACCCGGTCTCGACCGCACCCGGCTTCTCCATCGGAAACGTCCACGTGATGGCGGGCATCCCGCGCGTGATGCAGGCGATGTTCGCGAGCCTGGAACCGGGCCTGCCGGAAGGCGCCCCGGTGCTGTCGCGCGCCGTGCACGCGCGCGACCTGATGGAGGGCATGCTCGCCGAGCCCCTGGAACGGATCGCCAGCCGCTACCCGGCGCTCGACGTCGGCTCCTACCCGTTCCGCGACGAGGGCGGCCCGTCGGTCGCGGTGGTGGCGAAGGGCCGCGACGCCGCGATGCTCGACGAGGCGATCGCCGCCGTCGGCGAGATGTTCGTCTCGCTCGGCGCGGTCCCGATCGCGGGCGAGGCGCCCGGCCGCTAGGCAGTCTCCGATCGCGGGCGCAGGGCGCCGACGGCCGGTCCTCGTCGCCGGCGTCCGATCGTCCGCCCGGCCGACGGCGCGGCGTGCTAGGATGAGGGAAGGATGCGATGGCCGCTCGCCCGTGTCGCCCGAGCGGGATCTTCGCGGCCCGACCCGGCCGCCGCGTCCCGACCGCGTAGGAGCACGTCCATGCCGTTCACCATGCGCTACGACAAGCCCCTGACCGAGGACGACACGGCGGCAACGCCGGCCGTCGTCGCCCCTGCCCCGAAGCGCCCGAAGCGCGATGCCGCATCCCGCAAGCCGCGCCGGGCGCTTCGGGGCAGGGGCGACGACG
>CAXUBA010000250.1:0-3364 GCA_964249205.1 uncultured Acetobacteraceae bacterium | reverse complement strand
CCCGCCCCCCGCCGCGCCGCCCCCGCGACGCCGGCCGTCCCCAACCAGGCGGCCACCCCGCGAGCTACACGCCCTAGGCGAAGGCAGGCCGTGCGCTCGGCGCGCCCGAAAAGCCTCAGCCGGCGCCGAGCCGGATCAGAGGCGTCGGCGACGTCCGGAGCGATCGCCTCGAAGACTGGGCGCTCCGCCGCACCGAACCCGACTGGGCGGCCGGGTTCCGCGAAACCTGGGAACCCGGCGAGCGTGGCGCATGGGGGCGGCTCGACCGTTTCGTCCGCGATCATCTCGACCGCTACGCGGATCAGCGCGACCACCCGGGCGACCCGGACGGCACGTCGATGCTTTCGCCGCATCTGCACTGGGGTGAGCTCTCGCCGAACCAGGCCTGGCATGCGGTCTCCGGCGCGAAGGCATCGTCGCGCGAGAAGTTCGAGAACGAGATCCTCTGGCACGACTTCGCCGCCTACACGCTCGCCCACGACCCCGAGATGCCGGATCGCGCCATGCGCCCGACGATGGCGACGCTTCCCTGGCGACGCGACCAGCCGTTCCTCCGCGCGTGGCAGCGCGGCCGGACCGGCGTCCCGATCGTCGATGCCGGCATGCGCCAGCTCTGGCGGATCGGCTGGATGCACAACCGGGTCCGGATGATCACGGCATCCTTCCTGATCAAGCACGGGCTGATCGACTGGGTCGAAGGCGAACGCTGGTTCTGGGACACCCTGGTCGACGCCGATCTCGCGACCAACGCGATGAGCTGGCAGTGGGTGGCGGGATCGGGCACCGACAGCGCCCCCTTCTTCCGCGTGTTCAATCCGCTTCTGCAGAGCCGGAAGTTCGATCCCGAGGGCGACTACATCGCACGCTGGATCCCGGAGCTTGCGCGATTGCCGGCGCGGCATCGCCATGCGCCCTGGCTCGCGCCCTCCGCTGTGCTGGCCGAGGGCGGGGTGTCGCTCGGACGCGATTACCCGAGCCCGGTGGTCGATCTCGACGAGGGCCGCGCACGCGCGTTGGCCGCCTTCCGCACGCTCGATCGGGCGCGTGCGTCTTGAGCGGCGGCATCGGCCCCGGGGTGACCGACCCCATTCCCACCCATGTTCCGCTCCGGATCGTCGGCGACGTCCACGGCGATGCCCGCGCCTTCGCGGCCGCGGCCGAGACCGACCGATTCATCGTGCAGCTCGGCGATCTCACCGATCACGGTCCGGACAGCGCCGAGGCGCTGCGCCTCGCGTTCCGCCTCATCGACGAGGGCCGCGGCCTCTTCCTGCTCGGCAATCACGACCGGAAGCTCGGGCGCGCGCTGTCGGGGCGCCGGATGCGTCCCGATCCCGCGCTCGAAACGACACTCGGCCAACTCGACGACGAGCTCCGCGAACGCGCGCTCGCCGAGATCGCGACCGCCCCGGCCTGGATCCGGCACGGCTCGATCTTCTTCGTCCACGGCGGCTTCCACACGGGCATGCTGTCGGCGGCCCCCCCGCCCGGCCTCGACCGCGTCGACCATCTCCTGTCGCGCGCGCTGTTCGGCGAGGTCGCGTCGGGCCAACAGCCGGACGGGTACCCGATCCGCAAGCTCGGCTGGATCGACCACGTCCCAGCCTGGCTCACCGTCTACTGCGGTCACGACCGGCGTTCGGACGACGGCCGGCCGGCAGTCTTCACCGGACGGCGCGGCGGGCGCGCCATCTTCGTCGACACCGGATCCGGCAAGGGAGGACACTTGTCCTGGATCGACCTTCCGGCTTCGATGCCGCCCCATGAACGACCTTCGAACCAGGCGTCGCCGTCGTGACGGATGACGGTCGCGACGAGCTCGCGGCGCTTCGCCGCTCGATCGACAACATCGATGCCGCCCTCGTCCACATGCTGGCGGAGCGCTTCCGCTGCACGAAAGCGGTCGGCCTCCTCAAGGCGCGGCACGGCATGCCGGCGGCCGATCACGGCCGCGAAGCCGAGCAGATCGCGCGCCTCCGACGCCTCGCCGCCGACGCCCATCTCGATCCCGACTTCGCGGAGAAGTTCCTGAGCTTCGTGATTCGCGAGGTGATCCGACACCACCAGCAGGCGGCTCGCGACAGCGGCGATCCGGCCGTGTCAGGATAGGGCATGACGCAGCTTCTCCTTCTCAGGCACGCGAAATCGGCGTGGGACGATCCGTCGCTTCCCGACCACCAGCGGCCGCTCAACCCGCGCGGCGAGCGCGCCGCGCGGGCGATGGCGTCCTGCTTCGCGCAGCTCAATCTCGCGCCCGACCTCGCGCTCGTGAGCAGCGCGCGACGCGCCCGGGAAACGTTCGAGGCGCTCGGCCTCGTGCCGGAAGCGATGGAAGCGGAAATCTCCGACGCCCTTTATCTCGCCGACAGCGACACACTGCTCGGGCGGCTTCACGCGGTCGGCGACAGCTGCGCCTCCGTGCTCCTGATCGGCCACAATCCGGGCCTCTACGAACTCGCACTCGATCTCGTCGGGGACGATCCGGCGGCACGGCCGGAACCCCCGGTCATGCGGCTGCTCGACGGGTATCCGACGGCCTCGCTGTGCATCTTCTCGCTCGAACGGCCCTGGGCCTCTCTCGGCCATGGCGGCGGCAAGCTGGTGCGGTTCCAGCGACCGGAGGATTTCGACCGCGGAGCCGCGTCGGACGGCGCGTGAGGGGCGCTTGATCGAGCTCGATCTCGACCCGCGCGTCGCCGCGCGCATCCCGCATGTGCCGCTGGTCGCGGCGAGATGCACCGGCTCGCGACCACGCTCGACGGCGGTCGAAATCAGCTGGTACGACCATCCCGATCCCGACCTCGTGCTGCTCCGGGAAGGCACGACGTTCCGGCTGGAACGGCCGCTTCGGCGCGCCGGTTGGAACAGCGACAGCGAGCTTCTCGCCGCCTCCGGCGACGCCGCCGGGCTCGGGCACGCGACCGACCCTGCGCCCGTGGAGCGCGCCAGCTTCGGGGGACGACGTCGGCGGTTCAGGCTCGCGCCATCAGAACCCGAGCTTCCGCCGGTCACCCTGACCGTGATCACCGGCGTCCTCCGCGCGGGTGCGACGGATTACCCGTGCGGTCGCCTCCGGCTCGCCGGCGGCAGCGAGGCGGATCTCGCCGAGCTCGCCGAAACGCTGGTAGCGACGCTCGGGGCCAGCCCCGGCTGCGCGCCGCTCGGCGACGCGCCGGCGGATCGGGGCGCAGCCGAGCCGGTGGCGCCGTCCCCCGACGCGACCGCGACGGTCGACGAAGCGGTCGGCTCGATCGTGGGGGCGCTCGGCCTCGCGCTCCGCCAATGGGCGCCCCGCGCGTCCGATGGCGCCGGTGCCCGTCCGGTGCACCAGCTGCGTGTCGCGCTCCGGCGGCTCCGGGCGGCG
>CAXUBA010000249.1:0-3403 GCA_964249205.1 uncultured Acetobacteraceae bacterium | reverse complement strand
TCGCCGAGCCGGGCGCGCGCCGCGGCCGGCACGGTGGACAGCGCCCGCAGCCGGTCGTCGTCCCGGCCGTCGCCGGCGAGGAAGACGACCGGGACGCCGGCGGCGCGGCAGGCGGCGGCGAGTTCTTCAGCGCCGTAGCGCCAGTAGTCGAGGCCGCCGAGCAGGCGCGCGACGACGATGCCGGAGCCCGGCACGGTCCGCTCGAGAAGGAGATCGACCGAGAGCGGATGGCGCAGCAGGCGGAGATTGGCGGCGGCGACACCCATCCCGGCCGGGCGCTCCGCCGCGCGGATCAGCGCGAGATCGGCATCGGAAAACGACAGGAACACGAGGTCCGCGGGCGCGAGACCGAGATCGAGCGCGGGCTCGTCCTCGTCGATCGATCCGCGCTCGCGGACGAGGAGATGCATCAGGCGGGCGACGGAGCGGGTGCCGGGGTCGCGCGGAGGGCGGCCCGGATCGCGTCCTCGTCGAGCGGCGCCCTGCCGATCACCACGAGGCGCCCGGTGCGGTCCGCGACGTCGCGGTGCACGCCGGCGGCGACGTATTCGCGCCGGATCCTCGGACCCACGCCCTCGATGAGCAGCGGCGCCGCCTTGCCGCTGACGGCGGCGTAGCCTTTGACCCGGAGGATGTCGTGCGCCCGGACGACGTCGAGGATGCGGCCGATGAGCGCGTCCGGGTCTGCGGTTTCGCCGATCGGCGCCACGAAGGACGCGAAGTCGTCGTGCTCGTGCGCGCCGTCCTCCGCGTCGTGGTGCGAGCGCCGGGTCGCGAGATCGTCCTCGGCGGCCGCTCCGAGGCCGAGCAGCGCGGCGAGCGGCACCACGCCGTGCACGGCCTCGACGATGCGGACGCCGGGGCGGAGATGCCCCTCGATGGCGCGCCGGCAGCGGGCGACCGCGTCGCGATGGTCGGCCTTGTTCAGGATCACGAGGTCGGCCGCGGTGAGCTGGTCCTCGAACACCTCCGCCAGCGGGTTGTCGTGGTCGAGGCTCGGGTCGGCCTCGCGGGCGCGCCGGACGGCGTCCGGATCGTCGGCGAAGCGGCCTTCGGCGACGGCCGGCGCGTCGACCACGGTGACGACCCCGTCGACCGTGACCTGCGCCCGGATCGCCGGCCACTCGAAGGCCTTGATCAAGGGCTTCGGGAGCGCGAGGCCGGAGGTCTCGATCAGGATGTGCTCGGGCGGTTCGGCGCGGTCGAGCAGCGCCGACATCGCGGGCAGGAACTCGTCGGCGACCGTGCAGCAGAGGCAGCCGTTCGCGAGCTCGACGATGTCGTCGTCGGCGCAGTCCGGGATGCCGCAGCTCCGGAGAGTGGTGCCGTCGATGCCGAGCGCGCCGAACTCGTTGACGATCACCGCGATCCGCCGGCCGCCGCTGTTCGCGAGCACGTGGCGGACGAGGCTCGTCTTGCCGGCGCCGAGAAAGCCGCTGACGATCGTCGCGGGAATGCGGGACGTGCCGCTCATCCGGGGATCCTTCCCGTCACGGCGGCGCGCAGGCTCGCCGCGCGCCGCGACGGCAGTACGGCGCCAGTCGGCGAGGCGGCGTAGGTGTCGAGATAGGCGAGGAGGTCGGGCGCGTGCTCGGGTCCGAGGCCGCCGAGCAGCGTGCTCCACTTGCCCGGGGCCGTCAGCGCGGCGGCGCAGCCGCGGCCGCAGTTCGCGAGGCAGGTGACCGGCCGGATCAGGTCGGGATCCTGCGCGAGGGCGGCGATCGTTTCGAACAGGACGGCGCCGCGCGGCGTTTCGCCGGGCGCGAGATCGTGCCCCTGACGGCAGGTGGTGCAGACGTGGAGATACGCGGACAACGAGCCCTCCTCACCGGTGCACCCCGCCCGGATCACGTGTGGAACCGCCTCGGCCGGCAGGTCTCCTGGCTCGCGAAGCGCCTTTCGGCTCGGAACCGTCGGCCTTCCCGGGCGCGCGGCCCAGTGGCGTGTGACGGATCCGTTCCTCGCCTACAGTTGCGGGGGCAGCCGCGGTGTCCGACCGCGTTCCCTTTTCATCCGGTCTCGCGACCGGAACCGTCCGAGAACATGTGTCGTAGGAGTGCCGGATGGGCGGAGTCAATGCGGCGGACGGGCCGCTTCCGGCGACCGTGACGCTGGTGCTCGGCGGCGCGCGGTCGGGCAAGAGCCGCCACGCCGAGGCGCTGCTCCGGGACGCGGCCGCGCCGATCTATCTCGCGACCGGCTGGGCGGGTGACGAGGAGATGCGGGTCCGCATCGCGGCGCATCGTGCGGGGCGCGACGGGCGTTGGCGGACGCGGGACACGCCGGTCCTGCTCGCCGAAGCGCTCGACGCGGCGGACGGTCCGGCGCTGGTCGACTGCCTGACGCTCTGGCTCACCAACCTGCTGCTCGGCGATCACAACGTTGGGGCCGCGATCGAGGCGCTCGAGGCGGCGCTGCGGCGCCGGCGTGACGCGACGGTGCTGGTCTCGAACGAGGTCGGGCTCGGGATCGTGCCCGGGGACGCGCTGTCGCGTCGGTTCCGCGACGAGGCGGGGCGGCTGAACCAGCGGATCGCGGCGCTCGCAGGCTCGGTGGTGTTCGTCGCGGCGGGGTTGCCGCTGAAGCTCCGTTAGGATCGTGCCTTCCTCTCGGAACGGTCTCTCCAGTCCGTCGCCTCGAATGGGTGGCGCGAGACGGGGCAACCGGGCTTCTCGGATACCGGGCGTAAGGAACGGCCAGGCGTTGGCGGCGAGGAGTTCGCGCTGCGCGTGCTCGCCGCCGATCGCGACGCTCGCGGCCGCGAAGTCGAACCGGAACCGGCCGGTGTGCCGCGGATATCCGACGGCCGCGTCGGTCGCCGCCGCCGGATGCGCGTGCTCGTCCGTTAGGCCGGGCGTCCGGCGGCCGAGCGCGCCCAGGCGGCGATCTGGTCGGCGACCGCCTGCGCCGACATCGACCGGTCGTTGGCGAGCGCGGTCGGGTCGTCGCGGTCGAGCAGCGTGCCGTCGGGCGCGATCGCGAGCACGGTTGGGGCGGCGCGGATCGGGACGCCCCAGCGCGCGGCGATGTCGGTGTTCCGGTCGAAACGGCCGATGTCGACGGTCGCCAGCACGGCGTGGTCCGCGAGCCAGCGCCGCATCGCGGGTTCGGCGAGGACGCCGGACAGCATCCGGCAGTCGGGGCACCAGTTGCCGCCGAAATCGATCAGCACGACGCGACGTTCGCGCCGTCCTTCGGCGAGGGCCGCGTCGACCACGCGATGCGCGTCGGCCGCGGTGTCGTAGGGGCTGGGAACCGGCGTCGCGAGACCCGGCGGCAGCGCAGGCGCGTTGGACGCGGCAGGGGCCGGCGGGGCGGCGGCGGCGAGGAGCGGGATGGCGAGGAGGACCGGGAGCGAATGGCGCATGCGGCCGATCGTGCCCCGAGCGGGCGGGCGCTCCTA
>CAXUBA010000248.1:0-3405 GCA_964249205.1 uncultured Acetobacteraceae bacterium | reverse complement strand
GGTCGGCGTCGTCGGTTGCGGTGCCGTCGGGCACCGCGTGGTCCGGGCGGCGCTTGGCCTCGGCGCCGCCGTCCTCGCCCACGATCCCGCCGCCGATCCGCGATTCCGCCCGGACGGTCCGTTCGCATGGTCGGCGCTCGACGTGCTGCTCGACCGCGCCGACATCGTCAGCCTGCACTGCCCGATGCCGCGGAACGGCGCGCCGCTGCTCGACGCGGCCAGCCTCGCGCGCCTTCCGCACGGCGCGATCGTGGTCAACACGGCACGCGCGGGCCTCGTCGACGATGACGCGGTGCTCGCGTCGCTCGAAGCCGGCCGCCTTGGCGCCTACTGCACCGCCGTGTTCGCGACCGAGCCGCCGGAACCGGGACCCTTGCTCCGGCACCCGCGCGTCATCGCGACGCCGCATGTCGGCGGCTACACCGAGGAAAGCGTCGGCGGCGCGACCGCGGCCGCCGTCGACAATCTGCTGCGCGCGCTCGACACCAGCGGCCCGACGTGACGATCGGGACGTGGACGCGGCCCGAGCCGCTCGCGACGGCGCTGCGCGCGCCCCATCGCGGCGTGTCGCTGTTCTGGCTCGGCCAGGCCGGCTTCCTCGTCCGTCATGACGACCGCGTGATCCTGATCGATCCCTATCTGTCCGACAGCCTTGCCGCGAAGTATCGCGGCGGCCCGCTCGCCTACACGCGCATGATGCCGCCGCCGATCGAGCCCGACGCGCTGCCGCGTCTCGATCTCGTCCTCTGCCCCCACCGCCATTCCGACCACATGGATCCCGGCACGCTGCCGATCCTGTCCGCGCGCCATCCGTCCTGCCGCTTCGTGGTGCCGGAAGCCGAGCGCGCCGTCGCAGGCGCGCTCGGTCTCGCGGACGACCGGCTGATCGGCGCCGTCGCCGGCCAGACGCTCCTGCCGCTCGCCGGTGTCGCCGTCACCCCGTTCGCCGCGGCGCACGAGCGGATCGAGCGCGACGATCGGGGCCGCGACCGCTTCCTCGGCTACGGGATCGCGGCCGGCGGGGCGCGCCTCTATCACAGCGGCGACTGCGTGACCTATCCGGGTCTCGCGACGGCGCTGCTCGCCTTCGCGCCCACGCTCGCGCTGCTGCCGGTCAACGGCCGCGACGCGGCGCGGGCGGCCGCCGGGATCCCCGGCAACTTCACCCTGACCGAAGCGGTCGCGCTCTGCCGCGAGGCGCGGATCCCGGCCATGATCGCCCATCACTGGGGCTTGTTCGACTTCAACACAATCGATCCCGTCCTGATCGACGCCGAGGCCGCGCGCGACGGCGCGCCGCGCGTTTTGCGTCCCGCCGCGAACCGGGGCTATAGGGTCGCCTGACCGCGCGGGAGCCGACAGCTCCGGCGCGCCTTCCGAACGACGCGCGGGCGGGGACGGCGACGCGATGGAGAAGCCGCGGCGTTCGCCGGATGTCCATGCCGTGGTCGGATCGCGATCGCCGCGCCCCGGCGCGGTGCCGCACAACGTGATGGAGCGCATCCTCGTCGGTCTTCCGACCCTCCGCCGGTCCGATCGACGCGTCGCCGAACACATCCTCAGCGATCCGCACGCGACGCTCGGCGCGACGGTTGCGGACACCGCGCGCGCCGCCGCCGTCAGCGAACCGACCGTGATGCGGTTCTGCGCCGCGCTCGGCTTCGACGGGTTCCAGGACTTCAAGCTTCAGCTCGCGCAGAGCCTCGCCCTCGGCATGCCGGCGACGCGTTCGGTGCTCGACAGCACCGACACCCCGCAGGCGCTGACCGACAAGATCTTCGACTACACCATGAACAGTCTCGACTGGGCGCGCCGACACATTGACCACGACGCGGTCGCGCGCGCGATCGACCTGCTCGCCGGCGCGCGCCGGATCGAATTCTTCGGCTTCGGTGCGTCGTGGATCGTCGCCGCCGACGCGCAGCAGAAGTTCCCGCTGTTCGGCGTGCCCTGCGTCGTCCATCTCGACGACCACCAGCAGTTCATCGCGGCCTCGATGATGGGAACCGGCGATGTCGCGGTCGCGATCAGCAACACCGGCCAGACGACCGGTCTGCTCGAGATCGCGGCGGCCGCGCGCGGGGGCGGCGCCACGGTGATCGCGCTGTCGGGCAACCGCGACGGCGATCTCGCGCGTCGTTGCGATCTCATGCTGCTGATCGAGACGCTCGACAACACCGACGTCTACACCCCGACGATCTCCCGACTGGCGGCGCTCACGGTGATCGACGTGCTCGCGGTCGGCGTCGCGATGCGGCGCGGCGCCGCGCACGGACGGCGCCTGTCGCGCATGAAGAAACGCCTCACCGCCATGCGGACCCGCCAGGGGGAGCCGGGCCAGGAGCGGACCCCGGAGCGGGAAGGCTAGCCGCCGCCCTCGGGCGCGCCCGCGAGCACCGCGAGGGCCGTGTCCTCGTCGGTCACCAGGACGTTCATCAAACGGGCGCGAAGCGCCGCCAGCACGACGGCGTGCTTCCGCGCGCCCGACGCGACCCCGATCGACACCGTCTTGTCCGGCAGGGCGTCGAGCGAAAGCCCGATCGTCCGCGCGTCGAGCGCGGGATCGACGATCCGTCCGTCCCGGTCGATGAAGCGCCCGAGCACGTCGCCGACGCCGCCCGCCGCCCGCAGCCGGTCCATGTCCTCGACCGCGAGGGAGCCGGACTGCACCAGCACGCTGTCCTCGGTGATCCCGCCGAGCCCGAAGCACGCGACGTCCGCCTCGCGCGCGAGCCGCAGCACGGCGGCGATCACCGGATCCGCCTCGAGGACGAGACGGGTTTCGGCGCGACCGACGATCGCCGGCACCGGCAGCAGGGTCGCCCGCCCGTCGCCGGCGCCGGCGAACAGCTCGGCCACGTTGTTGGTGCGTCGCCGGGTCGGGTGGATGTTCATCGCCCCGTTCAGCAGCACGACCTCGACGCCCGGGTTCCATCGGCGCGGCAGCGCGTTCGCGACCGCCGCCATCGTGCGGCCCCAGCTCACCCCGACGAGCGACGGTCGCGGCTGCAGCGCCGACAGGAACTGGCCCGCCGCTTCCGCGACATGGTCGCCGACGGCGGCATCGTCGTCCGGCGCCCGCAAGTCGGCCTCGCCTGCGTCCAAGCCCGCGCCCGCGGCGCGCGACGGCATCGCGACGCGTGCCGGGACCACCACCGCGTCGCGCAGGTTCCAGGCCCGCTGCAGCCGGGTTTCGAGCTCCGGCAGGCGCCGGGCGCGCGGCCGGATCTCGATCAGCACCACGCCCTGCTCGCGCGCGTCGCGGAGCAGGCGCCCGACCTGCCAGCGCGTCAGCCCGAGCCGGCTCGCGATGTCGCCCATCGTCTGCTCGAGGTCGTAGTAGCCCTTCGCCGCCTGGATCATCAGCAGTTCGCGCTGGTCCGCCGACAGCGTGCGGAGGTCCAT
>CAXUBA010000247.1:2251-3415 GCA_964249205.1 uncultured Acetobacteraceae bacterium | reverse complement strand
GGAAGACATGTACGAGCTGCTCCGGGAGTTCGCGCGTGCGGGCGGCACGGTGATCGTCGCGAGTTCCGAGGTCTCGGAGACGACGATGTGCGACCGGGTGCTGGTCATGACCAAGGGCCGGATCACCGCCGAACTGCGTCAGGAGCACGAGGCGGACCTGCACGCCGCGATCATCGCGCATTGCGGCTGAGCGAACACGATCGGGCGACGGCAAGGCCGGACGCGCTGGACGGGAGACGGGGTATCATGGCGGGAACTGCACAGGCGACCGGACGGACGGGCGCCTCGAACGTCAGGGAAGCCGCGGGCGCGGCGGTCCGACGTCTGCTGCCGAAGAGCTACCTGCTTCTCGTACTGCTGCTGATCGTCGTCATCGGCTACTGCGTCTCGCCCTATTTCGTCACCGCACGCAATGCCGGCAACGTCATCAATTTCTCCTCCATCGTGGCGCTTCTCGCCGTCGGCCAGTTCTACGTCATCCTGACGGGCGGCATCGACCTCTCCGTCGGTTCGATCCTGGCGTTCGCGACCGTCGTGGTGGCGATCCTGCTTCGGGCCGGCATGGGCGCGGTTCCGGCGTCGGTGCTGACGCTCGCGGCCTGCGGCCTGGTCGGTGCCGCCAACGGCATCCTCGTGGTCGGCATGCGCATACCGCCCTTCATCGCGACGCTCGCGATGATGAGCATGATCGAGGGTCTGAGCTACATCCTCCAGTCCTCGAGCCTGATCGAGATCGACAACGACGCGTTCCTCACGATGTTCGCCGACGGACGCGTGCTCGGGGTTTCGGATCCGGTGCTGATCTTCGTCGCGGTCACGGCGATCGCGAGCTTCTGCAGCCGCTACACGGTGTTCGGCAGGCGGCTCTACGCGATCGGCGGCAACCGCGAGGCGGCGCGCCTGTCGGGGCTGCCGGTCGGACGCGACCTGCTCGTGACCTACACCCTGTCCGGCCTGCTGGCCGGTCTCGCCGGGCTGGTCGCGGCGGCGGAACTGACACAGGGAAGTTCGCTGATCGGGCGGGGCGACGAGCTCAACGCGATCGCCGCGGTCGTGGTCGGCGGTGCCTCGTTGTTCGGCGGCAAGGGCGATCCGCTGAGCGCGGTCATCGGCGTGTTCGTGCTCGCGACGATCGTCAACATCATGAATCTCGTCGGGATCTCG
>CAXUBA010000247.1:366-2241 GCA_964249205.1 uncultured Acetobacteraceae bacterium | reverse complement strand
GCGTCATCAAGGGCGCGGTCAGCAGCACCGCGGTGTTCCTGGCGAGCGCCGGCGGCGTGGAGCGGATCCCCTCGCTGTGCCGACGGCCCGGTCGTCGTCGCGCGACGAACGACGCGGTCGCGATGCCCTCCGGCCGCGCATGAAGGACGGCAGCGACGAGACGCGGCAGGCGACCAGGACGCCGCGCATGATCGACGTCGCGAGACTCGCCGGGGTGTCACACCAGACGGTCTCGCGCGTGCTGAACGACAGCCTCGCCGTCGGACCCGAACTGTCGTCGCGCGTGCAGGAAGCGATCCGGCTGCTCGGCTACAAGCGAAATCCGGCGGCGCGTGCTCTCGCCTCGCGCCGGTCGATGAATCTGGGCGTCGTCAGCTTCGGCATCTCGCTGCACGGTCCCTCGGTGGCGCTGTTCGGCATCGCCGATGCGGCGCGTCAGGTCGGCTACACGACGAGCCTGGTCACGCTGTCCGACTTCAGGCGGGAGTCGATCCGTGCGGCGTTCGACCATCTCGAGGAGGTGGCGGTCGACGGCGTGGTCGCGATCGCGCCGGTCAAGGGCGCGCTCGAGACGCTCCGCGGTTTCGCGAAGGATCTCCCGCTGGTCGGCTTCGAGCCGACTGGCTCGGAACGGAACCCCGCGGCCGCGGCTGGCGGGAAGAGCTCGCGGCGTCGCGCCGGATCGCCCACGAGGTCGTCGTCGGCGACGGCTGGAGCGCGGAAGCCGGTCACCGCGCGGCGCAGGCGCTGGTCGGCAACCGAGAAGTCACCGCGGTGTTCGTCGCCAACGACCAGATGGCGCTCGGCGTCCTGCACGCCTTCCATGCCGCCGGTCGCCGGGTGCCGGACGACGTCAGCATCGTCGGCTTCGACGACATTCCGGAAGCGAGTTACTTCCAGCCTGGCCTCACGACGGTGTGGCTCGACTTCGACGCCGTCGGGCGCGCCTGCGCCGCGACGCTGCTCCGGCTGATCGGCGGCAGCGGAACGCGTGCGTTCGAGCTGCCCTCGCCGGAGCTTCGGATCCGCGCCAGCACGGCGCCCCCGCGCGGCGGCTGAGACCATCGCGACACGGCGCCGCGCATACGCAAACGACATGCATCAGCAAGACGCAAGGGATCGGAACATGCAGACGCGTCCACTCGGCCGAACCGGCCTCGCCGTGACCTCGATCTGCGTCGGCACGAGCGCGCTCGGCAGCTTCCCGTCGCAGTACGGCTACGAGGTGAGCACCGAGCAGGCCGTTTCGGCGATGCTGGCGGTCTTCGAGGGACCCTACAACTTCGTCGATACCTCGAACGAATACGGCAACGGCGGCGATAGCGAACGCCGGATCGGCCAGGCCCTGGCGACGCGGGGCGGGGTGCCGGACGGTTTCCTCGTCGCCACCAAAGTCGATCCGTTGCCCGGATCTTCCGACTTCTCGGGAGATCGGGTGCGGGCCTCGGTCGACGAAAGCCTCGAACGGCTGGGTCTCGATCACCTGCCGCTCGTCTATTTCCACGATCCGGAGAAGATCTCCTTCGAGAAGGGCATGGCGCCGGACGGCGCCGTCGCCGCGCTCGTGTCCCTGCGCGAGCAAGGCGTGATCGGTCATCTCGGCGTCGCCGGTGGACCCATCGACCTCATGCTCCGCTACGTGGCGACCGGCGTGTTCGAAGTCGTGATCAGCCACAATCGTTACACGCTGGTGGACCAGTCGGCGGAGGACCTCCTGGTGGAGACGCACCGGCGCGGAATCGGCTTCGTCAACGCGGCGCCGTTCGGGGGCGGCATGCTGGTCCAGGGACCCGATCGGCAACCGAAATACTGCTACGCGCCCGCGAGCGCACGGACGCTCGACAGGGTGCGCGAGATGGAGCGGCTCTGCCGGTC
>CAXUBA010000247.1:0-356 GCA_964249205.1 uncultured Acetobacteraceae bacterium | reverse complement strand
GATGTCGGACGCGCGGCGCATCGCGCAGACGCGGGGACTTGCCGAGACGCCGATCCCAGACGGGTTGTGGGACCAGCTGGACCCGCTCATTCGCGAGGGTCGGACCGGCGTCATCTGACGGCGCCGATCCGCGCCCGCGCTCGTGCAGCGCGTTGCATGCGCCCAGAGCCGGTTCGACGCGGGGCCCGTCACCGTTCCCGCAGCCGCTCGGACGCCGGCGCGCGCAGCAGGCCGATCGCCCAGCCCGCGTAGAAGCGAACATCGGTCCAGAAGTCGCCGGGGCTGTAGGGTGCCCATGCGCGGAGATGCGCGGCGTCGAGCAGGGTGTCGGCGACGAGCGCGGCCAGCAGCCAGGG
>CAXUBA010000246.1:0-3423 GCA_964249205.1 uncultured Acetobacteraceae bacterium | reverse complement strand
CTCGACGACCCCGCGCCGCTCGCCGCGCGCGCCGCGGCGCGCGCCGCCCTTTTCACGCCCGCACGCATGGCCGACGCGACCGAAGCGGTGCACCGGCAGATCGGAACCGCATGAAGATCGTCGTCTTTTCCCACGGCCTCACCTCCTGCTGGAACCACGGCAACGCCCACTTCCTTCGCGGCGTGGTCCGAGCCCTGGTGCGGGACGGGCACGAGGTCGCGTCCCACGAGCCGCGCGACGGCTGGAGCCGGGAAAACCTCCGACGCGACGGCGGCGACGCGGCCCTTGCCGGATGGCAGCGGCACTACCCGGAGCTCCGGGCCGACTTCCACGACCCCGACACCGCGATCGCGCCGCTGGTGGCGGAGGCGGACCTCGTGCTCGTGCACGAATGGAACGAGCCTGCACTGGTGGCGACGCTCGGCCGGATCCGCAGCGAAGGCGGCCGCTTCCAGCTCCTGTTCCACGACACCCACCATCGTGGCGTGTCCGATCCGGATGCCATGCGACGCTTCGATCTCCGCCACTACGATGGGGTGCTCGCCTTCGGCCGGACGCTCGCCGAAGTCTACCGCCGCGAAGGTTGGGCCGAGCGCGTCTTCGTCTGGCACGAAGCCGCCGACCTCGCGCTGTTCGGTCCGCCGGCGGAAGAAACGGCGCGCGAGGGCGCGATCTGGATCGGCAATTGGGGCGACGGCGAACGGACCGACGAACTCGAGCGCTTCCTGCTCGGGCCGGCCGCTGAGGTCGCGCTGCCGCTCACGATCAGGGGCGTGCGCTATCCCGACGACGCCCGTGCGCTGCTCCGTCGCTACGGGGTTCGCTACGACGGATGGATCGCGAACGTCGAGGCGCCCACCGCCTACGCGCGCCACCTGCTGACCGTGCACGTGCCGCGCCGCTTCTACGCGACCGCGCTCCCCGGCATCCCGACGATCCGGGTGTTCGAGGCGCTCGCCTGCGGCATCCCGCTGCTCACCGCGCCCTGGGAGGACAGCGAGCACCTGTTCCGACCCGGCACGGACTACCTCGTGGCGCGCGACGGGCGCGAAATGGCCGGGCTGATGCGCGACGTCGTGCACGATGCGTCGCTCCGCCGGTCGCTCGTCGCGCACGGGCTGGAAACGATCCGGTCGCGCCATTCCTGCATGCACCGCGCGCGCGAGCTCGTCGCGATCTCGGCGGAGCTCGGCCGATGAACCTCACGATCTTCGGATCGAGCCTGCTTTCGTCCTACTGGAACGGGGCGGCGACCTACTACCGCGGCCTGTTCGGCGCGATGGCACGACGCGGACACGGGATCACCTTCCTCGAGCCCGACGCTTACGAGCGGCAGAGCCATCGCGACATCGAGCCGCCTTCCTGGGCGCGTTCCGTCGTCTGGCGGCCGGATGCCGCCGGCCTCGATGCGGCGCTCGACCACGCCCGCACGGGCGACGTCGTCGTCAAGTGCAGCGGCGTCGGCGTGCACGACGACGCGCTGCTCGCGGGCATCCTCGCGCGCACCGGACCCGCGCAACTCCGCGTCCTCCTCGACGTCGACGCGCCGGCGACGCTCGCCGGCTACGACGCCGACCCGCTCTCGCCGGGCGCGCAGGCCGTGCCCGCGCTCGATCTCGTGCTGACCTACGGCGGCGGCGAGCCGGTCGTCGCGTCCTACGAGGCGCACGGCGCTCGGCGATGCGTGCCGATCTACAACGCGCTCGATCCGGCGACGCATCATCCGGCATCCCCCGAAACGCGCTTCCGCTGCGACCTCGCGCTGCTCGCGAACCGGCTCCCCGATCGGGAGCAACGGATCGAACATTTCTTCCTGGAACCCGCGGCGTCGCTGCCGAAGCGACGCTTCGTTCTCGGCGGCGCCGGATGGCACGAGCGCGACGTACCCGCCAATGTCGAGCGGATCGGCCACGTGCCGACCGCCGACCACAACGCGCTCAACTGCTCGGCACTGGCCGTGCTGAACGTCGCGCGCGACAGCATGGCGACGGTCGGCTTCTCGCCCGCGACGCGCGTGTTCGAGGCGGCCGGCGCCGGCGCGTGCCTCGTGACCGACTGGTGGGCGGGGATCGAGGTGTTTCTCGAACCCGATCGTGAAATTCTCGTCGCACGCGACGGCCGCGACGTCGCCGACCACCTCGCCGGGCTCTCGGCGGAGCGCGCGCGACGGATCGGCGAACGCGCGCGGGCCCGCATCCTCGCGGAGCACACCTACGACCGCCGCGCCGAACTCCTCGAGGACGTGCTCGACGACGCGCTCGCCCGCCGGCGCGCGGAAGCGGCCTGACGCGATGCGGCTCGTCGTTCTCGGGCTCAGCCTGAGCTCGTCCTGGGGAAACGGTCACGCGACGACGTTTCGCGCGCTGCTGTCCCGCTTCGCGCGACGTGGTCACGATGTCCTGTTCCTCGAGCGCGACCAGGAATGGTACGCACGCCACCGGGACCTCGCCGATCCGGACTGGTGCCGTCTCGTGTTCTACCGCTCGCTCGCGGAGCTCGAGCCCTGGGGCGACGCGATCGCGGCGGCGGACGCCGTGATGGTCGGATCCTACGTGACCGACGGGGTCGCGGTCGCCCGCTTTGTCCAGGCACACGCGGGCGGCGTCACCGCCTTCTACGACATCGACACGCCGGTCACGCTCGCGGCGCTCGAGGCCGGGACGTGCGACTACCTTTCGCAGGATGTCATTCCCTTCTTCGATCTCTACTTCTCGTTCACCGCGGGGCCGACGCTCGCGCGGCTCGAGCGGGAGTTCGGCGCCCAACGCGCGCTCGCGCTGCATTGCGCGGTCGACGAGACGCGCTACGCGCCGCGCGACGCGGCGAAACGGTGGGATCTCTCCTATCTCGGCACCTACAGTCCGGACCGGCAGCCGACCGTGGAACGGCTGCTGATCGAACCCGCGCGGCGTCTGCCCGAGCGCCGGTTCGTCATCGCCGGGCCCCAATACCCGGCAGCGATCGATCTGCCCCCGAACGTCGAGCGTATCGAGCATCTGCCCCCGGAGGATCACGCCTCGTTCTATTCGGCGTCGGCATGGACGCTGAACGTCACGCGCGCCGACATGATACGAGCCGGCTGGAGCCCGAGCGTTCGCCTGTTCGAGGCAGGCGCCTGCGCGACGCCGATCCTTTCCGATCGCTGGGACGGTCTCGACGCGCTGTTCCCGTCCGGGCGCGCGATCGCGATCGCCGACACGACGGAGGAGGCCATCGAAAGCCTCCGGCTGCCGGTCGAGACGCGGCAGGCGATCGGGCACGAGGGTCGCCGGATCGTGCTCGCCGGACACACCGCCGACCACCGCGCGGCCGACCTCGAAGCCGCCCTGCGCGACGGCCGCGACGACGGTGAAGCCGGAGGCGCTTGTCGTCGTGTATGATGGCCATAGGACATCGATCGGCCAGCTTCACACGACCGGCGAC
>CAXUBA010000245.1:0-3472 GCA_964249205.1 uncultured Acetobacteraceae bacterium | reverse complement strand
GCGCACCACCGCGCCCGACGATCCGGCCGGCCGGCCGCCGCCCGCCCGGTGACCGTCGCCGCCTTGGGCGAGGCGATGGCGGAAATTCACGCCGCGTCCTTCCCGGTTGGGGAGCGATGGGACGCCGCGTCCTTCGGGACGCTGCTCGCCGACCGGACGGTGTTCGGCACGCTCGACCCCGCCGGTGCCGTCGCCCTGTTCCGCGCCGTCGCCGACGAGGCGGAGCTCCTCACGATCGCGGTGCTCCCCGAAGCGCGGCGGCGTGGCCTCGGGCGGACGCTGCTCCAGGACGGCATGCGGGAGGCCGCGCGTCGCGGCGCCGTCTCGATGTTCCTCGAGGTGGCGGACGCAAACGCGCCCGCGGCCGGTCTGTACGCGCGGGTCGGGTTCCGTCACGTCGGCCGTCGTCCCGGCTACTACGGCCCGGGCCGGGACGCCGTCCTCATGCGGGCGGCGCTCCCGTCCGCTTCCGGATCAGGAGCGTCGTGACGTCGGGCGCTGACGGCGCCGTCTCGTCGACGGACACGTCGTGGCCGAGCAGACGGCAGGCGGCGGGCACGCTCCAGCGCGGCTCGTCGCCGCGAAGACGGACCCGGAGCGCCGCACCGTCCGGCAGCGCGTCGAGCGCGAGACGGGTGCGGACCATGGTCATCGGACAGGTCTCGCCCGTGATGTCGATCATCCGGATCCCGTCCGCCGGCGTAACAACATCCATGGTCGTCCTCCCTCCCGGTCGCCCCGTGCCCCGCCGGCCAACTCGACAATCCCGACCGTTCTCGGCTACGCCAACCGAGGGAGATGGTCGGGGACCCGATGGAATCGCGCATCGAGCGCCTCTGTGTCGAGCGGGGCCTCAAGATGACAGGCCAGCGGCGCGTCATCGCCCGGGTTCTGTCCGAGGCGTCCGATCATCCGGACGTCGAGGAACTCTACCGGCGCGCGGCCGCGCTCGACAGCCACATCTCGATCGCGACGGTGTACAGGACCGTGCGGCTGCTCGAGGAGAAGGGCATCCTTGAGCGCCGCGATTTCGGCGGCGGACGCGCCCGCTACGAGCCGTCCGAGAGCGGGCGGCACTATCACCTGGTCGACGTCGACACCGGCAAGGTCGTCGAGTTCGAAGACGCGGAGCATGAACGGTTGATCGAAGCCATCGCCCAGCGTCTCGGGTTCGACCTCGTGTCCCACCGCCTCGAACTATTCGGCCGCCGGCCCGGCGGCGAGACGGCCGTGAAGCGCGGCGCCCGCCGGCGTGCCGCGCGCGCCGCCGAGCGGAGCGCTGCGGAGGGGCCCCGGATGGCGGGCGAACAGGGTGCCGGCCCGGACGGGCGCCCGGGCACCCTGGCGGCCTACGCGATACGGGTGCAGGGGTGACGATCATCAAGTCGACGACCCTGCCGCGAACCGAGCACCCGCGCTTCGGGCGGCACCGATCCCCGCCGGCCGACGCGACGATCGAGCCCGCGCGACGACATTTCGGCGAGCTCCGCGCCGGGCATCTCGGCGTCCGCATCGCTAGCACTGCGAGCGATCTCGATGCCGCTCAGGCGCTCCGCTACCGCGTCTTCTACGAGGAGCTCGGCGCAGTCCCGGATGGCGCGACCCGCGCCGCGCGCCGGGACATCGACGTGTTCGACAACGTCGCCGATCATCTCCTCGTCGTGGACCACGCGATCGGGCCCGGTCCCGAAGGCGTGGTCGGCACGTATCGTCTCGTTCAGCGGGAAGGGGCCAAGACGATCGGCCACTTCTACACCGAGGGCGAATACGACATCGCGCGTCTGCTCAGCTTCCCCGGCAGCCTGCTCGAGCTCGGCCGCTCCTGCGTCGATCTCCAGTATCGCAGCCGCGCCGTGATGCAACTGCTCTGGCGCGGCATCGCGGCCTACGTCTTCCACCACCAGATCGACCTGATGTTCGGCTGCGCCAGCCTGACCGGCACCGATCCCGACAAGCTCGGCGGCGAGCTCACCTATCTCTACCTCAACCATCTCGCGCCGCCGGCGCTCCGCCCCACCGCGCTGCCGCACCGCTATGTCGACATGCGCCGGATCGAGGCCGACACGCTCGACCCGAAGCGCGTTGTCGGATCGCTGCCCCCGCTCGTGAAGGGCTATCTCCGCCTCGGCGGTTTCGTCGGTGACGGCGCCGTGGTCGACGAGCAGTTCAACACCACCGACGTCGTGATCGTGGTGAAGACCGATCTCGTCACCGACAAATACTACCGCCACTACGAACGGGCGCTGCGCGACGCTCTCGACTGAGCCGGTTTCGCCGTGCCGCTCGCGTCGTTGTTCCCGCGCGACCTCGCGCACTGGAAGGCCGACGGTCTCGCCGTCCTGGCGGGCGCCGTGTCCGCGCTGGCTCTCCCGCCCGACTTCCTGCTGCCGGCACTCGCCCTCGGGATCCCGGCCCTCGTCCTGCTGATCGATCGGTCGCGCGGGATGGCGGACGCGTCGCGTCGCGGCTTCGCCTGGGCTTTCGGCTACCATCTCGTCGGTCTCGAATGGATCACCAACGCGATCCTGCTCCGGGCCGACGAGTTCTGGTGGGCGGTGCCGTTCGCCGTGCCGTTCCTGGCCCTCGTGCTGGCGCCTTTCGTCGCGTGTGCCGCGGCGGTTGCGCGCCTCGCCCCGCCGGGTGCTCCTCGGGTGGCGGCGCTGGCCGGCAGCTGGACGCTCGCCGAGATCGTCCGCGAGTTCATCTTCACCGGCTTCCCCTGGAACCCGCTCGGAAGCGTCTGGGAGTTTCGCGGCCGCGTCGGCGACGTCGCGATCCAGCCGGCTTCCGCGGTCGGCGTCGACGGTCTCACGCTGCTCGCCGTCCTTGCCTTCGGCAGCATCGCCGTCCGGTCGTGGCGCCTCCGCGCCGCCTCGATCGGGCTCGTGTCGCTTGCCGCCCTGTTCGGCGCGTGGCGGCTCGGTGCGCCGCCGCCGACGACGGCGGGGATCGACGTCGTGCTCGCGCAGGGCGACGTGCCGGAACGCGAGAAGATCAGCCGCGCCGACGATCTCGCCGTGTTCCGCCGCTATGTCGCGCTGACTGCGGACGGCGTGCGGCGCGCCGGCACGATGCCCGCCTTCGTCGTCTGGCCGGAAGCCGCGAGCCCGTTCACGATCGAGGGCGACGGGCCCGCGCTGACCGCGATCGCCGACGCGATGGCCCCGGCGCGCGCGGCACTCGTCGGCGGGGTCCGCTTCGGCGCCGACGGAAGGCCGCGGAACTCGCTCTTCGCGGTCGGTCCCGGCGGTCGGCTCGAAACGGTGTTCGACAAGGCGCATCTCGTACCATGGGGCGAGTACCAGCCCGCCGTGGTGCCAATCCAGCTCATCCCGGGCGGGGGGGTGGGGGGAGCGCACGAGCTTCATGTGCAGCACGCCGGTGAGGGCGGTGTCGAGCGTGAACGGCTCGGCGCCGGTGACGATCGCGTGGGCGGCGGGCGCCGGGACGCTCGCCCCGATCGGGTCCCGAT
>CAXUBA010000244.1:0-3532 GCA_964249205.1 uncultured Acetobacteraceae bacterium | reverse complement strand
ATGGCGAGCTCGGCCCAGTCCACCTCGCCGAACGCCTCCGCCTCGGCGGGCGCGAGCGGCAGGGTCACGGCGGCGGCCAGCGACGAGCCGAACAGTCCCTGCTGCCGCGCCGTTTCGAGCGCCGCGGTGACCACCCGCCGCACCGCGCGCAACCGTTCCCAGCGCTCGCCGAGCCCGGCGTCGCGCCACCCATCCGGGACTGAGGGGAACAGCGTGCGGTGCACGCTGTTCCCCTCCCCGAAGCGGGCGCACCAGGCATCCTCAGCGGTGAACGGCAGCACCGGCGCCAGCCAGGCGACCAGGGCGCGATGGAGGTGGTCGAGCACGGTCCGGGCGGCGCGCCGGCGCGGGCTCGACGGCGCGTCGCAGTAGAGCGCGTCCTTCCGAATGTCGAAGTAGAAGGACGACAGTTCGTTGGCGCAGAACGCGTGCAGCGCCGGCACGACGCCGACCCAGTCGTGCGTCCGGACCGCGGCGGCGACGACGTCCGCCGTTTCGGCGAGCCGGTGCAGCACGAACCGTTCGAGTTCCGGCATCGCGTCGGTCGCGACCCGCTCGTGTTCGTCCCAGCCGTCGAGCGCGCCGAGGATCCAGCGGAGCGTGTTTCGGATCCTGCGGTAGAGCTCGCTCTGTTGGCGGAGGATCTCGGGGCCGATCCGCACGTCTTCCCGGAGATCGCCGCCCATGGTCCAGAGCCGGAGGATGTCGGCGCCGTACTGGTCGGTCACCTGCTGCGGCGCGACGCCGTTGCCGAGCGACTTGCTCATCTTGCGGCCCTGCTCGTCGAGCACGAACCCGTCGCTGACGATCGTCCGGTAGGGTGCCGCGCCGCGGGTGCCGACCGCTTCCAGCAGGTTCGACTGGAACCAGCCGCGATGCTGGTCCGAGCCTTCGAGATACACGTCGGCCGGCCAGCGGAGCCCGCGCGCCTCAAGCACGAAGGCGTGCGTGCAGCCGCTCTCGAACCAGACGTCGACGACGTCGCGCACCTGCTCGTAATCCGCGGGGTCGCGGCCCGAGCCGAGGAAGCGCTCCGGCGGCGACGCGTACCAGCAATCCGCCCCTTCGCTGCGGAAGGCCTCGACGACACGACGCATCACGTCCGGATCGCGCAGCACCGCACCGGTCCGGCGCTCGACGAACACCGCGATCGGCACGCCCCAGCTCCGCTGCCGCGAGATGCACCAGTCGGGCCGGTTCGCGACCATCGAGGTCAGCCGGTGTCGGCTCTGCGGCGGCACGAACGTGACCCCGTCCAGCGCCTGGAGCGCGCGCGACCGCAGCGCCGCCTCGCCGTCCATCCGGATGAACCACTGCGGCGTCGCCCGGTAGATCAGCGGCGCCCGCGACCGCCAGGAATGCGGGTAGGAATGCGTGATCGTCCCGCGCCGCACGAGCCCGCCCGCCTCGGCCAGCGCCTCGCAGATCGGGTCGGCGACCTTGTAGACGTGGAAGCCCGCCCAGTTCGGCACGGTCGCGGCGTAGCGCCCGTTGGCTTCCACGATCTCCGGGACCTCGAGCCCGTTCGCGACGCCGAGCGCGAAGTCCTCCTCGCCGTGCGAGGGCGCGACGTGGACGAAGCCGGTGCCCTGGTCGGTGGTGACGAAGTCGGCGTCGAGCACCGGCACGTCGTGGTCGTAGCCGCGGCCGCGAAGCGGATGGGCGGCCACATGGCCGGCGAGTTCCGGCCCCGGCACCTCGCGCGCCACGGTCCACGCGGTAATCCCGACCTCGTCGGCGAAACGCTCGGCGAGCGCCGCCGCCACCAGGAGGTGTTCGCCGACGCGGGCGCCCGATCCTTCGCCGACGCCGTCGACCCGGAGGATGACGTAGTCGTGCGCCCCGTTAAAGGCGACCGCCCGGTTGCCCGGCATGGTCCAGGGGGTCGTGGTCCAGATCACGATCGCTGCGTCCCACGCGGCGAGCGGCCCGGCGATCAGCGGGAACCGGACGTGGATCGTGGTGGAGACGTGATCGTGGTACTCGATCTCCGCTTCGGCGAGCGCCGTCTTCTCGACCGGGCTCCACATCACCGGACGCAAGCCCCGATACAGGAGCCCGTTCAGGAGGAACCGCCCGATCTCGTCGGCGATCGCGGCCTCGGACGCGAAGTCCATCGTCGCGTAGCGCTGCTCCCACTCGCCGGCGATGCCGAGGCGGCGGAACTCGGCGTCCTGGACCGCCAGCCACTTCGCGGCATAGGCCCGGCACTCGGCGCGGAACTGCACCACCGGCACCGCATCCTTGTCGCGGCCCGCCTTTCGGTACTCCTCCTCGACCTTCCACTCGATCGGCAGCCCGTGGCAGTCCCAGCCCGGCACGTAGCGCACGCCCCGCCCGGCCATCCGCTGGGCGCGGTTGATGACGTCCTTATGGATCTTGTTCAGCGCGTGGCCGATGTGGAGATGGCCGTTCGCGTAGGGCGGCCCGTCGTGCAGCACGAACGGCGGCCGGCCTTCGGCGTCCCGCACCAGCGCGTCAGCGAGACCGGACGCCTCCCAGCGCGCGAGCAGCGCCGGCTCGCGACGCGGCAGGTCGCCGCGCATCGGGAATTTGGTGCGCGGCAGGAACACCGTGTCGCGATAGTCGCGCGCCGCCGTGCCGTCGGTCACGCCGTCTGTCGCGGGCGCGTCGGCTGCCGTCGTGTCCGCGCCCGTGCTCTCGCTGTCCGCCATGCGGGTCATATGCGGAAGCCCGGGTCCGCCGGTCAACCGAACGCTGCGCGTGCCGCCGCCGCGTCTTCCGTGATCTGGGCGCGAAGCGCGTCGATCCCGTCGAAGCGTCGCTCGTCGCGCAGGAAAGCATGGAACGCGACGGCGAGTTCCTGCCCGTAGAGGTCGCCCCTGAAGTCGAACAGATGCGCTTCCAGACGGCTTTCCGTGCCGCCGACCGTCGGCCGAACCCCGACATTGGCGACGCCCGGCACGTCCCGGCCGTCCGGCAGCCTGACCCGCACGGCGTAGACCCCGCGCGCCGGCTCCAGATGCCGGCCGAACGCGATGTTGGCAGTCGGGAAGCCGATCGTCCGGCCGCGCCGGTCGCCCGGCTGGACCACGCCGCGGATCGACCAGAAGCGGCCGAGTTCCTGCGCCGCGCGCTCCGGGTAGCCGTCGAGCAGCAGCCGGCGGATCCGCGTCGAGGAATACGGTCCGGCGGCGTCGCTCAGTTTCGGCACCACGCTGAGCCCGATCCCGAGCCCTTCCGCGAGCCGTTCCAGCGTCACGACGTCGCCGCGCCGGCGGTGGCCGAAGGCGAAGTCCGGCCCGCAGCAGAGATGCACGGCGCCGAGCTCCCGATGCAGCAGCTCGGTCACAAACGCGTCGGCGGACAGTTCCGAGAAGGCGCGGTCGAACGGGATCTCGTGGATCACCGCGACACCGAGCGCCTCGAGCGCCGCGCGTCGCTCGGCCGGAAGCGTCAGCCGGAACGGCGCGTCGTCCGGGCGGAACATTTCGCGCGGATGCGGCTCGAACGTGAGCACGCCGAGCGGCGCGTCGGGCCGCGCCGCGTGCGCCGCATGCACCAGATGCCG
>CAXUBA010000243.1:0-3576 GCA_964249205.1 uncultured Acetobacteraceae bacterium | reverse complement strand
ACCGCGCTGGAGCGTCTCGCCGACGCCGGATACCGCCGCGGCGGCGCCCGCCGGCGTCGTCGCCGCCCGCCCGCTCCACGGCGCCGGCGTCGCGATCAGCCTGCGCGCGTTCGCCGCTCTCGGTCCGTTCCCGGAAGACCATTTCCTCTACTGGGAAGAAGCGGAATGGTTTATCCGCGCGACGCGGCGCGGCTGGCGCCTTCTCCTTGACGGCACGTCGTACGTCGGACATCGCGGCGAGGCGTCGGGCGCGGGCGCCGACGCCACCTACTACCGCACCCGCAATCGCTTCCTCGCCTGGCGACGCGGCATCTCGATCAGCGGCCGTCCCGAAACCTTCGCGAGCCTCGTCGACGAACAGCTCCGCGTCCGCCACTGGGCCTCCCCGCCGCAATGGGACGCGGCGCGCCAGGGGCTCGTGGACGGGGTGATCGGCCGCTTCGGCCGCCGTCCGCCGCCACTGCCGGCTGCAATCGTCGGCGCCGGCATCGAGGCGCTTCGCCTCCTCGTCCTGCCGCGTCGCGTCCTCGGCCGGATCGCCGCACGCGTCCGGACCTGACGAAGAGCCGTCCAGCGCCGCGATCTGTTTTCGTCGTCGTCCGGTCGCGCGGCGCCGTTCAAACTCCGGCGAACGGAGACGGGTTCGATCGGCGATGGACATGGTGACGGCCTTCGGCCTGTTCGCGGTCACGGCCATGCTCCGCTCGAGGCGAGAAGCCCCTGGTTCATCCTCGGCTTCGCGGGCTCATGCGCGCTGGGATCCGTCTACGGCTTCCTTCAGGGCGCGTGGCCGTTCGGCCTCGTCGAAGCGATCTGGTCGATCGTCGCCTTCAATCGCTGGTGGCACCACGACGTGAGGTGAAGGCACGGAGATCGACGCCCCGAACGGCGGCGTTCGGCAGAACGCCACCGCTGATGAGCACGAGCGGGCCGCGCCGTAGGATGCGGCCGCCATCACCCGCGAGCTCGCGTCGAAGGCGCCGCTTCAGGGCTCGTCCGCCCTGTCGGTGCCGGCACTGCCTGCCGGCTGAATGCGCGTTTACAGGCTCGGATTGCTCGTCCTAACCTCCGAGACGATCATTCGCGCATCGAGAGCGAACACGCTCGCGCGCTGGTCGCAGCAACGTCCAGGATCATGGACGGGGAGGAAACATGAACAGCAAACATCCGGCTTTCCGAAGTGCGACCGTGCTTGCCGCTCTTGCGGCAGCCTCGCTCGCCACGAGCGCGCACGCGAAGGGAGCGCGTGAGGTCCCTTCGGTCACCGGTCCCATCGGCGGCAACACCGCGTCCAATCATCCGTTCAACGCAGCCGCCTTCCAGATCGACCCGCTCGACCTGGCGTCCGTCGGGTATCGCGAGGACGAGTACTTCTTGAGCGGGACCGCGAATGTCTACCAGTACGACAGTGTGGCCGATCCCTATGACACGACCGTCAACGTGCTCCGGTCGGGTCCCTACACCAACCGGATCCTGGTCCGTCGCCCGACCGATCCGCGACGCTTCAGCGGCAACGTGATCATCGAGGTGCTGAACGCCACCAACAACTATGACCTGCCGATCTTCTGGTCCTATGACCATGCCTACTTCACCAGTCGCGGCGACGTCTGGATCGGGATCACCGGAAAGCCGGTCACGATCGCCGGGCTCAAGCGCTTCAATCCGACCCGCTATGCAGCCCTGTCCTGGGCCAATCCAAACCCGAACGAGACCGACGCGACCTGCCCGACGCTTTACAGCATCGTCGGTGGCTCGTCGCACGCGACCGAGGACGGTCTGCTGTATGACGTGCTGAGCCAGACCGCATCGCTGGTGCGGAGCTCCGGCGCGAGCAATCCCTTGAACGGCTACAAGGTGAAGGCGGTCTACGCGGCAGGATATTCGCAGAGCGCGATCGATCTCGTCGGCTACATCAATGCGATCACGCCGCGCATCAAGGGAGCGCCGATCTTCGACGGCTACTTCGTTGGTTCCGGGTTCGGGATCCAGGCGCCACTCAACCAGTGCAGCCCGACACCGGGGGCCGGCGATCCGCGTAACGTCCTGCGCTCGCGGAACGGCGCGATCGTCGCGACGCAGTCGCAGTCCGACTACAACAGCGCGCGCCAGGCGTTCCGCGCCGACAGTGACGCGGCCGACGACCGCTACCGCTACTACGAGGCCGCCGGCCCGGCCCACGTCGTGGTGCAGCAGACCACATCCGCACCGGACGCGACGGACACCCACGCGGCGGGCGGCACGACGCTCGTCGAGGACTACGCGACGTGCAAGGCAGGAGCGCGGCTGAGCAACTTCCCTGGCGCCGACCTGCTCGACGCGAGCTTCGCCTTCCTGGAGGGCTGGGTCCGGGACGGCACGGTCCCGCCGCATGCACCGCTGCTCGCGGCGACCGGCACGCCTCCGGCGCTGACCGAAACGTTGGACGCCTACGGCAACGCCGTCGGCGGCGTGCGCGCGCCCGAAGTCGACGTGCCGGTTGCGACCTACACCAGCCAGACCGGCACTTCGAGCCTCAACTGCTCCTTGTCGGGAGAGGTGACGCGTCTCGCTCGTTCGCAGTTGCTTGCTCTCTATCCCACCAAGGCCGCTTACCTGTCCTCGTTCGTCACCGACACGCTAGCCGTCGCGAACACCGGCTTTCTGACCCCTGACGACGCCGCCAAGGCGGTTGCCCGCGCCTACCGGCGCAACGTTCCCTGAAAGCGGACCGGCGCACCCGCCGTCAAACGGGTGCGCCGACGCTCGCCGCCTCCTCTCGTGGCGGCGAGGTCTGCGGACCGGGAAGCCCGATGGCGCAGGGGAGACGCTTGGCTCCTGATCCGTCGAGCGGCCCCTGCCGTCGATCTTCCAGCCTCTTTTCGCGACGGCTGGCCGGCAACGACGAAGGACGACGCTTTCGCGCGGTGCTGACGTCACCAGGCGGCGATGAGAGGCACGTCTTCATCCGGGTCTGACCAGACGCGTGGACGGACAGCGGCGGCCGGATCGCGGTCCGGTGCCGGAACCTCGACACGAGGTCGGAAGCGGGCGTCCTGGTCACGCGGCCACACCATGCTCTGTTTGTCAGAGCGCATCGACGTCAGCAGACGGTCGAACATACGGATCCCTCCGGATGGCCGCTTGGTTTCGCGGCCTTGAGAGCGACTGTAATAACGCCCACGCCCGTTTGCTACCAAAATTCTAACGCTGCGCCCGCAGGGATGGGTCGGACAGCGCGGCGGAACGGCATGGAGTTCACGACCGCGACCGAAGCTCTCGGACCACAGGCCTCGTGCTCGATCTCACCGGGAGCGGCGAGCGCCCGACCATGGCAGCAGGGACGTCCTCCTGGTCTTGGTCTCAGGACGGGCCGGAAGCGCGTTGAGGCTTGCACGACAGGTCTGGGCTCTCGGCCGCGTCGCGATGCGAGGGCTTCATTGCGAAAGGCCGGTCGGTGCCGATCATGCCACGCTTGAAGATCGGGAACGCGGCGCGACGGACGCCCGTCCGCCGCACGCAAGTGAAGACACCCGCACACTCGGGCGCATGAACAGCGACTTCGAGCTCCCGATCGGCGTCCTCGACGCGAAGCTGAGC
>CAXUBA010000242.1:0-3699 GCA_964249205.1 uncultured Acetobacteraceae bacterium | reverse complement strand
CTAACTTGGTTATGCCTGTCCGTCCTCTTTCTGGCGCTACCCTCAGGGTGTCGCCTGAACTGATGGCAGCGAAAGGATACCTTCCATGGCTGATGACACGCACGGAACCCATGAAATCTTGAAGGAAGCTGCGAGCAAAGACGAGGATCAGCCCGGCGAAGTCGGGCCCGACAAGGCACCTGTCGAGAAGCAGCCGACGCGTGATTCGGAAGCCAACGGCTCAGATCTCGTAAATTCCGACGGCTGAAGCGAGGAGCGTGCGTCTACGCTCGGCGCTCAACGCATCTCACCGCCGCGGCTGTCCGTCCGCGGCGGTTCCGCTTCGATGACGTGAACGCTCCAGGCGGAAGACGCCGAAGCCCGGCCGCTTGTCCCGCAAGCCGAGAACTCGCGAGGTCGTCATCGCGTTTGCCATCGAGCCTGCGAACGGAACGGCCGAGACAAGCCGGACGTGACAGGCTTCAGCTTCGAAGGAAGGACACGATGGCAAGTGCAAGCGTCCATGATCCCAGAGACACGACCGGGACCCTGATCGCGGCCAGCAAGGTCAATGGGGCCGCGGTCTACGACGGAGCCGGCGGCAGGCTCGGCAGCGTGCACGACGTGATGATCGAGAAGGTGTCGGGACGGGCGCAATACGCCATCCTGAGCTTCGGCGGCTTCCTCGGCATCGGCGACAAGTATCACCCACTGCCGTGGAACCAGCTCACCTACGACACGGAGAAAGGCGGCTTCACGGTCAACCTCGACCGGGAGCGTCTCGAAGGCGCGCCCGCCTACGACGACGCGGAACTGTCGGCCTGGGATGCGACGCGTGGCCGCGCGGTCGACGACTACTACGACAAGGGTGCGGCCATTCCCTGACGCGTCGTCCGGTTCCCGTCGCGGGCCGGCCGTTCGTCTTCCGGCCAGGCGGTGAGGCGGACACGGCGCCGCGGCGGTTCGGGCGCGGCCGGCGAACGCCGACCGCAGCATGCGAACGAGAGCGCGAAGCGCCCGGCGTCACATCGATCAGCGCGTCGGTCAGCCGGCGTCGGCCGGACGCAGCATCTCGGACCGATATTCTTCCTGTTGCTGGTGCCCCTCGCCGTCCGTCCAGACGACGCTCACGCGATCGCCGACGACGTTGTCCACGATCATCACCGGACCGCCCGACTTGAGCTGAACCTTCTCGCCGACCTCGAATGCCACCGTGCACCTCCCGGATCGCTGTCCCTGCACGGAAACGGGCACTGCCGCGTCGGGTTCTCCCCACGCGACGGCGCGGGCGACGATCCGGCGCGCAGTCTTTACCGGCCGGAAGGCTTTTCCCAGTTACACTCGGGGACAGGCGCCCACGGCGCGCGGGACGAAGGAAGGCGACGGTCGGATGCCCGGAACCGCGTTGGCAGGCCTCTCGGGATCGCCGATGGGGCAGCCGCACTCGCTCCTCATGGGTCTCGCGGTGGTGTTCGCGGTCATCTCGATGATGGCCGCCGTGGTGATCTGGCGATGGCAGGCGGACGCGAGGAAACGTGCGCGCGAGTAGCCGGACAGCGTGCGGCGCTGGCCTGCACCCCGGGGAGAGGCGGTCGGCCTCCGCGCACCGACGCGGCGTCCGTCCGCCGGCTTTGTGCGACTCTCAGCCGCCGCAGCTCGCGCCGCCGAGCACGCAGAAGCGGGCGCAATGCGGGTGGTTCAGATGCACCGGGCGAACGGCCTCGGCAAGCGTCGCACCCATGTCGAAGCCGGAATCGAACGGCAGCAGGGTGCAGGACACCACGCGCGGCGCCCGCTCGCCGCGTCGGTGCACCACCATGCGGCTGGTCGCGCACATGACGGACGTCGGCGACTTGCCGAGAATGGACCAGCATTCGGTCGTGATCTCGGGGACGTCGGCGGTCGTGTCCATTTCCGGGAAGATCACGAGACGCTCGGGGTCGAACACGTCGAGCGCGATGCCGAGCCCGTCGAGGAGCGCGCGGTAGCCGACGCGCGCGGCGCCATCGCTCTCGCCCGGCAGGTGGCGCCCGGCGACCGCGATCCGGACGCCGTTCGCGGCCAGCCAGCGCAAGCCGTCGAGCGCGATCTCCCAGCTTCGCCCGCCCCGCTCGGCTTCGTGCGCGCCCTTGGTGTGGTGGTCGAGGCTGACCCGGAGCGTCAGTCGATCGCCGTATCGGCGACGGAGCGCCAGCAGCGCGGCTTCGTGACGGCGCATCGGCTTCATGCCGTTGGTGAGCACGATCGCACGGAGGCCGCGACGGAGCGCGTCGTCGATCATCGCGACGATCGCGGGGTTCATGAACGGCTCGCCGCCGGTGAACCCGACCTCCGCCAACGGCATCCGTTCGCGTCCGGCTTCGTCGAGGATGTCGGTGACCGCGCGTGCCGACAGGTAGACGAGCGCGTCGTTCGTGGGTGAGCTCTCGATATAGCAGGTCGCGCAGGCGAGATTGCAGAGCGTGCCGGTGTTGAACCAGAGCGTGCGGAGGGCGGCGACCGGGACGGTCGCGCGCGTCGCGCCGGTCGCCGTCCGTTCGGGATCGCGGAACTTCGTGCGCGGCAGCGGCACCGTGTCGCGGATGCGGAAGGGCGAGTCGACGGGGTTCGGGAACGCGCTCACGCCCGCTCCACGCGCCGTCTTCCGCGGGCGAGCAGCCGGGCCCAGCGTCGGCTCGCCGCGGAGAAAACGACCGGTTCCCAAGGGGCGAACGCGGCCGCCTTCGAGCGTTCGGACCGCGTCGGGTAGGCGACGACGGTGTCGGCCATGCCGAAGGTCGACGCCTTGCCGCGGATCGCCAAGCTCCACGGCAGGAGAAGCTCGCCCGCGTGACGGCCGACGATCGTCGCGCCGACGAGGCGCCGGCCGCGGCGCACGGTTCTCACGAAGCCCTCGTCGTGCCCTTCCGTCACCGCCCGGTCGTCCTCCGCGAAATACCGGGTTTCGATGTGGGGTCGATCGCCCGTCCGTCGAACCGCCTCCGCGGTCATTCCGACCTGCGCGAGTTCCGGATCGGTGAAGATTGCCCGCGGCAGCGCGTCGCCGCGAAGGGTCGCCGGCCATCCGAGCCCGATGTTGCGGACGACCACCGACCCGTCCTCGCCCGCGACGTGGGTGAGGCGCGGTCCCTGCCGACAGTCGCCGGCCGCGAAGACGCGCCGGTTGCGGGTGCGCCTCCGCCCGTCCACCACGACCCCGTCCGGACAAACGTCGATCCCCGCCGCTTCGAGCCGTAGGCCGTCCACGCGAGGCTCGCGTCCGGCCGCGACGAGCAGGTGGGTGGCGGCGACGGTTTCGCCATCCGCGAGCACGAGCGCCACGCCGCCGTCGCGCCGCTCGACCCGGGCGACGGCGCGACCTTCGAGGATCCTGACGCCGTCGCGACGGACGGAAGCGAGAACGATCGCGGCGGCGTCCCCGTCCTCGCCGGCGAGGCAGGTTCCGCTCTCGATCACCGTCGTCTAGGCGCCCCCGCGCCGGAACGCCAGCGGCCGCGCGCCCCCCCCCCCGCCGCCGCCGCCGAGCGCGCGGGGGGCGGGGGGTTCGGGGAGATCCCACAGGGTCTCGTTGGTGAGGAAGGGAACGGCGGCGAGGCCGGGGATGTCGGGGATCCGCGGTCGCGAGCCGGTCGCGACCACGATCCGAGGCGCCGACAAACGGCGGCCGCCGGCCTCCACCGTCCGATCGTCGACGAAGCGGCCGTCCGCGGCGATCACCTC
>CAXUBA010000241.1:0-3726 GCA_964249205.1 uncultured Acetobacteraceae bacterium | reverse complement strand
GCGTGCTGCTCGCCGGCAACACGCTCAACTGGCGCGCCCTCCTGTTGCCGGAGGAGGCGGGCGATCTCGACCGCACCCTCGAGCGCTTCGGCGCGATCGTCCCGCTCGACGATCGCGAGCGGGCGCGGATCCGCCGCGAGGTCGCCCGCAACCGCCGCTTCATCCCGGTCGAGCTGAAGGGCTTCCTCGCCTGGGATGACATGGCGCGGATCGAAGTCAACGCGCCCGACCTGCCGGGCGTGCTGGTCGACGTCGGCACCACGCGCCTCTATCCCGAAAGCGCCCACATGGCGCACGTCGTCGGCTACGTCGCGCCCCCGAACGATCGCGACGAGCGCGACGCCCCGATCCTCGCCATTCCCGGCATGCGGGTCGGGCGCGCGGGCATCGAGCGCACCCGCGACGACGCGCTCCGCGGCGACGCGGGCTCGGTGCAGATGGAGGTCAACGCGAGCGGCCGCGTGATGCGCGAGCTGGACCGACACGAAGGCACCCAGGGCGACGAGGTCGGCCTCACGATCGACTGCGGGCTGCAGCTCGCGGTCGAGAACCGCCTGGCCGACCAGAGCGCGTCCGCCGTCGTGATGGACTGCCGCAACGGCGAGGTGCTGGCGATGGTCAGCAACCCGTCCTTCGACCCGAGCCTGTTCGACAGCGGCGTGTCGCAGGCGCAGTGGGCAGAATGGAACTCGCCCGAGAACCAGGCGACGCGGCCGCTGATCAACAAGGCGGTCGCCGGTCTCTACCCGCCGGGCTCCACCTTCAAGCCGGCGGTCGCGCTGTCGGCGATGCAGGCCGGCACGCTCGCGCCGACGGATCGGATCAACTGCCCCGGCTTTATCGACATCGGCGGCATCCGCTTCCACTGCTGGAAGAAGGGCGGCCACGGCTCGCTCGACCTCCACGGCGGGCTCAAATATTCCTGCGACGTCTTCTTCTACGAGACGGCGCGTCGCACCGGCATGGATGCCGTCGCGCTGACCGGCCACGCGCTCGGCCTCGGCACCAGGCTGCCGATCGAGCTGCCGCACGTGAAGGCGGGCGTGATCCCCACTCCCGAATGGCGTCGCGCGCACGGCCACCACTGGAACGGCGGCGACACGGTGAATGCCGGCATCGGCCAGGGCTTCGTCGAAGTGACTCCGCTCGCGCTCGCCACCTACTGCGCGCGCGTCGCGACCGGCCGCGCGGTCGAGCCGCACCTCACGCGGACGATCGCCGGCACGCTCCAGGCGGGCGCCAATGCCGACGACTGGCCGTCGATGGGCCTTCCCGACGAACAGCTCCACGCGGTGCGCGCCGGCATGTGGGCGGTCGTCAACGAGGGCGGCGGCACCGCGCCGAAGGCGCGGCTCGGGATCCCGGGAGTCACCATGGCGGGCAAGACGGGATCGGCCCAGGTGCGCCGGGTGTCGCGCTGGGCACGCGAGTTCGGCCATTTCAACTCGGCCAACCTGCCATGGAAGTTCCGGCCGCACGCGCTGTTCATCTGCTACGCACCCTACGACGCGCCGCGCTACGCGGTGGCGCTGGTGATCGAGCACGGCAACGCCGGCGCCGACGTCGCCGCCCCGCTCGCCCGCGACATCATGATCGACACGCTCGGCCGCGATCCCGCCGGGCGCAGCACCGCACCGCCGCCGCAGACGGTCGCCGAGATCGTCCCGGGGACCGCCGCCGGCCCGAACGGGCCCGCCGCCGGCTTCACCGGTCCCGGGGGCGTCGTGCTGCCGTGATCACCGGCAAGCGCCTGCTCCGGCCGGAGCCTTCCTTCGGCCTGATGAGCAAGCTGCTCCGGGTCAGCTGGCTCTACGTCCTGCTGATCGCGGCTCTCGGCGGCGTCGGCTATGCGGCGCTCTATTCCGCCGGCGGCGGCTCGCCGCGCCCCTATGCCGGCCCGCAGGGGATCCGCTTCGCGGCCGGGCTCGTGATGATGCTCGGCCTCGCGCTGGTCGACATCCGGCTGATCGAGAAGCTGGCCTGGCCGCTGTACGTCGCCTCGATCCTGCTGCTCGCGCTCGTGCTTCGGATCGGCCATGTCGGCAAGGGCGCCGAGCGCTGGATTGATCTCGCAGGCGTGCAGATGCAGCCCTCCGAGCTCGCCAAGATCGCGCTCGTCCTCGTGCTCGCGTCGATCTTCAAGAACGCGTCGTGGCAGCGGATGGGCAACCCGCTGTTCCTCGTGCTCCCGCTGGTCCTCGTGCTGATCCCGGTCGGGCTCGTGCTGAAGGAGCCCAATCTCGGCACCGCGGTCATCATCGCGCTGGTCGGCGCCTCGGTATTCCTCGCTGCCGGCGTCCGCCTGTGGCAGGTGGCGCTGGTCGCCGTTCCGCTGCCGTTTCTCGCCACCGTCGCGTACCGCCACCTGCACGACTACCAGCGCGCCCGCATCACCACCTTCCTCCATCCGGAAAGCGATCCGCTCGGTGCCGGCTACAACATCATCCAGTCGAAGATCGCGCTCGGCTCGGGCGGCATGTGGGGCAAGGGCTTTCTCCAGGGCACGCAGAACCAGCTCGACTTCCTTCCCGAGAAGCAGACCGACTTCATCTTCACGACGATCGCCGAAGAGTTCGGCCTGGTCGGCGCCGGCGCCCTGATGGTCCTCCTCCTCCTTCTGATCCTCGGCGGCATGGTGATGGCGATCCGCTCGCGCAACCGCTTCGGCCGGCTGCTCGCGCTCGGCATCTCGGTCAACTTCTCGCTCTACTGCTTCGTGAACCTTTCGATGGTGATGGGCGCGATCCCGGTCGGCGGCGTGCCGCTGCCGCTCGTGTCCTACGGCGGCTCGGCGATGCTGACCGTGATGTTCGGCTTCGGCCTCCTGATGAGCGTGGCCGTCCACCGGAACCACGAATGGCCGGGCGACGCGCGGGAGGATGCGTGAGGGTGCCGCTCGCGCCGCGCCTGCTCCGCCTCTACCGGCGCACCGACTACGTGCTCGACGGCCATGTCCACGTCGCGATCGGCCATGCCTCGGCCGAAACGGACGCGCTGCTCCGCTGCCTGAACCACCGGCGCGCCGCCCTGATCACCGCCGCCAATCCGCGGAGCCGGAGCATGGCCGAGGCGTGGAACCGCCGGATGACGCGGAACCTCGCGGCCGCGACCCGGCAGCGCCCTTCTCGACCGGCCGAAGGGCGGCTCGGCGCCTGGCGCGAGGCGGGCATGCTGGTGTGCGGCGACCCGCGCCTGCTGGCGACGATCGGGCGCCGATTCCGGCAGAATGCGATCGTGCTCGTCGAGAGCGGCCGACGCGCGCGCCTGATGATCCTGGTCGCCGAATGAGGGGTCGACGATGACCGCCGGCCGCCGCTTCGTCACCGTCGACGTCTTCACCGATCGGCAGTTCGGCGGCAACCCGCTCGCCGTGCTGCCCGAGGCCGACGGGCTCGACCTCGCGTCGATGCAGCGGATCGCCGCCGAGTTCAACCTGAGCGAGACCGCCTTCGTGTGCCGCGCGCCCGACGCGGCGCACGACGCCCTCGTGCGGATCTTCACGCCGCGCAACGAACTTCCCTTCGCCGGCCACCCGAACGTCGGCACCGCCTTCGCGCTCGCCCGCCTCGGCAAGACTTCGGGCGACCGGCTTCGCTTCGCCGAGCGCGCGGGCACCGTGGAAGCGCGGCTCGCCCGCGACATGGCGGGCGTCGTCACCGGCGCCACGATCGACGCCCCTTCGGCGTTCCGGCGCGAGCGCGACGTCGCGCCCGCGCGCGCCGCTGC
>CAXUBA010000240.1:0-3741 GCA_964249205.1 uncultured Acetobacteraceae bacterium | reverse complement strand
GCCATGCCCGTGGTGCGAACCGACGCTCGCGGCGAGCCTGGTCACTTCGCCGACCGTGTAGTGCCGGAGCGTCGCGACCTTGGTTTCCACGGTTCCGACGTATTTCGGAATGCCGGCGCCGAGCTCGGCGATCTGCTCGCCGATGACGCCGCCGATCGCGGCGACGACCCCGAGCGCGAGCACCACCCCGAGCAGGACGGAAGGCACGCGGCCGAGATGCAAGCGCCGGAGCAGCTCCACCAGCGGCGCCAGCAGAAAGGCCAGCAGGAGCGCCAGCGTGACCGGGACCAGCACCTCCTTGCCGAAGTAGAGGATGGCCACGACCATGACGAAGAGCGTCACGGCGCGCGACGCGTCGGGCGGACCCTGGCCGGCCACTCGCGCGGGCGGGGGGACTGAGGCGCGTGTTTCGGACATCGGTCGGTCGAGCCTTTTCGCTGCGGCCGTTGATCCGCCGCGGATCAGCCAACGCCCGGAACACGGATTGGGCGCGACGGCGCGACGAGATCGGCCGAGCGGTGTGTCCGATCGCGCACGGGTTTCCGCCGCATCGCCGGGCGGCTCGGTCGCGCCGTCGTCGCTTTTTTTGGCGAAGTCCCACCGTCGGCGACGCGTCGCCGGCGACGGACGCGCCGCTTGAACCGTACAGCCATGTTCAAACGCTGCCGGCGGTCACCCGCTGTCGGCCGCCAGCCGACCGATCGGCGCAACGCGCCGCTTGAACCGTACATCGACGTTCAAGCGACGTCGGCGAACGGGCGCGGCCGGTGCCGCGACGATCAGGCGCGGCCGGTGCCGCGACGATCAGGCGTGGCCGCCTGTCGCCGGATCCGGCACCGGCTCCTCGCTCGCCTTGGCGAGGCTCGCCGCCGCCTCGGTGTCCCGCATCGACCCGTAGTTGCTCGCGAACGCCTTGGTGAACTCGGCGCCGAGCAGGAAGATCTGCGCGGTGTAATAGACCCAGACGAACAGGATCAGCAGGCCGCCGGTAGCGCCGTAGCTGCTGGCCATCGTGGACGAGCCAAGATAGAGGCCGATCAGGAACTTGCCGACCGTGAACAAGAGCGACGTCACCGCCGAACCGACGACGACGTCGCGCCAGCGGAGGTCGCGGTCCGGCAGCGCCTTGTAGATCGCCGCGAACATCACCGCGATCAGCACGAACGAGATCGCGATCGAGACCGCGCGCGTGATCAGTCCGCCGAACGGCAGCAGGTGGTTGATCCGCCCGCTGAGCCCGGTAATCGCCGAGCTGATCACCAGCGACACGAGCAGGAGGAAGCCGAGCGTCGCGACCAGGCCGAGGCTCGCCACCCTGGCGCGCACCAGCCGCGACACCGTCGTGCCCTTCGGGCTCGCCCGCCAGATCATGTTGAGCGCCGATTGGATCTCGCCGAACGTGCCGCTCGCGGTGACGAGCAGCGTCACGATCCCGATCACCCCCGCGATCGTCCCGGTCGACGGGTTCGACGCGTTCTTGACGATCTCCTGCAGGGCCGCCGCGCCGCGGCTTCCCAACAGGCCGCCGACCTCCTCCTGGATCGCGCCGCGGGCGGCGTCCTCGCCGAAGAACAGGCCGGCGATCGCGATCACGATGATCAGGATCGGCGCCAGCGACGTCACCGAGTAGTACGAGATCGCGGCACCCCGGCTGAGCGCCCCGTCGTCGATGAAGGCGAGGACGCTTTCCCGCGTCAGCCGCCAGATGGCCTTCAACACCATGAGCTTCCCCCCGCCGGCGCGGCCGGCCGCCGACCGATCCGCCGTCGTTGTCGCCGACCGGGGGGATCAACACCTCGGCCGGCCGGGCGATGCAAGCCGGCCGAACGCCTGATCCTCCCGTCGATCGGGCGCGTCGCTCCGGGCGGCGCGCGCGCCGCACCGCGTTATCGCGGACTGGCAGAAGTGCGGACCGCGTCCATCTGCCCACGCATGAGAGCGACAGAATGGGATTCGGCCGAGAGCCGGACCGCGGAGGAACATGCCCTTTTCCGGTCGAACGACCTCGATCACCCGCTGTCGCAGCACTTCCGGCGGTTCATCGAGCAGCGGGATTTCCCGTGCGTCGGCGCCAAGTCCGCGCTTCGCGCGTCCCGGCTCGAGATCACCGTGGCCCGCGACATCACGTCCTCGTGGGACGATCTCCGCATCTATCCATCTCTGCTCGCCTTCGTGCGCGGCTACGCCGCCGAGCCGGTGCTGTTCCAAAGCTTCGCGGTCGTGTTCGATGGGCCGCTCGACCTCGACGAGCCCGCGTTCGAGCGCGCGCTCTGGGACCGCGTCCAGTCGCTGACCGAAAAGGACGTCCACGGCCGGCAGCCGTCCGACCGGCGGGTCAGTCCCGACCCGTCCGACCCGCATTTCTCGCTGAGCTTCGGCGGCCAGGGGTTCTTCGTGGTCGGGCTGCATCCGCGCGCGAGCCGACGGGCGCGCCGCTTCGAGCGCCCGACCCTGGTGTTCAACCTGCACGACCAGTTCGAGCGGCTGCGCGCCGACGGACGCTACGAGAAGCTCCGCGAGCAGATCCTGACCCGCGACGCGGCCTACAGCGGAGGCGCGAACCCGATGCTCGCGCGGCACGGCGAGATCTCGGAAGCGCGCCAGTACAGCGGTCGCGCGGTCGACGACGCCTGGCAGGCGCCTTTTCGGCGCCCACCGGCGCGCCAGGGACACCGGCCGTCGTGATCGAGATTGCGCCGCGGTCCGGCACCGCCTTCGTGCTCGACCGCGGCCAGACGCTGACGATCGTCGATCCCGAAGGCGAACAGGTGGCCGACCTGCTCGCCTTCAGCCGCGACGACACGGACGAGGTCATCTCGTCCGGTCGTACGCTCGACTACGCCGGGCGGCTGATCCCGACCGTCGGCGACGCCATCTACTCCAACCGGAGCCGCGTGCTGCTCAGGATCGTCGCGGACGACGTCGGTCGGCACGACTTCCTGCTGACGCCCTGCTCGGCCGACACGTTCCGGATCCTCTACGGCGACGAGCGACCCCATCGCGGCTGCTTCGGCAACCTCGCGGACGCGCTCGAGCCCTTCGGCATCGCGCCCGACCGCATCCCGGTCACCTTCAACGTGTTTATGAACGTCGTCGTCGACGCCGACGGCCGCCTCGAGGTCAGGCCGCCCCTCAGCCGGGCCGGCAGCCGGTTCTCCGTTCGCGCCGAGGAGGACCTGATCGTCGGTCTCACCGCCTGTTCGGCGCCGCAGTCGAACAACTACGCGTTCAAGCCGATCCGCTACGACATCACGTCTTGACCCCGGCCCCCCACGACCGTCCGGGAGGATCGGACGGGCCCGGGGATCCGGCCGGCGAGGACGATGCCCCACGGACCGAGCTGACGCTGCGCGGGATCCTGATCGGCGCCGCGATCACGGTGGTGTTCACGGGGGCCAACCTCTCGATGGGGCTCCGCACCGGCGTCACCTTCTCCTCGTCGATCCCTGCCGCCGTCATCTCGATGGCCCTGCTCCGCGCCTTCGGCGGCTCGATCCTCGAGAACAACATGGTGCAGACCCAGGCCTCGGCCGCGGGAACGCTGTGCAACGTCCTCCTGGTCCTGCCCGCCCTGGTGATGGTCGGCGTATGGCGCGGCTTCCCGTTCTGGCAGAGCACCGGCGTCTGCCTCGTCGGCGGCCTCCTCGGCGTGCTGTATTCGGTCCCGCTGCGCCGCGCGATGGTGTCGGACGACGATCTGCCCTTCCCGGAAGGTCTGGCGGCCGCCGAGGCGTTGCGCGC
>CAXUBA010000239.1:2691-3744 GCA_964249205.1 uncultured Acetobacteraceae bacterium | reverse complement strand
GTAGAGACGATGCGGCACGCGCGCATCGTCGGCCGCTGTCGGCCGCGCGGTAAGCACGCGGAGCTCGCGGTAGCACTGCATCGCGTCGGCGTTGATCACGGTGCCGCGCAGACGCTCGGCGAGATGCAGCGCGAGCGCCGACTTTCCCGATGCGGTCGGACCGGCGACGACGAGGCAGGGCGGCAGGACGTCCGGCACGGTCAGGCGCGCGCGAAGCCAGGGGCGCCCCTGGACCCCATCGGTCAGAAGAGATTGTTCGCGCTGTCGCCGCCGGTCACCGCAATCGACGTGCCGGTGACGAGACGTGCCGCGTCCGACGCGAGGAAGACGTAGGCGCCCGCCATGTCGTCGGGCGGCAGGAAGGCGATGCCGAGCGGGATCTTCTTCCGCTGCGCTTCCGCGACCTTCTCCTCGAGCGGACCGTCCGGCACGCTCCCCTGGCTCTGCTTGACCGCCTGCGCGTAGCGCGCGTGGTGGCGGGTGAGCGGCGTGTCGATGAGCCCGGGCACCACGGCGTTCACGGTGATGCCGTGTTCGGCGAACTCGAGCGCCGCCGACTTCATCAGGCCGAACAGGCCCCATTTCGAGGCCGAATACGCCGATCCGTCCCGCATCCCGTGCTGGCCTTGCGTCGAGCTCGTCACGATGATCCGGCCGCCGTGCGCGATCATGAAGGGGGCGACCGCGCGGATCGTGTTCGCGGTGCCGGTGAGATTGATCTCGATCTGGTCGCGCCAGTCGGCGTCGTCCATCTCGAGCAGCGGCTTGAAGCTCTGGATGCCGGCGACCGCGGCCAGGATGTCGATGCCGCCGAACAGCGTGTTCACGCGCGCGGCGTGCTGCTGCAGCGCCGCGTAGTCGCGGATGTCGGCGGTGAAAGCCTCGAAGCGCGCACCTTCCGCCTCGACGAGACGGCCGGTCTCGGCGAGATCGTCCGCGGTGGTGATCTCGTAGGGCTGGGTCGGGCTGACGCGCCCCGCGGCGTCGAGGGCGGCGATCGCGCGGACGCCGGCGCGGGCGTCAACAACGGTCACGTCATCGACGCCGAGTGCT
>CAXUBA010000239.1:0-2681 GCA_964249205.1 uncultured Acetobacteraceae bacterium | reverse complement strand
GGCGTAGGCGACGGCGACCGAGCGGCCGATGCCGCGCGCCGCCCCGGTGATGAACGCCGTGCGGTCGGCGAGAGGTCCGGTCGAGGCCATGGTGATCGCTCCTGTCGATGGCGCTGCGTCCAACGCGGACGCGGCCCCGCGGCTGCACGGGATCGCGGCGCCCGCTTGCGGGATCGCGCCCGGACTGCCAGACGCGACGGATGGACGACGACGACCGCCCCCACGCGCTCACCCTGGTCGCCGCCGACGGGTTCGCGCTCACGACCGCGCTGATCGACCGAGTGCGCGCGCGGGTGTTCGGCGCCGAGCCGGCGGTTCTGTCGCCGGGGCGCGCGGTCGCGATCCCGTGCGAGGGGGCGCCGCGTCTCGACCGGGTGCGCTCGGCGCTCGGCGACGCGCCGGTCGATGCGCTCGCGGTGCCGGAAGCGGCGCTTCGGAAGCGCCTGCTGGTCGCCGACATGGACGGCACGATCGTCGGGGAGGAAACGCTCGACGAGCTCAGCCGGCGCGCGGGCAGCGGCGACCGCGTGCGCGCGATCACCCGGCAGAGCATGAACGGCGAGATCGACTTCGCGACCGCGCTCCGCCTGCGCGTGGAAACGCTCCGCACGCTGCCGCTCGCGGCGCTCGACGACACCTGGCGCGGGATCACGCCGAGCCCGGGCGCGCGCACGCTGATCGCGACGATGCGTGCCGGGGGCGCCAGGACGGCGCTCGTTTCCGGCGGTTTCACCTTCTTCACCGGCCGCGTCGCGTCGCTCTGCGGCTTCGACAGCCACCACGCCAACGTGCTGCTCGACGACGGCGACACGCTCACCGGCGCGGTCGCCGAGCCGATCCTCGGGGCGGACGGCAAGCGCGACATCCTGTGCCGTCTCGCGGCCGAGCACGGGATCGAGATCGCCGACACGCTCGCGATCGGCGACGGCGCGAACGACATCCCGATGCTGCGGACCGCCGGGTTGGGTGTCGGCATACGGCCGAAGCCGGTGGTCGCCGACGCGGTGCCGAACCGCATCGTGCACGCCGATCTCCGCGCCCTGCTCTACGTGCAGGGCTACCGGGACGACGAGATCACCGACGCGGCGGACGGCTCCGGCTGATCCGCAGCCCCCGGCGCCCGTCGTCCGGACGGGCTGTCAACCCTGCGGACCCCGGACCGCGTCGGCGATCGCGCGTCCGGCCGCCTCGGTGTCCGCCGCGCCGCCGAGATCGCGCGTCCGGGTGTGTGGGCTCGACAGCCCGTGCTCGATCGCCCGCATGACCGCGTCGGCGGCGTCCCGTTCGCCGAGATGCTCGAGCATCATCTGAGCCGCCCAGATCGCGCCGACCGGATTGGCGATGCCCTGTCCCGCGATGTCCGGTGCCGAACCGTGCACGGGCTCGAACAGCGACGGGAAACGGCGCTCGGGGTTGATGTTGCCCGACGGCGCGATGCCGATCGTGCCGGTGCAGGCCGGGCCGAGATCGGACAGGATGTCGCCGAACAGGTTCGATCCGACCACCACGTCGAAATGCGACGGCTCCAGCACGAAGCGCGCCGCCAGCGCGTCGACGTGGAACTGTTCCGTCCGGACGTCCGGGAAGTTCGTCGCCATCTCGCGGAACCGCTCGTCCCAGTAGGGCATCGAGATCGAGATCCCGTTCGACTTCGTCGCGGACGTCAGCCGCTTGCCGCGCCGCCGCGCGAGTTCGAAGGCGTAGCGCTGGATCCGGTCCACGCCGACCCGCGTCATGATCGTTTCCTGGCAGACGACCTCGCGCGCCGTGCCCTCGAACATGCGGCCGCCGACGAGGCTGTATTCGCCCTCGGTGTTCTCGCGCACGATCACGAAGTCGATCTTGCCGGGATCCCGCAGCGGCGCGGTGACGCCCGGCATCAGCCGCACCGGCCGCAGGCTGACGTACTGGTCGAACTGCCGACGGAACTCGACGAGCGAGCCCCAGAGCGAGACGTGATCCGGCACGATCGCGGGCCAGCCCACGGCACCGAAGAAGATGGCGTCATGAGACCCGATCGTCCGCTGCCAGTCCGCGGGCAGCATCCGGCCGTGCGCCCGGTAGTAGTCCGCCGACGCGAAGTCGAACGGATCGACCTCGAGCGTGAAGCCGAAGCGCGACGCCGCGGCGTCCAGCACGCGGAGCCCTTCCGGAACGACCTCCTTGCCGATCCCGTCGCCGGGGATGGACGCGATCCGGTAGCGGCGCCTGTTCGTCATGACACGCTCCAAGCTGTTGCGTGTCGCCAACGCCGGGCGCTGTTCGGGGCTTCGCGCCGCCTCGAACGCGGTGCGTTCCCCCGGGTCGCGGGGTGGAGCCTCGCCCTCAGGCGTCTCGGGCCCGCGACAGCCAGTCGCGCACCCCGGCTGCCGTCCGGAACTGATCCACCGAGCGGGCCGACGCGCGATCTCCGCCCGCGTCCGCCATGCGGGCGAGGGCGGTTCCCGGGCCGAGTTCAAGGAACGTCGACGCGCCCGCTTCCCGGCAGCTTTGGAGACACGCCGACCACCGGACCGTGGTCGAGATCTGCCGCGCGAGCTTCCGGAGCCCGTCGGCGGGGTCGCGCACCGTGTCGCCGTCGATCCCGGTCAGCAGCCGGATGCCGGGCACGAGCGCGCGCCGTTCCGCCGACGCGACCGTGGTGGCGAAACCGGTCGCGGCCGCGTCGAGCAGCGCCGTGT
>CAXUBA010000238.1:0-3807 GCA_964249205.1 uncultured Acetobacteraceae bacterium | reverse complement strand
AACCGGATGACGCGTCGATCGCGTCATTGCTGGATGCGCTCCCGGGTGCCGCGCGGCAGGTCTACGACACCGAAGAGCGCGTCGCCGCCATCCGAGCGCGGTTCGGGCGCGAGACCTGGCGCGCGGTGCCGCTCGCGCCGGGCGACGCGCCGCCTGCGGGCACGGCGGCCGACCGGCTGGTGATCGAGGCGGCGCCCGCTGCGGGAGACACGAGCCCCGGGGGAAACGGCCGCGCGCTCGACTGGTCGGCGCTTCGTGTCTGGCGGCCGCCGGTCCCCTGGCTGCTCGCGGGCGGCCTCACGCCGGACAACGTCGGTGCCGCGATCGAGGAGAGCGGCGCGGTCGCGGTCGACGTCTCGTCCGGCGTCGAACGCGACCGCGGCGTGAAGGATGCGGCGCTCATCCGACGCTTCGTCGCGGCGGCGCAGCGGCCGTCGCCGGACGCTGAACCATTCCGCGAGGGCGGTCTATTTCGTTGACAGGAAGGCGCGCGACCGCTCGGCCCAGTCCGGATGCCAGCGCGACAGCGGCGGCCGATTCTCGACGATGTCGCCCGCCGCCCAGAGGATGCGCCGCTCGTCGAGCGCGCGCGTCACGTCGTTGTCGGGACAGAGGATGTAGAAATCGCCCGCCTCGAGGCGCTCGAGCATGAACGCGATCGTCTGCTCCGGCGTCCACGCCGCGGCCGGCTTCTCCGCCCGCCCGCCGTAGGTGAGCGGCGTCCAGACAAAGCCCGGGATCAGCAGATGGGCGGTGATGCGGCACGCCTCGCGACTGCGGAGATCGTGCTCGAGCGCTTCGGTGAACGCCTTCACCCCGGCCTTCGCGACATTATAGGCGGGGTCGCCGGGAGGCGTGGTGATCCCCTGCTTCGAGCCGGTCACGACGACGAGACCGGGATCGGCGCCGCGCGCGAGCATCGCTGGCAGGACCGACTGCACGGTGTGGATCACGCCATGCAGGTTGACCGCGAGGATCGCGTCCCAGGTTCCGGCGGCATCCTCGATCGTGCTGCCGGGCTGGATCGCGGCGTTCGCCATCAGCACGTCGATCCGACCGAACCGCGACAGCACGGCGGACGCGAGCGCCTGGGTGGATCGGCGATCAGCGACGTCGACCGGAAACGCGTCGGCCTCGTGCCCCGCCGCCGACAGCGAGGCGGCTGCCTCGTCGAGACGCGCGCCTGACCGGTCGGCGATCGCGATGCGGAGCCCGCGGGCGGCGAGGGCGCGGCACGCCGCAAGGCCGATCCCCGACGCGCCTCCAGTGACGAGGGCGACCTGTCCGGGGCGGAGCGTGTCGAGAGCCATGTCGTCCTCCAGGCGTGAGCGGATGGTGCGGTTCGATCGGTTGGAAATCCCGTTCGGTCGACCGGTTCGTGCACGCGATACGCCGATCGTCGTTCGATCGATCCTGCCGTTACCCCGCGCTCGCGATCGATCGACGCTCGGGCGTGCCGGGGCGACCACGGTCATGACGGATCTGCCCGACGCGCGCGTCCGGCGAACCTAGTCCAGCCGGGTGTGGGCAAGGAAGCGGCGCGAGGACGATGGGGCGGCCTGGCGGTGCTCGGGCTGGCCATGTCTCGCGATCGACATGACGGCGCGACCGCCTCGGGCTTGAGCGCTTCCGCGCAATCGGCGCCGCGGCGATGATGGCGACCGGCGGGGTGAACACGCGTTGCGGCGCAATCCTCCTGCCAGGCTTGCTCGCGGCGGCTGCCAGCGTCGTTTGGCACCAGCGTCACGAGGACCCGCAAGCCTGATGGCCGGGGCACCCTCTGCGACGTGGTCCGGCTCCGCTAGAAAGCGTCGATCCGCCGCGCCGGTCTCGCCGACCCGCCACGGCGGGCAAGCGTGGTCCTTGGCCGCAGCCTCCTCGGCTGTCACGCGCTCGCGGTGAGCGCCTCGTCGGGGATCCGCGCGCCGGTCATGTAGGCCACCGCTTCCGACATGGTGTGCTGCTTCGGATCGATCACGCAGAGCCTTCGGCCGAGGCGATGGATATGGACCCGGTCGGCGACTTCGAACACGTGAGGCATGTTGTGACTGATCAGGATGATCGGGATGCCGCGCGACCTCACGTCCACGATGAGCTCCAGCACGCGGCGCGATTCCTTGACGCCGAGGGCGGCCGTGGGCTCGTCCAGGATGATGACCTTCGAGCCGAAGGCCGCGGCGCGTGCGACCGCGACGCCCTGCCGCTGGCCGCCCGAGAGCGTTTCGACGGCCTGATTGATGTTCTGGATCGTCATCAGCCCAAGCTCGCTGAGCTTCTCGCGCGAGAACCGCTGCATTTCGGCGTGGTCGAGCTTACGGAACACCGTGCCCAGGATACCCGGCTTCCGGAGTTCCCGGCCCATGAACATGTTGTCGGCGATGGAAAGGCCCGGCGACATGGCAAGCGTTTGGTAGACCGTTTCGATCCCTGCGGCGCGGGCATCGAGCGGCGAGGAGAAACGTACGCGCTTCCCCTCGAGACGGATTTCGCCATCGTCAACCGTGATGGCACCCGAAAGCGCCTTGATCAACGACGACTTGCCCGCACCGTTGTCGCCGATGACCGCGAGGATCTCGCCAGGAAACAGCTCGAAGTCGCAATTGTCGAGCGCGGTCACGCGACCGTAGCGCTTGACCAATCCCTCGGCTTGGAGGATCGGTTCCATTATACGGCCGCCTTCCTGATCCACTGATCGACCGCCACGGCGATGATGATCAGCGCGCCGATCAGCAGGTAGGTCCACTGCGGGTCGGTGCCGTACATGTTGAGACCAAGCGTGAAGACGCCGACGATCAGCGCCCCGAAGATCATGCCGAGGATCGAGCCGCGGCCGCCGAACAGCGAGATTCCGCCGATCACGGTTGCGGTAATCGAATTGATGTTCTCGAACTGGCCGGAATTGGGCGAGATCGCGCCGATGCGCCCGATCAGCGCCCAGCCGGCCAAGCCGCTGATCATTCCCGACAGCAGATAGACGCCGATCAGCATCCGCTTGACGCGCACGCCCGCCAGCGCCGCCGCGTCCGGATCATCGCCCACGGCATAGACGTGCCGGCCCCAGGCGGTGTGGCGGAGGACGTAGGCGAACAGCAGCACCAGCGCGAGCATCAGCACCACGCCGTAGGTGAACGTCGCCCCGCCTTGGCCGCCAAGCCTGAAGGTATTTCCAAGGAGCTGCAGCAGCGGTGCCTGCAGTTCGATCTGCGCGGCCCCGATCGTTTGATTCTGCGAATAGAGGTAGTTGGCCGCCAGCGCGATCTGCCAGCTCCCGAGCGTCACGATGAACGGGGGCAATTTCATCAGCGCGACCAGGACGCCGTTGGCGGCGCCGACGGCGGTGCCGAGTGCGAATCCGCACAAGATCGCGAGCCATGCGGGGAGGCCGTAGTCGAACGCGCATTGCCCCATCATCACCGTCGACAGCACCATGATCGCGCCGACGGACAGGTCGATCCCCGCGGTCAGGATCACCAGCGACTGGGCGACACCGACGATGCCGGTGATCATCACCTGCTGGAGGATCAGCGTCAGCGCGTAGGCGGAAAAGAAGCGCGCGCCGACCAGGATGCCGAAGCCGATCAGCGACGCGATCAGGACCAGGAGCGGCGCGAGCGCCGGCGTCTCGTGCAGCACGTGCTGCAGTCTCTCGAGCTGGGTCTTCGGACGAAGGAACTCGGCGACTGTCTCGGTCCCCTTCGCGGTCATCGCGATCTCGAACCCGAGCTGGCCATCGTTGTTGGTGGACATCGATCCCTCCGGCCTCACCGTCGCGGTGCGGCTCTCGGGCGGGCGGGCGGAACGCCCGCC
>CAXUBA010000237.1:0-3887 GCA_964249205.1 uncultured Acetobacteraceae bacterium | reverse complement strand
GTCCGGCGGACAGCGTCAGCGCGTGGCGCTCGCGCGCGCGCTGGTGAAGCGGCCCCGCGTCCTCCTGCTCGACGAGCCGCTTTCGGCGCTCGACCGTCGGCTCCGCCGCGAGACCGCCGACGAGATCGTCCGCCTGCAGCGGCACCTCGGCACCACCCTCGTCACCGTGACCCACGACCAGGAGGAGGCGATGGCGATGGCGACCGTCGTCGCCGTGATGGAGCACGGCCGGATCCTTCAGGCCGCACCTCCTGCCACCGTGTGGGAGCGACCGGCGAGCGGCGCGGTCGCGCGCTTTATCGGCAGCGCCAACCTCTTCGAGGGATGCGCCGCAGCCCTCGGCGCCGGCGCTTTCCGCCTCGACTGCGCGTCGGCGGGCGGCGCGATCGCCGTCGCGTCCGGGCATGCGCATCCGGCGGTCGCGAGCGGCCAGTCGGCGGCGCTCGCGGTCCATCCCGACCGGCTCCGCCTCGTGTCGCCCGGACACGCGGACGCGCTCGCAGCGACCGTGGACACGGTCACCTATGCCGGCGGTCGATATCTCTGCACGATTTCTCTCGCAGGCGGCATGACCGCGCGGGTCGCCCTCGGCGCCGACGCGCCGGTGCCGCATCCCGGCGCCGCCGCAGCCCTCGCGGTGCCGTCGGACGCGGGTTGGCTCGTTGCCTGAGGGAAGGGCGCCCGAGCGGACGAGGCCGGCCGCCGCGCTGCTCGCGATCCCGGTCGCCTGGACCGCGCTTTTCCTGCTCGCCCCGGCGGTCGTTCTCGTCGCGATCAGCTTGTCGACCGCGGCGGACAGCATCCCGCCGGTGGCGCCGCTGCTCTTGCGAGGCGGCCCGGGCCATCCGTGGCCGCAACTCGCGCTGCACCCCGAGACCTATGGCGCGCTGTTCGCCGATCCCGTCTTCGCGGCCTCGCTCGCGCATTCGGCATTCTATGCCGCGACCACCACGGTGCTCGCGCTCGCCCTCGCGCTGCCGATGGCGCACGCGATCGCGACCGCCCCGTCGCGCGGGCGCACCCTGCTGCTCGCCGCCGTGATCCTGCCGTTCTGGACGAGCTTCCTGATCCGGATCTACGCCTGGATCGAGATCCTCCGACCGGACGGGCTGCTCGCCGCGGGTCTCCGATGGCTCGATCCCGCCGCGTCGTTGCCCGCGATCCTCGACACGCCGGCCGCGGTCCTGCTCGGCATGACCTACAGCTATCTCCCGTTCGCCGTGCTTCCGATCGTCTCGGTGCTCGAGCGCGCCGATCCCGCGCTGACCGAGGCCGCCGCCGATCTCGGTGCGGCACCGCTCGCCGCCTTCGTCCACGTCACCATGCCGCTCGCCCTGCCCGGCATCTTCGCGGGCGCGCTGCTCGTGTTCGTGCCGGCGCTAGGCGAATACGTGATCCCCGCCGTGCTCGGCGGCGGCAACACGCTGACCGTCGCGGGCGAGCTTTGGAACGAATTCTTCCCGGACGGCGACTGGCCGACGGCCGCCGCGCTCGCGGTTCTGCTGCTCGCCGTCGTGGTCGCGCCGCTCCTGCTCCTCGACCGGCTCCGCGCGCGCGTGCTCGGCGAGCGCCGACCGTGAGGACGTTCTCGCGCCTGTCGCTCGTCGCAGGGCTGCTGTTCCTTTATGCGCCGGTCGTCGTGCTCGTGGTCTTCTCGTTCGACCGCTCCTCGCTGGTCAGCGTCTGGAGCGGCGCCTCGACGCGCTGGTACGCGGCGCTGTTCGGCGACCGCGCCGTAATCGACAGCTTCCGCCTGTCGCTCCTGGTCGCCGCGATGTCGGCCACGATCGCGGTCGCCGTCGCGCTCCCGGCCGCGGTCGCGTTCGACCGCCATCGCCGCTTCCGTGGACGGACGCTGCTCGCGGCGCTGCTCGCGGCACCCCTCGTGATGCCGGACATGCTGATCGGCATCGCGCTCCTGCTGCTGTTCACCCTGTGCGAGACCGCCTTCGGTGTGCCGGCGGGGCAGGGCGTGCCGACCATCGTCGCCGGCCACGCGACGCTCGGCGCCGCTTTCGCCTCCGTGGTCGTCGCCGGCCGGCTCGCGGTCCTGCCGCGCGACCTCGAGGATGCCGCCGCCGACCTCGGCGCGACGCCGGCCCGCGCCTTCCTGCTGGTGACGCTGCCGCTGCTGGCACCCGCGGTCGCGGTCGCCTGGCTGCTCGCGTTCTCGCTGTCGCTGGACGACGTGGTGAGCGCGTCGTTCCTGTCGGGACCGGGCAGCACCACGCACCCGCTCCACCGGCTGTCCCGCATGCGTCTCGGGGTGAGTCCGGAGATCAACGCGCTCGCGACGCTGTTCACCGCCGCGGTCGCGAGCCTCGTCCTGTTGTCGACCGTGGCGCTGCGACGAACCCGCGGCCGCTAACGGTGTTTATTCCCCCATGCGGACCGTCGTCATCCTGCTGACCCTCGTTCTTGCCGGGTGCCAGGCGTGGGGCAATCTCACGACGGGCGCAATGACCACGACGAATGCCGTCGCCGGTACGCCGCCACCCGCGCGCCCCTAAGGGGCGCGCCCCGCGTCAGGCCTTCTCGACCTGGCCGTATTCCAGATCGACCGGCGTCGAACGGCCGAAGATCGAGACCGACACCTTAAGCCGGCCCTTCTCCTCGTCGATTTCCTCGACCGTGCCGTTGAACGAGGTGAACGGACCGTCGGCCACGCGGACCTGCTCGCCGACCTCGAACAGCACCGATGGACGCGCAGGACGTTCGACCCCTTCCTGCGCCTGGCGCAGGATCCGATCGGCTTCGGCTTCCGAGATCGGCGACGGCCGCGTCCGGCTGCCCAGGAAGCCCGTCACCTTCGGCGTGTCCTTCACCAGATGCCAGGCGTCGTCGGTCAGCTCCATCTTCACCAGCACGTAGCCGGGAAAGAACTTCCGCTCCGCGTTGACCTTCTGGCCGCGCCGGACCTCGACCACGTCCTCCGCCGGAACGAGCACCTCGTCGAAATGGTCGGCGAGCCCCTTCTGGGCCGCGGTCTCCTTGATCTGCTGGGCGATCTTCTTTTCGAAGCCCGAATACACGTGGACGACGTACCAGCGCTTGGCCAACGGCTTGTTCCTTAGGACCCGAGACCGAAGAGGGCGCGGACGCCGAAGCCGATCGCCTGGTCGAAGACGAGGAAGAACACGGCGACCAGGACCGTCATCGCGAGCACAAGGCCGGTCGCGACCGTCGTGTCGCGCCGCGTCGGCCAGGTGACCTTCGCCACCTCCGCGCGGACCTCGCGCACGAACTTGATCGGTTGAACCGCCACGTCTGTCCTGCCCTGTCCTTGCCGACCAAGTCTTGATGACCGCTGTCTCGCGGGTCGCTGTCTCGTTGAAGGGGCCGCGCACGGGGCGGCTGGCAGGGGTGGAGGGTCTCGAACCCCCAGCCTCCGGTTTTGGAGACCGGCGCTCTAGCCAATTGAGCTACACCCCTCCGCACCACCCGGGCACGCGGGAAGCGCGTAGAAAGAATGTCGCCGACCGAAAGTCAAGCGCGCCCCCGACGGGCGCCGGTCGTGGAGCGGGTGACGGGAATCGAACCCGCACAGCCAGCTTGGAAGGCTGGAACTCTACCATTGAGCTACACCCGCGGCACGATGGACGAGCCGGCCGCGCGACCGTGGTGGAGGGGGTTGGATTCGAACCAACGTAGGCGTGCGCCAGCGGATTTACAGTCCGCCCCCTTTAGCCACTCGGGCACCCCTCCGACGCGCCCTTCGCCTAAGGCCGAAGGCCCGGCCCTGTCAACGACCGTGCCGTCAGGCGTCGCCTGGGCAGATCCCCCCGTGTCAGGCAGAATGACGACGTGACACGCAGACCTGAACGAGGACCGGCCGGACGGCCCGCTCCGCCGACGCAGCCCGGCCGGCCGCGGCCCGGTCCCGGCCG
>CAXUBA010000236.1:0-3963 GCA_964249205.1 uncultured Acetobacteraceae bacterium | reverse complement strand
GCGCGTCGCCGTCGTTCCGCGCCTCGGCCGTCGCCCGCCTGCCCGCGGGCCGCCGCCGCCGGACACGCGGTCGGGAACGCCGCGCGGCCCACCGCTCCCGGTCTGAGACCAGCGTCCCCGACGGTTGCCCTCGCCGGCGCCGTGACGGTTCCTCTCGACCAGGACAGATCGATGACGACCGATTCCAAACGGTCTCGTGCCGCGCTGCTGTGTGCGCTCGTGCTGCCGTCCTCGCATGCGTTCGCCCACGTGATCGCGGGCGCGCGGGTCTTCCCGGTGACGCTCACCTTCGACGATCCGGGCGTGTCCGACGAAGCCTCCGTCCCGGCCTTCACTTACCAGCGCGGTCCGGCCGCCGGCGGCACCGGCCCGACGCACGACGTCGATCTCGGCTTCGAATACGACAAGACGATCACGCCGGACACGGCGCTGATTTTCAACGACGGCTACGACATCAACACGACGGAAGGCGCGAAGACCGAGATCGGCTTCGAGAACCTCTTCATCACCGGCAAGTGGCAGGCGTACACCAACCCGAACCACGAGTTCGTCGCGTCGGCCGGCGTCATCCGCGAGATCGGGGGCACCGGCACGACGCATACCGGCGCCGACCGGTTCGGCTCGACCGTGCCGACCGGATATTTTGGCAAGGGGCTCGGCGACGTGCCGGTCGAGTGGCTGCGGCCGTTCGCGGTCACTGGCGAGCTCAGCTACCTGATCGCCGACAAGGAGCTGAAGCAGATCGACGAACCGGTTCCGGCGATCGGTGCCGTTTCGGCGAACAGCGCCGGCACCGGGATCGCGACCGCGTTCAACGGCGGCGAGAACAACGCCTGGTCCGGCGGGCTCTCGCTCCAGTACAGCATTTCCTACCTGCAGTCGCAGGTGCGGAACGTGGGGCTCCGGGGGCTGCTGGCCGACGTGATCCCGGTGGTCGAGTTCACCTGGTCCTCGCCGGCCTCGTCGCCGAGCACGGTCGGGACCACATGGATCGCGGCGCCCGGCGTCATCTATCTCGCGCATTGGGGCGAGGTCGGGCTCGAGGCGCTGGTGCCGCTGAACAAGACGTCGGGAACGAACGTCGGCGCCGTCGGCCTCATTCACTTCTTCTTCGACGACCTGTTCCCGGACACGATCGGAAAGCTCCTCTTCCCATGACAGCAGCGACCCGTCGGACCCTCCGGTTCGCTTCGATCCTGTCCGCGTTCCTCGCGACCGGAGGGCGCGCCGAGGCGCACGCCTTTCTCGAGACCGCGACGCCCGCGGTCGGAAGCACCGTCGCGACGGCGCCGCGGGAGGTGGTGATCGACTTCACCGAGGGGGTCGAGCCGGCCTTCAGCACGGTCGAGGTCACCGACGGTGCGGGACACCGGGTGGACAGCGGACCCGCGCATCGGGACGGTGCGCCGCAACGGCTCGCGGTCCCGCTGAAAACCCTCGTGCCCGGCACCTACACGGTCCGCTGGCACGCGACCGCCGTCGACACGCACCGGACCGAGGGGCGCTTCACCTTTACGGTCGGCGGCTGACGGATGGGAGTGGCGGCCGGTCTGCCGGTCGGCGTCTTCCTGTCGCTCGCCCTGACGCGCGGGTCGTTCGTGCTGTTCCTCCTGTCGGCCGCCGGCACGATCGTGTTCGCGCTGCTGGTCGCCCCGCGCGCCTTAGCGCCGCTCGCGGCGGCCGAGGCCGCGCGGGGCTGGCGTGTGCTCCGTCGCGTCGCCGTCGTCGCCGCCCTGCTGTCGCTCCTCGGGCTCGCCTGCTGGGTGGCGCTCCAGACGGTGGTGCTCGCCGGCGATCTCGGCGCGGGCGCGATCGGGACGGTGCTCGGCGACACGCTGTTCGGCACGGTCGCGCTCGTCGAGGCGGGCGCGCTCGTCGCGACGCTTCTCGCGCTCGCGTCCCGCGGCCGGCGCGGCTTCGCGTTCGCGTTTCCGCCGTCCCTGGTCTGCGTCGTCGCGGAGGCGGCGCACGGTCACGGGATGGCGATGGGCAGGCTTCTCGGGCCGTTCTTCCTGATCGAGGCCGTGCATCTGTGCGCGGCCGCCGTCTGGCTCGGCGCGCTGCCGCCGCTGCTCCTGGTCGTGACCCTGCTGCCGCATCCGGCGGGGCTGCTCGCCGCGCGATGGTTCTCGCCGGTCGGCCGTGCGGCGGTGATCGGTCTTGCCGTGTCGGCCCTGCTGCAGGGATGGCGATTGGTCGGTGGCTTCGGCGCGCTGATCGGGACCGCCTATGGCCTCGTCGTGCTCCTGAAATCGGTCTTGTTTCTCGTCTTGCTCGGCCTCGCGTGCCTGAACCGGTATCGTTTCGCGCCGGCGCTCCGTGCGGCCGACCAAGCGGTGCCGCGTCACCGCCTCCTCGCGAGCGTTCTCGTGCAGACGGCTGCCGGGATCGCGGCGGTTCCGGCGGCCGCCGTGCTCAGCGTCCTCACGCCCGGAATGGACCTGGGCTTCGGGAGCGCGGAGACCGGATGAAGCGGCGGGGCAGGTCGGCCGGGACGACCCGTCGGCGCGACGTGCGTGCGGTGGCAACGATCGCGGGCGGCGGTGTCGCCGTGCTTCTCGGGGCAGGGCTCTTTCTCGCGGCGCTCGGCGGCCCGTCGCCGCCGCCCGCGCCGGACGACGCGCCACACTGGACGCTGCGCGGCGCGGACGGCAGGGCGGTCACCGACGGTGATTTCCGCGGCCGCTTCGTGCTGCTCTATTTCGGCTACACGTCGTGTCCGGACATCTGTCCGACCGCGCTCGCCGCGGTGTCCGACGCGATGGCGCGGCTCGGCACGCGCGCGCGCCGGCTGCAGCCGGTCTTCGTCAGCATCGATCCCCTGCACGACACCCCGGCGGATGTCGCGGCCTATGCCCGGCTGTTCGGAAACCGGCTCGTCGGTCTCGTCGGCACGCCGGCCGAAACCGTGACGATCGAGCGGGATTACGGGATCGAGGCCCGGGTCCGTCGCACCGGCGGAGCGGACCTCATCAATCACACCTCGGTGTTCGTCCTGCTCGGGCCGGGCGGGCGCGTCGTGTCCGCCATTCCGGCCGACGAGAACGGAACCGGGATCGCGCGGCGGCTCGCGCGCCTGGTGTCCTGAGCACCGTCGGCGGAACGAGGTTGACGGCGCGACCGCGCGACGGTTGATGCCGAGGAGCGAACGCGAAGGAGGACGGCCTTGATCTACGAGCAGAGAATCTACCATGCGGTGCCGGGTCGCCTGCCCGACATCCTGAAGCGCTTCGAAACCGTGACGCTGCCCATCTTCGAGCGTCTGGCGATCCGCCAGGCGGGGTTCTGGACCTATCTCGTCGGCGGCTCGAACCACGACCTCGTCTACCTGCTGGCCTGGGAAAGCATGGCCGAGCGCGAAACGAAGTGGACCGCGTTCCAGGCCGATCCCGAGTGGCTGACCAAGCGCGACGAAACCGAGCGCGACGGTCCGATCGTGGCATCGGTCGAGAACAGCTTCCTGCAATCGACCCGCTTCTCTGCGCTCCGCTAGGCTCGCCGACGTTGCCGCGCGAGACGGAAAACCGTGCGTGCGCCGGTCAGCTCGGCAGGACAGCCTCGGGTGCAATTGCCCGGCGATAGAGATGCCAGGTCGCATGTCCGAGCACCGGCAGCGCGACCGCGAGGCCGATGAAGGCCGGGATCGATCCCGCGAGCAGGATCAGCGCGACGAGCAGACCCCAGACCATCATGACCGCGGGGTTCCGCCTGAACGCCTCGACCGAAGCGAGTACGGCGGCGACCGGCGCCGTCGCGCGATCGAGCGCGAGCGGGACCGAGAAGGTCGCGGTCACCAGGACCACGAGCGCGAACAGAAAGCCGGCGGCGTTGCCGAGCAGGATGAGCAGCATGCCGCCGCCCGTCCCGACCATCGCACCGACGAAGGCCTCGGCATCGCCTGGCGCGACGGTCCCTAGCGTCGCGTCGAGCAGCGCTTCCGACACCGCGATCCACACCACGAAC
>CAXUBA010000235.1:3115-3995 GCA_964249205.1 uncultured Acetobacteraceae bacterium | reverse complement strand
GCGTCGTTCCGTGCGCGCGGATCGCATCCGCGAGCGCTTCGCGATCCGCGGCGCGCGACACGAAGCCCGGCGGCGGCACCGCCGTCGCGACGCGATCGCCGAGCCCGTTCGCCCAGGCCCAGCCGCGCACGGCGCCCGCGGTGTCCTCGCTGTCGACCGCGAAGAAGAAACGGCCGGCGCGCGGATAGGAGCGCTTGCGGTCCATCAGGGCGCGGACGACGTCGCAACCCGTCACGCGGTGCGTCACGCGCGCATGGAGCCAGGCGTAGAGCGCGACCGGGAAGCCGTCGCAGAGCACCATGTCGGCGGAACGATAGGCGTCGCGGAATGCGCCGCTCCGGCGCAGCCGCGCGACGTGATCGACGTTCGGAGTCACGACGAGGCGCACGCGGTCGGGTGCCGTGAGGATCGCGTTGGCGACGTCGGCAGGCCTCGTGTCGGTTGGATTGAAGCCGAACACGGGGCGGTTCTTGTCCTTCATGACGTTGTCCTCCTTTGTTGTGGCGCGCGAAGCAGCGCGAGGTATCGGGACGCGGCCGCCTCCGACGAAAACTGCTCGGCACGCGCCTGCAGCGTCGCTCTCGTCCAGCGGCTTCGGAGCGGCGCAGACATCGCGTCCGCGAGGGCGGCGGCGTCGCCGACGGGTACGAGGACACCGAAGCGGCCGTTGTCGAGGATCTCGGCCGGACCGTGCGGGCAATCGGTGCTGATCACCGGCGTGCCGCAGCCGAGCGCCTCGATCAGCACGTTCCCGAGCCCCTCGTGGGTCGACGACAGCACGAAGGCCTCGGCAAGCCGGATGAAGGGGAGCGGGTTGGGTCGGAAGCCCGCGAAGCGGACGTCCGCGGTGACCCCGAGCGTCGAGGCTAGCGCCTCGAGC
>CAXUBA010000235.1:0-3105 GCA_964249205.1 uncultured Acetobacteraceae bacterium | reverse complement strand
GACACCAGGGACGTCACTACCGGGTGCCCGGCATCCACCTGTGCGAGCCCTCGCCGCAGCGCACCCCACTCCTCTACCAGGCAGGCGCCTCGGGCCGGGGGCGGCAATTCGCCGCCGAGCACGCCGAGGCGCGCCGGGCCGGCGCGGCGGCGGAGCGCGAAGGCGCGGAGCAGCGTCTCGTGATCCTTCTGGGCGACGAGGCGCCCGGCGGTGACGTAGACGGGCGCCGCGCCGGCCGCGAACCACGGATCGTCGAGCGGTTCGGCTGCGCGGCGGTCGAAGTCGGGCGTGATGACCGGATTGTGGATCACCTCGATCCGCGCGCGCGGAATGCCGGTCTCGCGCGCCATGTCGGCGGCGACGCCTTCCGACACCGCGACGAGATGGTCGGCGAGCGGCGCGAAGAGCCTGTAAAGCGCCGGCAGAAGGCGGTAGCGCCGGTCGGCGGCGACCTCGGCGGAGAGCGCATTGTGCTGGCAGACGACGAGCGTGCAGCGCGACCACGCGAGCAGCTTCGCGGCCATCGCGACCACGTTGTTGTGGCCGAGGCTGACCAGCAGCGCGTCCGGTCGCTCCCGCCGCAGCAGGCGCGCGAGCGGGAGAAGATCGAACAGGGTGCGCGACGTCCCGAACACGGTGACCGGCAGTCCGGGCGGCAGTTCGGATCCGAGCGGGCCCGCCGCCTCGTGGAGCAGGAGCGAGCTTTCGACGCCGTGGCCGACGAGCTGGCGCAGGAGGTTGAGCCGCATCCGCTCGACCCCGCCGCCCGCGAGGCTGTGCATGTAGCAGGCGAGGCGAAGGGTCAGCGGCTTGGCGCCCGGAACGACGGCGAGGCTCGCGTCGGGCGCGAACGCGAGGGCGGCGGCGTTCATGCGACGCTCGCGTCTTGCGGCGACGCCACGGCGCCGTGGGGGCCGTGCGCTACGGCGCGGCGGCCTCGTCGCCGGTCGCGGATCGTTTCGAACAGCGTGGCGAGCTGCTCGGCGGCGCGGTCGATGTCGAACCGCCTTGCGGCCCGGAGCCGCGACGCCGTCCCGAGACGCTGCCGCCGCTCGCCGTCGGTCGCGAGCGCGTGGATCGCGTCCGCGAGCGAGAGCGGATCGGACGCCGGCACGAGCAGGCCGGTTTCGCCGTGCTCGACGGCGTCCGGGATGTCGCCAACCCGGCTCGCGATCACCGGGACGCCTTCGGCCATCGCTTCCAGGATCACGACCGGCAACGCTTCGGCGCGCGACGGCAGGACCAGCACGTCGGATGCACCGAGGAGCCGTCGGGTCGCGCCGTTGTCGCACCAGCCGTGGAACCGGATCCGGTCGGCGACGCCGAACCTGGCGGCGAGCGCGCGCCACGCCGTGTCGTCGCCATTCCCGACCACGTCGAGGGTGAGCGCAATCGGCGCGAGACGTCGGGTCGCCAGCGCCTCGATCAGGGTGTCGAGCCCCTTTCGTCCAGTCAGCGCGCCGACGAAGACCAAGCGGCAAGACGTTTCGATGTCAGAACGACATGGCCGCACCTCGGCGCGCTGGACGCCGTTCGGCACCAGGGCGATCCGGCGCGCGGGCAAGCCGAGCGCCTCCATGAGGTGGACCCGGGCTCGCGTGCCGAGGGCGACCACGGCGTCGGCGGCCCGGAAGGTCGCGGCGATCGACCACCGCCGGATCGGACCGCAGTCGGCGACGAAGCGCTCGAAATCGGCGCCGTGGACGTGGAGCACGACGGGGATGCGGAGGAGACGGCCGGCCAGCACGAAGACGCTCTTGCGGACGACGCTGCCGCCGGTCGCGACGTGGACGTGTAGGAGGGCGGCGCGGCCGCGGAGCGCGGCGGTGCCGACCGCGACGAGGGCGCCGAGGAAAGGCGCGAGCTGTGCCGCTCCGTGCCGCATGCCGCCGCTGTCGAGAACGCGCATCGGCGGCGTGTGGCCGGCGCGCGTCCAGGCGTCCGCGAGGTCGTCGACGACGCGGCAGATGCCGCCTGTGTCGTTGCGGCCGCCGGGCGAGACGACCAGAATCGACGGCGCTCTGGTCATCGGCGTGTCCTTCAACGTGGTCAGAGCGCGAGCGTCGTGGCGCCGGCCGTGGCGGCGGCGCGACGATCCGGGGCGGCGGCGAGTGCGCGAGCGAGGGCGTCGCGCATCGGCTTGGGGCGGAGCGCGCTGTCGTAAGGCAGCGGCCGCGAGGCGAGTCCGTCGTCGCGCCGGAACGCGCGATCGGCATTCTCGTAGGTGTAGCGGTCGGACAGCCCCCAGGTGGTCACCGCGGTGACGGCAGGCTCGTCGAGCGCGACGTCGAGCACGTGCCTGACGAGGTCGGCCGCGGCGCGGTCGCGTGCGACGGGATCGGCCGGCAGCCGGCGATCGCGGACGTCGAGTTCGGTCAGCTCGAGATCGAGGCCGAACGCGGCGAGCTCGGCGAGAAAACGCCGGTAGGCGCGCGGGTCGAACGCGTCGTCCGCCGCGAGGTGGGTCTGCAGGCCGAAGCCGCCGATCGGCACGCCCTGCCGATGCCAGGCCTCGAGCAGGCGGAGATAGGTCGAACGCTTCTCGTCGAAGCGCGCGCCCTGCCATTCGAGACCGTCCTCGTTGACGAACAGCACGGCGTCCGGATCGGCCTCGCGAGCGAGGGCGAAGGCGAGCGACACGACGTCGGGACCGAGCGCGCGGCGCCACGGCGTCACCGTCAGACCCTCGGGGCCTCGGTGCCACAGCGGATCGGAGAGTTCGTTGCAGACATCCCAGCATCGGACGCGTCCGCGGTAGCGTCCGACGACGGCGGCGACGTGGCGGCGGAGCGCCGTCTCGGCGTCGCGGCGGGATCCGTGCCGGAGCGTCGCGTCGAGCCAGGGCGGCATCGCCAAGCCCCAGACGAGCGTGTGCATCCGCACCGTCATCCCGTGCGACCCGGCAAAGTCGACCACGGTGTCGAGCGGGGCGTAGCGGAAGAAGCCCGGCGCCGGTTCGACGGCGTTCCACTTGGCTTCGAGCCCTGGCGTCACCGAAGCGCATTCCCGCGCGACGAGGGCGCGATAGGTGGGATCGGTGTCGATCTCGGCAGCCACGACTTCGGTGCCGAAACGGATACCGCGCCGTTCCGCGATGGTGCGAAG
>CAXUBA010000234.1:0-3997 GCA_964249205.1 uncultured Acetobacteraceae bacterium | reverse complement strand
ATCTACACCCGCTCGCTGCCGCCGCTGGCCGCCGTGATGTGGTCCGGCTTCTTCAACTTCCTCGGCGTGGTGACGTCGGCCGGGCTGGTCGCCTACGCGATCATCTCGCTGCTGCCGATCGAACTGATCCTCCAGATGGGCAGCGGCGCCGGCTACGCGATGATCTTCGCCCTGCTGATCGCGGCGATCGTGTGGAACCTGGGCACCTGGTTCTTCGGCATCCCGAACTCGTCGAGCCATGCCCTGATCGGCTCGATCCTCGGCGTCGGCCTGGCCAACCAGCTGATGGCGCCGGCCGGCGCGGCGACCTCGGGCGTGCAATGGGACCAGGCGATCAAGGTCATCAAGTCGCTGCTGTTCAGCCCGCTGATCGGCTTCGCGATGGCCGCCGTGCTGCTTCTCGTGCTGCGGGCGGTGATCGGGCGCTCGTCCTCGTTCTTCAAGGCGCCGGAGGGTGACCAGCCGCCGACCCCGATCGTCCGCGGCCTCCTGATCCTGACCTGCACGGGGGTCTCGTTCTTCCACGGGTCGAACGACGGCCAGAAGGGCCTCGGGCTGATCATGCTGATCCTGATCGGCGCGGCGCCGACCGCCTACGCGCTGAACCGGTCGATGTCGAACAGCGAAACGCCGCATTTCGTGTCGGTCGCGAACGCAGCCGCGACCGTGTTCGAGCACAAGGCCGCCGGCATCGCCGCGCCCGATCCGGCCGCCGCCCGCGCGACGCTGACCAAGGCGCTCGCCAGCAAGACGCCGAGCACACCGGACGTCGCGGCGGCGGAAGCCGAGCTCGCGCACGACATCGCGCATCAGGTCCAGAGCTATGGGTCGCTTCGCGCCGTTCCGGCCGGCGCCGTGCCGAACATGCGGAACGACATGTATCTCGCACGCGAGGCGGTCAGCCTCGGTCCCAAGGAAGGCGCCGCGTTCTCCGGCCACGATGCCAACATCCTGAAAAGCTACGGTTCGCTGCTCACCGACGCCACCCGCTACATTCCGACCTGGGTGAAGGTCTCGGTGGCGCTCGCGCTCGGCCTCGGCACGATGGTCGGCTGGAAGCGGATCGTGGTCACGGTCGGCGAGAAGATCGGCAAGTCGCACCTGACCTACGCGCAGGGCGCGTCGGCCGAGATCGTGGCGATGGTGACGATCGGGATGGCGGCGCGCTGGGGCCTGCCGGTGTCGACCACGCACATCCTGTCGAGCGGCGTCGCCGGCACGATGGTCGCGAACGGCTCCGGCCTGCAGCGGTCGACGATCGTCAACATCGTGATGGCGTGGGTGCTGACGCTTCCGGCCGCGATCGTGCTGGCGGGCACGCTGTTCTGGGTGTTCCGCCACATCTTCTGACGGGTTCGGCCGAGCGCGGCTCGGTACGATCGCCGCGACGGGCGCCAAGCAGACCGATCGCCATCCTGCTGATGACAGCCATTGGTGCGCCGACCCGACAGTCGGCGACCGATCGGGGGTCCGGGCGCCCAGCGCCCGGCGTAGTTTGAAGCGGAGCCTCAATCTTTTCTCGGCATCTCGCCGCGTGACCGCCGCACCGCTCGCCCAGGCTGCGGGGCCCGGTGCTGGCCGTCGTTGACAGCGACGCGATGCCGACGCATCGTTGCCTCACATGTGAGCAGTGATCGCTCTAGTGTGACGTGCTCCGAGGGAGCGGCTTCGAAGGAGAACCGTCGTGCGCGCCGTCGTGATGCATGCCCCGGGGGATCTCCGGGTCGAGGACGTTCCGGTTCCGGCGATCGGGGACGACGAGGTGCTCGTCCGGGTCGAGGCGTGCGGCGTCTGCGGGTCCGACATCCCGCGGATGCTCACCAAGGGCGCGCATCGGATGCCCATCATCTGCGGCCACGAGTTCTCCGGACGCATCGTTTCGTTCGGCGCCGGCGTCGAGGGGTGGTCGGCGGACGAACTCGTGTCGGTCGCGCCGCTCATCCCGTGCCGGCGCTGCGCGCAGTGCCTGACGGGCAATTTTTCCCGTTGCCTCGACTACGATTATTTCGGCAGCCGGCGCGACGGCGCCTACGCGGAATACGTCGCGGTGCCGCGCGGCAACCTGCTCCGCACGCCGCCCGGGATCGATCCGCGAGCGGCGGCGATGGCCGATCCGGCGTCGATCGCGCTGCACGCGATCTGGAAGGCGCCGGTCACGATCGGGCAGACGGGCGGCGTGGTCGGCTGCGGGCCGATCGGACTGTTCGCGATCCAGTGGATGCGCCTGACGGGCGTCGCGCGCGTGGTCGCGGTCGACGTGTCGGAGGCCAAGCTCGCGCAGGCACGCGAAGCCGGCGCAACCGACGTGTTCCTCAGCCACGCGCCGACGATCGACGCGCCGCCGTGCGACCTGGTGATCGAAGCGGCGGGGCACCCGGCGACCGCGAACCTCGCGATCCGGCTGGCGGGACCCGGCGGCCATGTCGTGTTCATCGGCATCCCGACGACCGAGGTCGCGCTCTCGCAGCCGAGCTTCCAGCACATGCTGCGGCAGGAGATCGCGCTGCACGGGTCCTGGAACTCGTTCGGCGCGCCCTTTCCCGGCCGGCAGTGGACGGCGGCGATCGACGCGCTCGGCTCCGGCGCGCTCCGGTGGGAGTTCATGATCACCCACGAGCCCGGGCTCGAGGCGCTGCCGGAGATCATGACGAAGTTCCGGGACAGGAACGAGATGATCTCGAAGGTCATGGTGGCGCCCGGGTCGTGACGGGATGGGTCGGGCCGGACGCACGCGCATGACCGGGCGGGGCGCGGGGTCGTGAGCCTGCTGCTCGGCCTCGATCTCGGGACCGGCGGCGCGCGGGTCGGCGTGTTCGATCTCGAGGCGCGATCGGTCGTCGCGTCGGCGGAGCGCACGTATCCGACGGCGCATCCGCGACCGGGCTGGGCCGAGCAGGATCCGGAACACTGGTGGCGGGCCCTCGGGGAGGCCAGCCGGGAAGCGCTCCGGCTCGCCGGCGATCCGGACATCGTGGCGGCGGCGGTCGCGACGACCGCGTCGACCGTGGTCGCCTGCCGCGAGGACGGCACGCCGCTCCGCCCGGCGCTGCTCTGGATGGACTGCCGGGCGGCGGCGGAGGCGGCGCGGACCGAGACCGTGTCGCACCCGGTGATGCGCTTCTCGGGTGGCGGCGACGCGGCGGAATGGCTGGTCCCGAAAGCGATGTGGCTGCGGCGGCACGAGCCGTCGGTTTGGCGGGACGCGGCGCGCGTCTGCGAGTGCCTCGACTGGATCAATCACCGCCTGACCGGGCTGTGGGTCGCGTCGCGCATGAACGCGACGTGCAAATGGAACTACGACGCCCCGGCGGCGGCGTTCCGGCCGGAGCTCTACGACCTTCTCGGCCTGCCGGATCTCGCGGAGCGGCTGCCGCAGCCGGTGCACCCGGTGGGGGCGCCGATCGCGCGAATGTCGGCGGCGGCGGCGGCCCATCTCGGCCTCCGCGGCCGGCCGCTGGTCGCGCAGGGCGGCATCGACGCCCACATCGGCGTGCTCGGCGCCGACACGGTGGCGCCGGGGCGGCTGCTCGCGATCGGCGGCACGTCCGTCGTCCACCTGTTCCATCTCGACGCGGAACGGCCGGTGCCGGGCTTCTGGGGGCCCTACCCCGACGCGCTGATCGACGGGCTGTGGCTGGTCGAAGGCGGGCAGGTGTCGGCGGGGTCGGTCCTCCGATGGCTGAGCGGCACGATCTTCGGGCTGGACGGAGCCGGGACGCGCGCGCTGATCGACGAGGCGGCGGCGCTCCCGGTGGACGGCGACGGGCTGCTGACGCTCGACTACTTCATGGGCAACCGCACGCCGTATCGCGATCCGCACCTGCGCGGCGCCGTGCTCGGGCTCACGCTCGGCCACGGCCGGGCCGCGCTCTACCGGTCCGCCGTCGACGCGGTCGCGGTCGCGTCGGCGAATGTCGTGCGGCAGGCGCGCGCGGCGGGCGTCGGGATCGATCACATCGTGTCGGCCGGCGGCTACCGGAAGAACCGGGCCTGGCTC
>CAXUBA010000233.1:3023-4018 GCA_964249205.1 uncultured Acetobacteraceae bacterium | reverse complement strand
GCGACGGAGACACCGTGCGGAGCGTTCGCGCGACACCCCGCGCGTAACGGCCGAGCGACGAGCCGGGCCAGCGGTCCTCGTCGGCGGCGAGGAACCGCGTGCCGCGGAACGGATCAGCGACCGCGCGACCGATCACCACGTCGGCCGGGCGCGCGAGGAGGCGGACCGCGCGCCCGATCGCACCGGCGGCCTCGGGCGAGAAGCCCTCGCGCGGCGGCAGCACGATCGCGACCGGCCCGCCCGCGGACGCGCTCAGTCGACCGCTTCCATCGCCTCGATGCGGAACGCGGGCGGCTCCGTCGCCGCCTCGTCGTACCAGCGCGAGACGAGGGGCTGAGCCCGGACCGCGTCGCAATACCGTCGGCTCTCGGGATCGGGGGCCGCGCGGTAGGACCGGAACCGCGTCACCACCGGCGCATACATCGCGTCCGCGAGCGTGAACGTCGCGCCAAACAGGAACGGCCCGCCGCGCCCGTAGCGCATCCGGGTTTCCCGCCAGATCGCCGCGACGCGCGCGATGTCGGCCGCCACATCGGGGGCGACGCCGCCGGCGCGCGGACGGTCGTAGCGGCCAAGGTTCATCGGCATCGCGACGCGGAGCGCCCGGAAGCCGCTGTGCATCTCGGCCGAGATCGCCCGCGCGTGCGCGCGGGCCCGCCAGTCCGCCGGCCAGAGCCCGGGCGCGAACTCGGCGCAGTATTCGCCGATGGCCAGGCTGTCCGGGATCCGCACGCCGTCGTGCTCGAGCACCGGCACCGTGCCGGACGGCGTCATCCACTGAACGGCGTCGGTGCGTCCGCCGCGGAGCGGGATCACCACCTCGTCGACGTCGAGCGCGGCGAGACGGACCGCGAGCCAGCCGCGGAGCGACCAGGACGAGTAGCGCTTCGTCCCGAGAAGAAGGCGTCCCCTCAAGCCGCCGCGCCCAGCGTCTCGTCCCGCGCGATGAAGCCGCCGCCGAGCACGCGGGTCGGCGCCTCGGCCGCGTAAAGCAC
>CAXUBA010000233.1:0-3013 GCA_964249205.1 uncultured Acetobacteraceae bacterium | reverse complement strand
CGCCGCCGCCGAGCATCCCCTATCCGTGGGCGGCGACGCAGGCCTGGCCTGGCGCGGCGACCGTCGCCTCGTCAAGGACCACGGACGCGCGGCCCGCCGCGTCGGGCAGGATCAGCGCCGCGCGGTCGCGGTCGCGCGCCCGGAGCCGGACGGTGCAGCGCCGTCCCTCGGTCGGGATCGGCACCAGCCAGTTGGTGTCCCGAAGCGGCACGACGGTCGCGCCCGGCCTGTCGCGCGGCCCGACCACGATCCGGTTCGCACCGGGCTCGATCCGGCGCACCGCCTGCGCGGCGTCCCCGCGCGAGGCGGCGACGCCGAGCCGCTTCCGCTGCCCGGGCGTGTAGCGCGCCAGCCCCTCGTGCCGTCCGACCACGGTGCCGTCCTCGTCGACGATCTCGCCCGGCACGAGCGCGTCGGGGCGAAGCCGCCCGACGATCGCGGCATGAGAACCCGATGGCGCGAAGCAGATGTCCTGGCTGTCGGGCTTGGCCGCGACGGCGAGCCCGAGGCGCTCCGCCTCGGCGCGTATGAGCCCCTTGTCGGCGAACCCGCCGAGCGGGAAGCGGAGGAAGGCGAGCTGTTCCGGCGTCGTCGCGAACAGGAACCAGCTCTGGTCGCGGTCGGCGGCCGCCGGACGGTGGAGCTCCGGCCCGTCCGGACCGTCCACGCGTCGGACGTAGTGACCGGTCGCCATCGCCTCGCAGCCGAGCTCGCGCGCGAGACCGAGAAGATCGGTGAACTTCACGCCCTGGTTGCAGCTGATGCAGGGCACCGGCGTTTCGCCCCGCGCGTAGCTGTCCGCGAAGGGCGCCACGACCGTCTCGGTGAAGCGCCGCTCGCTATCGATCACGTAGTGCGGAATCCCGAGGCGATCGGCCGCCCGCCGCGCGTCGCCGATGTCGCGGCCGGCGCAGCACGCGCCGCGGCGCGACGCGGTCGCGCCCGCATCATACAGCTGGAGCGTCGCGCCGACGACCTCGTGCCCGGCGTTCCGCATCAGCGCCGCCGCAACCGCGCTGTCGACGCCGCCCGACATGGCCGCGAGGATCCGCACCGCGCGCGCGTCAGACCTTGGGGAGACGCACGACCAGGCCGTCGAGCGCCTCCGTGATGACGAGCTGGCAGCCGAGGCGGGAATGCTTCTCGAGCCCGACCGCCAGGTCGAGCATGTCTTCCTCGTCCGGCGTCGGCTTCGGCAGGCGCGCGAACCAGGTCGGATCGACGATCACGTGACAGGTGGCGCAGGCGAGCGAGCCCTCGCAGGCGCCCTCGAGATCGAGCGCGTTGGCCTGCGCGATCTCGAGCACGGAATGGCCGAGCGGCGCGTCGCAACGCTTCGCGACGCCGTTCGCCTCGATGATGGTCATGGTCGGCATGGTTCAGGCCTCGGCAGGCGACACGATCCGCTCGGCGCCCTCCGTGGCCACGGCCGCGTTCCAGGCGATGGCGATGCGGTCGGCCGCAGTCTCGATGTCGGCGAGCGAGGTAAAACGTCCGAGACCGAGGCGCAAGGACCGCCCGGCGGTCTTCGGATCGAGCCCCATCGCCACCAGCACCGCGCTCGGCGCCACCTCGGCGGAGCCGCAGGCCGACCCTGTCGACATGGCGACATCGGGCGCGTGCCGCATCAGCGCGGTCGCTTGGACCGCGGGAAAGCGGAGGTTGAGGTTGCCGGCGAGGCGCGGCACCGCGGTGCCTCCGTTCAGCACCAGGCCGGGCACCCGCCGCCGGAGCTCTTCCAGCAACAGGTCGCGCAGCCCACCGATGCGCGCCCGCTCGCCGTCGTGTTCCGCAGCGGCGATCGCGGCCGCCTCGCCGAAGCCGACGAGAAGCGGCGTCGGCAACGTGCCCGACCGGAGACCTCGCTCCTGCCCGCCGCCCGAGAACAGCGGCGCGAGACGCACCCGCGGCCGGCGGCGGACGAAGAGCGCGCCGACCCCCTTCGGACCGTACATCTTGTGCGCGCTGAGCGACACGAGATCGAGGCCGAGGAACGCGACGTCGAGCGGCACGCGGCCGGCCGCCTGCGCCGCATCGGAATGGACCAGCGCGCCAGCTTCGCGAGCGACCGAGGCGATCGCCTCGATATCGGCGATCACGCCGGTCTCGTTGTTCGCCGCCATCACGCTGACCAGCAGCGTCGGCACGCGGAGCGCGTCGCGCAGGGCGACGAGGTCGACGGTGCCGTCCGGCCGCACCGGCAGCACCACCGGCTCGAAACCCTCCCGCGCGAGGTCGCGGACGGTTTCCAGCACGCAGGGGTGCTCGGTCGCGACCGTCACGATACGGCGCCGCTCGCCGGCGGCGCCGGCGAACCGGGCGACGCCCTTGATCGCGAGGTTGTTGGCCTCCGTCGCCCCCGAGGTGAAGACGATCTCGCGCGCATCAGCGCCGATCAGGGCGGCCACCTGCGCACGGGCGCGCTCGACGGCGGCGGCGGCGCGGTCGCCCATCGCGTGCCCCGCGCTGTGCGGATTGCCGAACTCGATCGCGAAGAACGGAATCATCGCGTCCACGACGCGCGGATCGCAAGGCGTCGTCGCGTGGTTGTCGAGATAGATCATCGGGTCTCCGGCCGGGCTCGGCGCGCGGCCATCTCGCGGTAGGCGCGGCTGAACGACATGGCGTCCGCCTCGGTCGTCGACCAGGACAGCGACACGCGAATCGCTTCGGCCGCGAGCGGCCCCAAACCCATCGCGGCGAGGACGTGCGACGGCCCGACCTTGCCCGACGAGCATGCGCTCCCGGCCGACACGGCGAAGCCCGCGAGATCAAGCGCGATCAGCTGCATCGCGCTGCCGCGTCCGGGCAGCGCGAGGGCGGTGGTGTTCGGAAGCCGCGGCGCGCCGGCCCCGCAGACCACCGCACCGCTCGCGACGGCGTCCGCCTCGATCATGTCGCGCAGCGCCAAGATCCGCGGCGGAATCCGGAACCCCGCGACGGCGGCGAAAGCGGCGATGGCGGCGAGCGAGGGCGTGCCGCCGTCATCGACGAGGAAGCCGAACTTGCCGGG
>CAXUBA010000232.1:1537-4021 GCA_964249205.1 uncultured Acetobacteraceae bacterium | reverse complement strand
GCCATGCGCACGGCGAGATCCGTCGCATCGCGCTTCAGCGGCGCGAACAGCAGCGCGGGTCCGGTCGGACCGAGGAGGGCCGGCCGCAGCCGCGCGCCGACCGAGATCGCGACCTCGCGCCGGCCGCCGCCTGCCGCGATCCGGCCGCTCCATTCGCCGGACGCCGCGTTGAACACTCGGACGGCGTCGCCGGGCACCGCCCGCATGACGTGGAGAAGGTAGTGGCGGCGCCCCTCGTCGAGCGCGACCCGGCTGCCCTCCTCGAGCCCGTCCTCGACATGGAGCCGCGGCGCGTCGCGCATCGTTCCCTCCCCCTCACCCAAGGTCGCCCGTGGTTGTAGTGTGGCCGCCTGACGGAACGCGGGAGCCCGCCTCACGATGATCGCCGCGACGTCGCACACGGACATCCGCACGGAAGGATGGATCGCGCGCCTGCCGCCGAGGCTCCGGGCCTACGCGCTGCTCGCGCGCGTCGACCGGCCGATCGGGACATGGCTGCTCGTGCTACCCGGCTGGTGGGGGCTGGTGCTCGGCGGCGCGCCGCCCGCGCGTACGCTCGCGCTCGCGCTGCTGTTCGCGGTCGGCGCGTTCGCCATGCGCTCGGCCGGCTGCGTCGTCAACGACATGTGGGATCGCGACATCGACCGCCGGGTCGAGCGGACCCGCGGCCGGCCGCTCGCGTCGGGCGCGCTCGGCATGGGCGCGGCGTCCGTCTTCCTCGCGCTCCTTCTCGCGGTCGCACTCGCGGTCCTGCTCGCGCTGCCGCCGCTCAACTGGGCGATGGCGGCGGGGTCGCTCGTCCTCGTCGCGCTCTACCCGCTCGCCAAGCGCGTCACCTGGTGGCCGCAGCTCGTGATGGGGCTGCCGTTCGGCTTCGGCGCGCCCATGGGCGTTGTCGCGGCGGGGGGACGGATCGACGCCGCCTGTCTCGCGCTCTACGCCGCAGCGATCGCGTGGGACCTCGGCTTCGACACGATCTACGGCTTCCAGGACATGGCGGACGACGCGCGCGTCGGGGTGAAGTCGACGTCGCGACGGTTCGCGGCCCACCCGCGCCGCTTCGTCGGCACCGCCTACGCGCTCGCGCTCGCCTTTCTCGCGCTCGCCATGCTGCTGGCCGGCAACCGGGCGGTGACGCTCCCGCTCCTCCTGCTGCCTGCCGTCCTGCTGTTCCGGCAGGTTGCGGTCCTCGATCCGCTGTCGCCGCCGCTCTCGCTCCGGCTGTTCCGCGCCAACCGCGAGGTCGGCCTCGCCGTCGTCGCGGTCCTCGCGCTCGCTCGGGTCATGTGAGCTGCCGGACACGTCCCCGGTGACCGACGCGGACGATCCGGCGGGCTTCGTGCTCCGGACGACCGCCGCCGCGTCGGCGCCGCTCGTGCCCGAGATCACGCTCCGTCTCGCGACCGAGCTTACGCTGCTCTGGCAGGCGACCGAGACCTTCCTCCGCACCGCCAACATCGCCCCGCCCTTCTGGGCGTTCGCCTGGCCCGGCGCACAGGCACTCGCCCGCCACGTGCTCGACACGCCGTCGCTGGTGCGCGGCCGTCGCGTGCTCGATTTCGCCGCCGGAAGCGGCCTCGCCGCGATCGCCGCGGCGCTGAGCGGCGCCCGCACCGTCGAGGCGTCCGAGATCGACCCGCTTGCCGTCGCCGCGATCGGCATCAACGCGCGCGCCGCCGCCGTCGAGGTGACCGCCACCGCCGACGACCTCGTGTCCGCGCCGGGGCGGTGGGACGTCGTTCTCTGCGGCGACGTCTGCTACGAGGCGCCGATGACGGCGCATATTCTGCCGTGGCTCCGCGGGCTCGCGGCGTCGGGAGCCACCGTGCTGATCGCCGATCCCGGCCGCAACTACCTTCCCGAAACCGGTCTCGTACCGCTCGGCGTCAGCTTCGACGTGCCGACCACGCGCGAGCTCGAGGATCGCGACCGCCGCCGCTGCGTGCTCTACCGCCTTGCCTGACGGCGGCATCGCGCTTGCTTCCAACCGCGTCCATGCGTCCCGGAGAACACTGGTCGAGATGATCCGCCGCGCCTTCCCTGCCGTCCTCGCCATCAGCATCGCCGCCGCCGCCGCGGGCACCGCACGCGGCGCCGACGGGCCGGTCCGGATCGGCACGGAGGCCGATTACGCTCCCTTCGAGACGCTCGGTCCCGACGGAGCCCCGCGCGGCTTCGACATCGACCTCGGCGACGCGATCTGTGCCCGCGCGCATCTCAGCTGCTCGTGGGTCAACATGGATTTCGACGGATTGATCCCGGCACTCGCCGCACACCGCATCGACATCGCGGACAGCGAGATGTCGGTCACCGACGCGCGCCGGAAACAGGTTCTCTTCACGATCCCGGTCACTGCGACCGCCGGCGTGCTCGTCGCGCCGAAGGGGAGCGCGGTGACGGCGGACACGAAGACCCTCGCCGGCAAGACCGTCGGCGTGCAGAGCGGCACGACGCACGAGACCTACGCCCGGCAGAAGCTGGGCG
>CAXUBA010000232.1:0-1527 GCA_964249205.1 uncultured Acetobacteraceae bacterium | reverse complement strand
CGAAGAACGTGCTCGCCACGGCCGCGACGATCCAGGTCTACCAGACGCAGGAACAGGCGTTCGCGGACCTGGCCGACGGCCGGATCGACGCGACGCTCTGCGACCAGGGCGTGGCATCCGACTGGCTCGCCAAATCCGCCCATGGCGACTTCGCGATCGCGGGCAAGCCGATCGACGATCCCGCCGTGTTCGGCACCGGCACTGCGCTCGCGCTCCGCCCCGGCGACGACGCCTTGAAGGCGAAGCTCGACGCGGCGATCCGCGCCGTCATCGCCGACGGCACCTACGCCGCGATCAACCGCAAGTACTTCCCCTTCTCGATCGCGCCCAAGCTGCCGCCCGCCTGATCGTGTCGGCGCTCGTCCGCTACGCGCCGCTTCTGCTCCGCGGCGCGCTCACCACGCTGGAGGTCGCGGCGTTCGCGGTCGTGATCGGGCTCGCCCTCGGCTTCCTCGGGGGGCTCGCGTCGCGCGCCCGCTCGCGCCCGCTCCGCCTCGGCGTCCGCGCGCTCACCTCCCTGCTCCGCGGCGTCCCCGAGTTCGTGATCCTGCTCGTGTCCTTCTTCGCGCTCAGCGGCGCGCTCTGGCGCCTGACTGGCGGCGCGGTCACGGTGAGCCCGCTGGTGGCCGGCAGCGCGGCGCTCGGTCTGACCTTCGGCGCCTACAGCTCCGAGGCGTTCCGCGGCGCGCTCGATGCGGTGCCGCGCGGGCAGAACGAGGCGGCGGCTGCGCTCGGCCTCGACGCGGGTGATCGCTTCCGCCACGTCGTGCTGCCGCAGGCGCTTCGCCTCGCGGTGCCGTCGGTCGCGAACCTGTGGCAGTCGCTGCTGAAGGACACGTCGCTTGTGTCGGTAATCGGCCTCGGCGACCTGATGCGCCGCGCCGACACGGCAGGGCAGGCGACCGGCGAGCCCTTCACCTTCCTGCTCGCCGCCGCCGCGGTCTACTTCGTCTTCCTCGCGGTCTCGCAGCCGGGCTTCGTGCTTCTCGAACGGCACGCCCGGCGCGGCCTCGTTCGGCGATGACGGGCGACGTTTCGCTCGGCGACGGCCTTCTGGTCACCCTCCTCCTGCTCGCCTGGTCCACCGCGCTCGGCCTCGCGCTCGCGCTCGCGCTCGCGCTCCTCCGCCTCTCGGGCCGGCGCGTCCTAGCCTGGCCGGCCGCCGCCTTCGTGTCGGCCTTCCGCGGCACGCCGCTGCTCGTCCAGATCTTCCTGATCTACTACGGCCTGCCGCAGTTCGCGCTCGTCCGGCATTCCGCACTGTGGCCGCTGCTGCGCCATGCCTGGCCCTGCGCGGTGATCGCCTTCTCGCTCAACATGGGCGCCTACAGTTCCGAGGTGATCCGAGCGGCGATCGGCGCGGTGCCGCACGGCGAACGGGAGGCGGCTGTCTCACTCGGCCTGTCGCGCGTCCAAGCGATGCGGCTCGTCGTGCTGCCGCGCGCGGCGCGGCTCGGCCTGCCGGCGCTCGCCAACGAGATCCTGATCCAGCTGAAGGCGACCTCGCTCGCGAGCACGGTCACCATC
>CAXUBA010000231.1:0-4047 GCA_964249205.1 uncultured Acetobacteraceae bacterium | reverse complement strand
CGTATTGCTGCGTCGCGAGCGCGTTCGTCAGCGCGTCGCGCGCCGCGACCGAGGGCACGGCCGGACGCGACGGCGTCGTGCCGACGTGCGGGTAGGGGTCGTCGACACCCGGCGGCGGCGGCCGCTGTTGGGCGATCGCGCCACCTTCGAGATTGTGCCACCACTGCACCGGCGCGCCGACCGGATCGGTGCCGCAGCCCGAGACGAGAAGGGCGACCGGGCACGCGCCCCACGCGCGCCAGGCGCCACGCCATCTTGATCCCGACCGCATCCGCCCTGATGTCCCGACCAGAACGTACCGTCTAGCCCGCGGTCGACGCGGCGCGCCATCCCCCCTCGTCTCGCCTTCCGGAAGAACGATGGTCTAATGTGGCCGTCAGGCACCGGGAACAGGAGCACGCGATGACCCTCAACCGAAACTGGACCCGGCAGACGCTGCGCGCCCGGGCCGAAGATCCCCGGCTCGACGACGAGGACGAGCCTTCGCCGGACCAGCCCGACGTTCCGGAGCCGCACGGACCCGAGCGGAGCGAGCCCGACGGCAACCGCACGCTGAGCTCGCCGATCAACGAGCTCGAAACGCGGCTGTTCGACCAGCGCAAGGTGCTGATCTTCGGGGCGATCAACGACAAGATCGCGCGCGACGTCACCGGTCGCCTCCTGGCGCTGGCCGGCGCGTCCGACAAGCCGATCGACGTCTACGTCAACTCGCCGGGCGGCCATGTCGAGAGCGGCGACACGATCCACGACATGATCCGCTTCGTCGACGCGATCGCGCCGGTTCGCATGATCGGCACCGGCTGGGTCGCGAGCGCCGGCGCGCTGATCTTCGTCGCCGGCCGCAAGGAGCGGCGCTACTGCCTGCCGAACACGCGGTTCCTGCTGCACCAGCCGATGGGCGGCGTGCGGGGTCCGGCGGTCGACATCGACATCGAGGCCCGCGAGATCATCAAGATGCGCGAACGCCTCAACCGCCTGTTCGCGCGCGAAACCGGGCAGTCCTATGAGAAGATCGCGAAGGACACGGACCGGAACTACTGGCTCGGCGCCGACGAGGCGATCGAGTACGGGCTCGTGTCCCGCGTGGTCGAGACTGCGGCGGAGCTTCAGGCGCTCTGAAGGACGCGACGCGACCGGGGCGTTGCCCCAGACCCCACCAGGAGCCTGGGGCTCCTGGACCTCCGCTCATTCAGGAACCGCGCGGCGCTCCAGCAGCATCGCCAGCGTGACCGGGCGGAAGTCCCGCGCGTCGACGCCGACGTCGAACTGGCGCGGCAGCGGTTTCAGCCGGCCATGGCTGTGGCCGTGCAGGTTGATTCCGCCGCGTGCCTGATCGGGCCAGGTGCGGAGGGCGTAGTGGCAAAGGGTGAGCGGGCGCCCGTCGATCACGAGACGCGCGAGCCCGTGCACCGACGCCCATTCCGGCAGCGACGCGACCGGGTCCCCGTCGTTGTTACCGCGCACCAGGTGCTTCCGCCCGTGCAGCGCGCGAAGTCTCGCGGCGACGGCCTCCGGCTTCGGCCCGACCGCGACGTCGCCGAGGTGCCAGACCTCGTCGGCCGGGCCGACGAGGTCGTTCCAGCGCAGCTCCATCGCGGCGTCGCATGCCGCCGTTGTCGCGAACGGACGACGGTAGAGCGCGCGGACGCCACCATGACCCCAGTGGGTGTCGGCGGTGAAGAAGACCGTCATGGAGGCCTCGCGACGGCGGCAGGTCCGGGCCCGGCTTACGCGCCGAGCGCGAGCATCAGCCGGATGTTCTCGACGGCGGCGCCGGACGCGCCCTTGCCGAGATTGTCGAGCCGCGCCGTCAGCAGGACGTGGGGGTAGTCGTCGCTGCCGTGCACGCGGAGTTCGAGCGCGTCGGTGCCCGCGAGCGCGCCGGCATCGAGCGCGTCCACGTTGTCGTCGCGGACCGCGATCGTGCCGCTTGCGGCGTAGAAGCGCCGGAGCGAGGCGCGGATGATCGACGCCGTGAGCCGTCCCGGCAGTACGTCGAGGAAGAGCGGGATGGACACGACCATGCCCTGCGGCAGGTGCGCGACCGAGGGCACGAAGATCGGCCGGCGGGCGAGACCGGCGTGCAGCGCGATTTCCGGCACGTGCTTGTGGGCGAGGCCGAGGGCGTAGAGTTCGAAGGCCGGGCCGCCATCCCGCTCGTGCGCCTCGACCATCTGGCGTCCGCCGCCCGAGTAGCCCGACACCGCGTTGATCGAGACCGGATGGTCTGCCGGGATGATCCCGTCCGCGATCAGCGGCCGCAGCAGCGCGACGGCGCCGGTCGGGTAGCAGCCGGGATTGCTGACGCGCGGCGCTTCGGCGATCGCGCGGGCCTGGTTCGGGCCGAGTTCCGGAAACCCGTAGGTCCAATCGGGTGCGGTCCGGTGCGCGCTGGACGCGTCGAGGATCTTGGGCGCGCGTCCGTCTTCCCGCGCGAGCCCCTCCACCAGTGCGACGGCGTCGCGCGCGGCCGCGTCCGGAAGGCAGAGCACGACGAGGTCGGCGTCCCGCATCCGGTCGCGTCGGGCGCGCGGATCCTTTCGCAGGGCCGGATCGATTGCGACCATCGAGACCGGCAGCGACCGGAGCCGCTGCCGGATCCCGAGACCGGTTGTGCCGGCCTCGCCGTCGATGAAGACCGAACGCGGCAGGGCGTCAGCGCTTGCTGAACTGGAACGACCGGCGGGCCTTGGCGCGGCCGTACTTCTTGCGCTCGACGACGCGGCTGTCGCGAGTGAGGAACTTCGCCTGCTTGAGGATGCCGCGGAGGCCTGGCTCGTAGTAGGTGAGCGCCCGGCTGATGCCGTGCCGCACCGCGCCGGCCTGGCCGGACAGTCCGCCGCCCTTGACGGTGCAGTAGACGTCGAACTGGTTGTAGCGGTCGGCGACCAGGAAGGGCTGGGTGATCAGCATCCGGAGCACGGGGCGCGCGAAATACTGGCTCGCCTTCTTGCCGTTGATCGACATGTCGCCGCGGCCGGGCTTGATCCAGACGCGCGCGACCGCGTCCTTGCGTCGACCGGTCGCGTAGGAGCGGCCAAGCGTGTCGCGCTGCGGCTCGCGCGTCGACGCGCTGTCGGCGGAAACCCCTTCCGCGCCGGCGGCGAGATTCATCGTGCCGAGGTCGGCGAGCGTGCCCGTACGGGCCGGGGTGTCGGTGTCGGTGGTGGTCGTTGACATGGGGTGCGCCTCCTCGACGGTCAGGCAGCGGCCGCGCGACGGGGCGCGAAGACCGAGTTCTTGCGGTTCAGGGCGGCGACGTCGAGCGGCACCGGCGACTGTCCGGCATGCGGATGCTCGGATCCGGCATAGACGTGCAGATGCGTCATCTGGCGGCGCTGCAGCGGCCCGCGGGTGATCATCCGTTCCACCGCCTTCTCGATCACGTCGCCGGGGTTCTTGCCGCCGAGGCGCTGCGGGATCGTCCGTTCCTTGATCCCGCCGGCGTAGCCCGTGTGGTAGTGGAACAGCTTCTGCCCGGCCTTGTTGCCGGTGAGCCGGACCTTCTCGGCGTTGATCACGACCACATGGTCGCCGCCATCGACATGCGGGGTGAAGGTCGGCTTGTGCTTGCCGCGCAGGCGCTGGGCGATCAGCGACGCGAGCCGGCCGAGAACGAGCCCCTCGGCGTCGATCAGCACCCAGTCCTTCGTCACCTCCGTGGGCTTGAGCGAGACTGTCGTCTTCATCAGCGGTTTTCCGGCTTCGGTTGAGCGATCGAGGGGCGGTGTATCCGGCAAAGCCCGTGTCCGCGTCAACCGATTTTACTCCGGTATTGGGATACCGCATTGCTCCCGGCGTGCCGGCGCGGCACGCTCGGCCCGATGACCGACCCGATCCACCCCGCCGCCGTCCACGTGATCGGCGCGAACGGCCGCTCCGGCCTCGCCCTCGTCCGCGCCCTCGTCGCGCGCGGCATCCAAGTGGTGCCCGTGGTGCGCGACCGAGCGCGCTGGGACCTCACCGGGTGCGCCGAAGCGCCGCGCGTCGCCGCGATCGAGGACGGACGCGCGCTCGCCGACGCGCTCGCCGACGCAGGCCGGATCG
>CAXUBA010000230.1:0-4078 GCA_964249205.1 uncultured Acetobacteraceae bacterium | reverse complement strand
GGCTCGTTCGCGCTGGCCGGCGTGAGCCTCACCTTCACCTCCGGGCGCGTCGGCTTCAACGGCACCACCAACGGCAGGATCGACCCCACGATCGACTTCGTCGCCGAAAGCGTCGTCAACCAGTACACCGCCGACCTCGAGGTGAGCGGCTACGCCGACAAGCCGAAGATCACGCTCCGCTCGACGCCGTCGCTGCCGCAGGACCAGGTGCTCGCGCTGATCCTGTTCGGCACCGAGACGGCGAACCTCAGCCCGTTCCAGATCGCCCAGATCGCGGCGGCGCTGGCGTCGCTGACCGGCGGCGGCGGCGGCTTCGATCCGCTGAGCGCCGCCCGCAACGCGCTCGGCCTCGACACGCTCAGCGTCGGCTCGGGCTCCGGCAACGGGTCGAACACCGGCGCCTCGATCGAGGGCGGCAAATACGTGACGCGCAACGTGTACGTCGGCGCCCGCCAGGCGACCTCGGGCGGCGGCAGCCAGGCCGTCGTCCAGATCGACCTCACGAAGCGCCTCAAGGCCGTCACCACCGTCGGCACCGGCGGCACCGTCACCGGCGCCACCACCCCGGAGAACGACCCCGGCAGCTCCGTCGGCCTGAAGTATCAGTTCCGCTACTGAGCCGAGAACGGGAAGGGCAGGGGCGTCGCCCCTGCACCCCACCGAGGGCTGAGCCCTCGGGACCCGGTCGGTGCCGCGTGATCTTCACGCGGCGGTTTCGCGGCTCGCCACGTCCGGGCCGGCCGCGACCGGGAGGTTCGTCATGCCTTCCCGGACCGGAGACGTGCGGTCACCCGCCGAACGCGACCGCGAGCATCACCAGCAGAGATGCGAGCAGGGTGAAGATCACGAGCGAGCCGAGACCGAGCAGGACCATGCGGAACAGCGTGCCGACCGTTCCGGTGCCGTAGACGCCGCGCAAGTGCCCGAAAAGATGCGGCGGAAGCAGCAGCAGCAGCAGGTTGGTCGCGGCGAAGCCCATCCGGTCGCCGAGCATCACCAGGAGCACCACGATCGCGCTCGCGGTGATTGAGTGCATCGAAAAGACGAGGTGATCGAACAGCGTGAACCCGCGACCGACGAACAGGATGGCGAGCATCAGCGCCGAGGCGGGCAGCATCAGGATCGCGAAACGTTCCGCCCAGTCGGCGAAGAAGCGCACCGCTCCGGCGGGATCCGCCGCCACGTGCGACACGCGCGCCCGGACCCATCGCTCGAGCTCGCGTGCCTCGGCGCTGCTTTCGAACGCGGCGCGCGCCTCCGCCAGGTCGCCCATGGCCTCCGACACGTCGCCCCCGACCGCGGCGAGGTTGGTCGACGGGATCGGCGGCATGGAGACGTGCACCGGACGCGCGAGCACCGACGCCGCCGTGAACAGGAGAAAGAGCGCGATCAGCACGAGACGAAGCGGCGGCAGTTGCGACACACGGTGTCCGTCGAGGTAGTCGCGCGTGAGGCCGCCCGGCGACCGGGCGAGGCGCCCGAGCGTGCGCCAGAGCCGGCTGTCGGCATGCGTCAGCGCCTCGGCAAGCTCGGCCGCGAGGTGGTGGACCGAGCGGTGTCGCGCGGCCTCCGACTGGCCGCAGTTCGAACACCACCGTCCGCCGAGCGCCGCATCGCAGTTCAGGCAGACGCCGGTCTGCGCCGCGGTGGCCTGCTGGTCGAGATGCTGCACCGGCCAACCCTCCCACGCTGCGACGGGCCCGAGCCGCGTTTCGGCATCGCGATGGCCGACGAGACGAAACGACGCGACCGCCATCGTCCGTTTTTCTCCGGGTCTCCCCAAGGGCGGCAAGCCCGATTCCGACCGGGATCAACCGACCTCGTCCCAGGGCGGCGCGCCGCCGAACCGTCCTGCCAGGAAGTCGACGAAAACCCGGACCTTGGGCGAAAGATGGCGCTTGCCGGGAAACACCGCGCAGAGATCGAGGGAGCGGCTGGGAAAGTCGTCGAGGAGCCGACGAAGCCGACCGTCACGCACCAGCGGCGCGAGCACGAAGCTCGGCCCGAACACGATGCCGAGACCCTGTTCGGCGGCCCGGCACAGCAGCCCCATGCTGTTGGCCCGCAGCCGGCCGTCGACCCGGACCTCCAGATCCTCGCCGTCCGGACCCTGGAACCACCAGACACCCGGGGTCGAGGCGGTGTCGAGGACGAGGCAGGCGCGCCCGCTCAGCTCGCGCGGGTGTGCCGGGGCGCCGAACGTGTCGAGGTAGGTCGGCGCGGCGCATGTCAGCATGCGGCACGGCCCGAGGCGCCGCAGCACCAGACTCGAGTCCGGCAGCCGGCCGATCCGCACGGCGACGTCGAAGCCGCCCTCCACCAGGCTCACGAAGCGGTCGGTGAACGCCGCCTCGACCGCGACCTGCGGAAACTGCGCCATGAACTCGGCGATCGCGGCCGCGAGGTGCAGCTCGCCGAACGCGGCGGGTGCGGCCACGCGCAGCAGTCCGCGTGGGGACGATTGGAACCGGGACGCATCCAGCGCCGCGTCCGCCACCTCGGCCAGGATCCCGACGCAACGGTCGTGGTAGCGGCGCCCGGCTTCCGTCAGGCCCAGTCGGCGCGTCGTCAGGTCCAGCAGGCGCACCCCGAGCGACTGCTCCAGCGCACGGACATGCTTGCTGACGGTGGCGTGCGACAGGTTGCAGGCGCGTGCGGCGCCGGCCAGGCTGCCGGTCTCCACGCTCTTCACGAAGACCAGCATGCCGGTCAGGCGATCCATGGCTGCGGACCTCATACCTTCGGTAGGAAGTCCTGATGCTGGTCGCCGGATGGTCGCGCCGGAAGCCCCGCGTTAGCGGTGCCGCACGGACGCACACCCGGAGGATGGATCATGACCGGCATCGTCGCCACGCCCGAGGATTTCCCTTTCGCGTTCCAGCACGCCCTGAACGGAGGCGATCTCGAACGCATCGTCGCCCTCTACGACGACGCGGCGGTCCTGCGGGTCCAGTCCGGCGAGGTCCGCAGCGGCACAACCGCCGTGCGCGCCGAGATGCGGCAACTGGTCGCAGCGGACGCCGAAATCGCCAACACGCTCCGCCATAGCCTCCGGCACGGCGACGTCGCCCTGATCGTCGTCGATTACGTCCTCCGCCTGCGCGCGCCCGACGGCAGCCCGGTCGTGCTGACCGGCACCGCCGCCAACGTGATCCGGAACACGCCCGCGAACGGCTGGCGCATGATCATCGCCAACCCGCAGGGCCTGGCCTGACGCCGCCGGATCGGAGGACGGACATGCCGGTTCTGGACACGTCGTCGGCCTCGCTCGCCTACGCCGACACCGGCGGGCACGGGCCGGCGCTCGTCTTTCTCCACTACTGGGGCGGGTCGGCCCGCACCTGGGATCGGGTGATCGCCCGGCTCGCGCCGGACCGGCGCTGTATAGCGCTCGACCAGCGCGGCTGGGGCGGGTCGACCGCCCGCGACGGACGTTACGATCTCGGGGCGATGGCGGACGACCTGTCGGCCCTGGTCGCGGCACGCGACGTCGGGCCTTTCGTGCTGGTCGGCCATTCCATGGGCGGCAAGGTGGCGCAGATCGCCGCCGGACGAGGCGTGCCCGGCCTCCGCGCCCTTCTGCTGGTCGCCCCGGCGCCCCCGACCCCGATGCCGGTGCCCGCGTCGGCGCGCGACGCCATGCGCGCGTCCTACGGCTCCCGCGAGGGCGTCCTGCAGGCGCTGGACGTGCTCGCCGGCTCGCCGTTGCCGGACGCGCTGCGCGAGCAGGTCGTGGCCGACACGCTGGCCGGCCATCCGGAGGCGAAACGCGCGTGGCCGGACGCCGGCATGATCGAGGACGTCAGCGCCGGTCTGCGGCAGGTCGCCGTCCCGGTGGAGATCCTCGTCGGCGATCGCGACCGGATCGAGCGTCCGGAGGCGCTGCGCGCCAGCTTCGCGCCCGTTCTGCCGCAGGCGCGCGTCACCGTCCTTCCCGGCATCGGCCACCTGTCGCCGCTGGAAGCGCCGGAGGCCGTGGCGGACAGCTGCGCCGCCCTGCTCCGGGACTCGGGTCTGATCTGAACCCGGCAGCAACCGGGTTGTGGGACGAGCCGGCAGGGGAACGCGTCGCAAACCC
>CAXUBA010000229.1:0-4104 GCA_964249205.1 uncultured Acetobacteraceae bacterium | reverse complement strand
GCGCCGCAGGGATCGGGCGTGCCGTCGGTGCCGGCGCCGGAGCACGCGGCCGCGTTCGCGTCCACCGAGGTGGTGGCATCCGAGATCGGCCGGCTCGCCGCCAAGCTGTCGGACCGTGCCTCGCTCATCGAGACGCTGCTCGGCGCGGAAGCGCTGATCGTGGAAAGCCTGCCGGATCCGCTCCTGCTGCTGGGGCCGGACCGGTCGGTCCGGCGCGCCAACGAGGCAGCGCGAACCCTGTTCGGGCCCGGCGTTGCGTCGGTGCTCCGCCATCCCGGCTTGCGGCAGGCGATCGACACGGCGCTCGCGGAAGGCGAGGCGGTCGGGTCGCCGTCGGCGATCCGCGTCGATCTCACCGGCGCGGCGCCGCCGGCGCGGGATCTGCTCGCGACGGTGATCGGGCTTCGGCCACTGCTCCCGGGAGGCGGCCGGGTCCTGGTGCTGCTGTCGGACCGGACGCGCGAACGCGCGATCGAGCGGACGCGGGCGGATTTCGTCGCCAACGCCAGCCACGAGCTCCGGACGCCGCTCGCGAGCCTGATCGGCTTCATCGAAACGCTGCGTGGGCCGGCCGCCGACGATCCGCCGGCGCAGGCCCGGTTTCTCGCGATCATGGCCGACCAGGCGACGCGCATGGAGCGGCTGATCGACGACCTCCTCAGCCTGTCGCGGATCGAGATCTCGGAGCACCTCCCGCCGCAGGAGCTCGTCGACGTGGCGACCCTGGTCGATCGGGTGACGGCGGGCTTCGCGATCCGTCTCCAGGCAAGGGCGCAGCAGCTGCGGATCGAAGTCGGCGACGACCTCGGGCGGATCGTGGGCGACGAGGACCAGCTGGTGCAGGTTCTCGAGAACCTTCTCGACAACGCGATCAAATACGGGCGCGAGGGCGGGCGCGTGCTGATCGCAGCGCGCATCGGGACGGGCGGCGTGCCGCGGCGGCGCGGCGTCTCGCTTTCGGTGGAGGATGACGGTCCGGGGATCGCGCAGGCCCACCTGCCGCGTCTGACGGAGCGTTTCTACCGGGCGGCGTCGGCGCGGCGCGGCGCGGCGCCCGGCACCGGGCTTGGGCTCGCGATCGTCAAGCACATCGTGAACCGGCACCGGGGCACGCTCAGGATCGACAGCAGGGAAGGCGAGTGGACCCGCGTCGAGATCTGGCTGCCGGCGGCGGACGGCTGAGGCCGGACGGGCGGGTCGGCCCCGGCTCGTCCGCGGTGCTCAGGCCGCGATCGGCTTCCGCGGCGTCACCGGCCGGATGCAGAACAGCGCCGCCTCGAACGAGCGGAAGGCACCGAGACGGCCGCCGCGAAGATGATCGGACACCACCCAGTCGAGGCCCTCGGCGCGGATGATGTAGGCCGGATCCGGGTTCTCGCGGACCCAGACGAACACTTCGGCGATGCGGCCGCGCCCGACGTCGGCGTCGCACAGTCCCATGCGCGCCCCGGCCCGGACCCATTCGTCGAGATAGGCGCGGTGACGGGGCAGCACCTGCAGGCGGAGCGGCACCACCTTGCCGTCGGCGCTCGGCTCGACCACGCATGGGACTGCCATCGGCTGGTTCTTGGCCTGTCCGATCGACTTGCGCATTCCGAGGTCTCCGAGACCGAGTACGTTGGAGGACTGACGAGAATGTTACCGATGCCCAAATGCGGGCGCCAACGCTGAATCCGGCCCTGCGAAGCGGCTGTTGCGAGTCGGCCACGGTTTATGAACAAACCGAAATGTGCAAGAAAAAACATGCTGTGGCGAAATCGCGCTAAGGCTCTGTCGTAACTAATCTTTTTCCTTGGACATGGATGGTTGCAACGACTGTGCCATCATAACGAGACCAATCCATTCCGAATTAATATCGATCCGGCGACGCGCCTGTTCCGGAGCGGCGTCTTCAGGATGCCGGCCAGCGCCGGTGCAGCCAGAGCCATGACGACGGGTTCGCCCGGATCCAGCCTTCCATCAGGTCGTTCACGGTTTGGGTGAGCAGCTCGCGGTCGCGCGCCGGATCACCGGTCTCGGGCAACGGCAGCGGCGGTTCGCAGCGCAGCCGGAAGCGAGCGGGGCCGACACGCTCGACATGGCCGCCGATCACCGGACAGCGGAACCGAAGCGCGAAGGCGGCCAACGCCGGCGCGGTCATCGCGCGCAGCCCGAAGAAGCGGGCCTCGATCCCGTCGTTCATCTTCTGGTCGACGAGCATGCCGAGATGGCGCCCCGAGGCGAGGTGGCGCATCGCCGACCGCGCTCCGGCCGCGCCCTTCGGAAAGGCGCGGAAGTCGGCCGGGTCGGCATGCGGCGTCATCGCGTCGCGTCGAAGCGCGAGCACGAGGGCGTCCACCGCCGGGTCCGCCGCCGCGCGATAGAAGCTCGCGAACGGGAACCCGTAGGCGGCCGTCACCACCGGCAGCATCTCCCAGTTGCCGATGTGGCCGGACACGAAGATCACCGGCCCCGGATGGTCGCGAAGCGCCAGGAGGTGTTCGCGTCCGTCGAGAGTCCAACCGGGACCGTGCGCCGCGTTCTCGCGGAGCGTGCCGAGATGCGGGAACTCGCCCACGGTGCGGCCGAGATTGTCCCACACGCCGCGGACGACGCGCCGGCGGGCGGCGCGGTCGAGTTCGGGCATCGCGCGCCCGAGATTCCGGTCCGCGACGCCCGAGACGGGCAGGAAGGGCCCGATCGCGCGCGCGAGCGCGCCGCCGAGGTCGGACGCGCGCACCGGCCCGAGCGCCCGGAGCAAGTCGATCGCGCCCCGGAGCAGGAGCGTTTCCGCCTGCCGTGCCACTTTCGCCGGACCCTTCTTCACCGCGGCAGCACGGCGGACAGCAGGCGGTCGAGCCGATCGTCGGCCCAGCTGAAGCGGACCGGAACGACGACCGGGGCGAAGTCGCAGCCCGGCGCCGCGTCGGGAAAGCGGACGGCGTCCTTTTCGGTCGTCGCGAGCGTCGCGCCGCGCGACGCGGCCTCCTGGGACAGGACGGCGAGCTCGCGCCGGTCGTAGCGGTGATGGTCCGGAAAGGCGCGGGTCGCCGCGACCGCGATCCCGGCCTGTTCAAGGGTGAGGAAGAACTTGTCGGGTCTGCCGATCCCGGCAAATGCGAGCACGGGGCCTGCGCGGAGTTGCCGGATCGCGTCGGGGTCCGGCACCAGCGCGGCCCGGAGGATCGGCCGCCGGTAGCGCAGGAAGTTGGTGACCCCGAAACGGTCCTCGCCCACCAGCACGACCGCCCGGCAGCGGGCGGCGGCGCGTCCCGGGTGTTCCCGGAGCGGGCCGGCGGGCAGGACGCGGCGGTTGCCGAACCCGGCCTCGCCGTCGACGAGGAGGAAGCTCGCATCCTTGCCGACCGTCGGGCTCTGCAGGCCGTCGTCGAGCACCAGCACGTCGGCGCCGTTCTCGATCGCCGCGCGGCCGGCGCGCGCGCGGTCGCGATCGACCCAGGTCGGTGCCCGGCGCGCGAGAAGCAGCGCTTCGTCGCCGACCGCGTCGGCCGTGTCGCGTCCGGGATCGACGCGATGGGGCGTGGCGCGCACGCGTCCGCCATGGCCCCGCGTCAGCACGTGCGGCGCGTAGCCGCGCGCGAGCAGCCGCCCGACCAGGTCGAGCGCGAGGATCGTCTTGCCGGTGCCCCCGACGGACGCATTGCCGCAGCAGAGCACGGGCACGCCGACGGTTGCGCGCGGGCGGGCGGCGCGCCACGAGACGACGCGCCCGATCGCGGTTCCGAGCGGGGTGAGCGCGAGTTCGACCGGTCCCGCCAGACCTTCGGTCCGCGACCAGAACGAAGGCGGCTCGAGCAGCGTGCACTTCACGATGGCGCGGCCGCCAGCGACCCGATCATGGTCGCCGCCGCGTCGACGAGATCGGACGAAGCGACGGACGCCGCCTCGCGCGCGGCCCGGCCGATCGCCGCCGCCCGTTCCCCGTCGGCGAGCAGCGCGGCGACCGCACGTTCGAGCTCGTCCTCGTCCTCGACCACGACCACGCCTCCTGCCGCCTCGAGCAGACGCATCGGTTCGCGGAAGTTCCGCGTCGATCGCCCGGTCAGTACCGCGCAGCCGAGCCGGGCCGGTTCCCAGGGGTTCTGCCCGCCGCCGTCGCCGCCG
>CAXUBA010000228.1:0-4126 GCA_964249205.1 uncultured Acetobacteraceae bacterium | reverse complement strand
GGTCAGCGCGCAGACCAGTACGCCGGTCAGCACCGCCAGCGCCAGGCTGGAGGCGGCGATGCGGCGCGCCAGATCCGGCGCGCCGGCGCCGATCGCGCGCGAGACCACGGCACCGACGCCGATGGTGACCCCGATCGCGACGGCGCCGATCGAGGTCAGCGATACGAGCACACCGAGCACCACGCCGGTCGCGACCGTGAGGATCGCGAGAGATCGCCCTTCCGGCGCCGGCACGTGCGCGCCCGCGAAGCGCAGGATCTGCGGCCGGAACGCGACCGCCACCGCCGTGAACAGCACGCAGAACCCGAGCACGGTCGAGATCAGCGTCGACGAGAGCCCGCCTTTCGCTCCCAGCGCCTGGAGCAGCACCAGCGTCGCGACGGTTGCCGGCACGCTTCCCGACGCGAGACGGAGCACGATCGGCCAGTCGACCGTCTTCTTCGCCCCGTGCACCAGCGTGCCGACCGCCTTCGTGACCGACGCCTGCAGCAGGTCGGTGCCGACCGCGGTCACCGGATGGATGCCGAACAGCAGGATCAGCGCCGGCGTCATCAGCGACCCGCCGCCGACGCCGGTCAGGCCGACGAGCAGGCCGACGACGAAACCGGTCGCGGCGTTCGCGGCATCGAGGGTCAAGGGCGGTCCGGACCTCCGGGACGGGGAACAGGGCTTTGCCCTGAAACCCCGATCGTCTCAAGCCGCTTCCGGGACGCCCACGGGCTGCGGGATCGGGTCGGCAGGGCACGGTCGACCCGAGCTGCACCTTGTGCCGCTACACGAGCATCCGCCGCCCCTGCAAGGATCGGGTCGCAGCAGCCCCGGCGATCGCCTATCTGTTCGGTTTCTTCCGCTCCGAGGATGCGCGATCATGCCGGCCTATCGTTCCCGCACCAGCACCCACGGTCGCAACATGGCCGGTGCGCGCGCGCTTTGGCGGGCGACCGGCATGGGCGACGGCGACTTCGGCAAGCCGATCATCGCGGTCGCCAACTCGTTCACCCAGTTCGTGCCGGGCCACGTGCACCTGAAAGACCTCGGTCAGCTCGTCGCCGACGAGGTTCAGGCGGCGGGCGGCATCGCGCGCGAATTCAACACGATCGCGGTCGACGACGGGATCGCGATGGGCCACGGCGGCATGCTGTACTCGCTGCCGTCGCGCGAGCTGATCGCGGACGCCGTCGAATACATGGTGGAAGCTCACTGCGCCGACGCGCTCGTCTGCATTTCGAACTGCGACAAGATCACGCCCGGCATGCTGATGGCCGCGCTCCGCCTCAACATCCCGACCGTGTTCGTGTCCGGCGGCCCGATGGAAGCCGGCAAGATCACCACCGGCGTCATCACCAGGCGCGCCGACCTCATCACCGCCATGGTGGCCGCCGCCGACCCGAACGTGTCCGATGCCGACAGCGAGGTGATGGAGCGGTCCGCCTGCCCGACCTGCGGCTCGTGCTCCGGCATGTTCACCGCGAACTCGATGAACTGCCTGACGGAAGCGCTCGGCCTCGCGCTGCCCGGTAACGGCTCGACGCTCGCGACGCATGCCGACCGCCGCCGCCTCTTCGTCGAGGCCGGCTGGCTCGTCGTCGACCTCGCCCGCCGCTGGTACGAGCAGGACGACGCGACCGCGCTCCCGCGCGGCATCGCGACGCGCGAGGCGTTCGCGAACGCGATGAGCCTCGACATCGCGATGGGCGGCTCCACGAACACCGTGCTCCACCTGCTCGCGGCCGCCCACGAGGGCGAGGTCGATTTCACCATGGCCGACATCGACGCGCTGTCCCGCCGCGTGCCGAACCTCTGCAAGGTCGCGCCGTCGAAGGCGGACGTCCACATGGAGGACATCCACCGCGCCGGCGGCATCATGGCGATCCTCGGCGAACTCGATCGCGCCGGCCTTCTCCGCACCGACCTCCCGACCGTGCACGCGCCGACCCTCGCCGCGGCGCTCGCGCGCTGGGACATCGCGCGCGTCGCCGAGACGAGCGAGGCGGCGACGTTCTTCCGTGCCGCGCCGGGCGGGGTCCGCACGACGAAGGCGTTCAGCCAGGCCAGCCGCTACGACGCGCTCGATCTCGACCGCGTGGGCGGGGTGATCCGCGACGCCGCCCACGCCTTCTCCGCCGACGGCGGGCTCGCGGTCCTTTACGGGAACATCGCGCTCGACGGCGCCATCGTGAAGACGGCGGGGGTCGATCCGAGCCTGCTCACCTTCCGCGGGCCGGCCCGGATCTTCGAAAGCCAGGACGATGCGGTCGCCGCGATCCTCGGCGACCGCGTCCGGCGCGGCGACGTCGTGCTCATCCGCTACGAGGGCCCGAAGGGCGGTCCCGGCATGCAGGAGATGCTCTACCCGACGAGCTACTTGAAATCGAAGGGCCTCGGTCCGCACTGCGCGCTGGTCACCGACGGCCGGTTCTCGGGCGGCTCCTCCGGCCTTTCGATCGGCCACGTCTCGCCGGAGGCCGCCGAGGGCGGGGCGATCGCGCTCGTCGAGGAGGGCGACGTGATCGAGATCGACATCCCGCGCCGCGTGCTGCGGGTCGACGTCGACGAAGACACCCTCGCTGGCCGTCGCGCCGCCTGCCCCGGCTTCGCGCCGCGGGCCCGCGAGCGCCGTGTCAGCGAAGCGCTCCGCGCTTACGCCGCGCTCACCACGAGCGCGTCGCGCGGCGCTGTTCGCGACGTCTCGCAACTGGACCGCCGGGCCGCGATGGGCTGAAACACGTCCATCGCGGCCGCATCGCGCGGCCCTCTCCGGAGACCGTCATGCCTCGCACGATCCGACTGACCCTTGCCGCCGCCGCGCTCGCGACCGTGGCACCCCTTGGCGGCGCTCTGGCGCAGAGCGACGCCGCGCTGACCTGCCCGCAGATCGAAAGCCAGATCAACACCCAGAACGGCATCGTCAAGCACGCCCAGCGGATCGCCAAGCTGCACAGCAACGAGGATACCGGCACGACGACGGATCCCGAGGTCACTCAGGCCAACAGCGACGCCGCCGACGCCTCGACGCGCGCGCAGACGCTGCTGAAGCTCGGCCGCGCGAAGAAGTGCTTCAGCTAAGACGGGCGCGTATCGTCCGGTAAGACCCACCGGGCCGACTGCGAGGGCGTGACCTCGCGGCCTCGGGTTCGACGGAGCAGACCGTCGTCGGACCCGCCCGCTTCCCGCGCCGGGTGCGAAGCGGACGGCATGGCGAGTCCGACGCTCAGCGTCGTTCCGGCAGCGGTCGGCCGATTGCCGCCGGCATCCGCGTCGACCGGCCCACCAGGGCGAGCACCGCGAGCGCCGTCAGGTAGGGAAGCATCTGCATCAGGTAGGGGTTGGCCGCCATCCCGGCCGCCTCGAGCTGAAGCTCGAGCGCCTCCGCACCGCCGAAGGCGAGGCAGGCGGCGGCCGACCCGAACGGATGCCACCGCCCGACGATCAGCGAGGCGAGCGCGAGATAGCCGCGGCCGGCCGTCATGTCGTCGGTGAACGTGCCGACCTGCTGCAGGGGCAGCACGGCGCCGCCGAGCCCGGCGATCGCCCCGCACGCCACCACCGCGAGGATCCGGACGCGCAGCGGATCGGCGCCCGCGGCGAACGCCGCTTCCGGGTTCTCTCCGGTGGCCCGCAGCGTCAGGCCGCCGGACGTGCGGCCGAGGAACAGGGTCGCCGCGGGCAGCAGCAGAATGGCGAGCCAGGTGAGCGGCGGCTGGACGAAGAGCGGGCCGAGCGGCCCGAGCCCGGACAGGATCGGCATCGCGACCGGCGAGAGCGGCCGGAGCGCTGTCCCGCCGGAAGGAAGCAGCCTGAGCCCGTAGCTCGTGGCGCCGACCGCGAGGATGTTCGCGGTGAGCCCGGTCACCATGTGGTCGGCCCGGAATCGCACCGCGACGATGGCGATCGCGCCGCCGACCGCCGCACCGGCCGCGAGCGATGCGAGAACGGCGAGCGAGAGCCCGCCCACCGCCCCGAGCACCGCGCCGAACGCCCCCGCCAGCATCATGCCTTCGAGCCCGACCGCGAACACGCCGGCACGCTCCGACAGCAGGCCGCCGATCGCGGCGAGCACGAGCGGCGTCGCGATCCGGAGCGCCGCCGCCAATGTCGCGACGGCGATGATCACGCGGCCCTCCGG
>CAXUBA010000227.1:0-4146 GCA_964249205.1 uncultured Acetobacteraceae bacterium | reverse complement strand
CTACCCCACGCTGTTCGTCGGCAGCGACGCTCCCGACCTCACGTCGGACCTGCTGCACGAAGCCGCCGACGCGCTCGACCGTGCGGCGGCGGTGCTCGGTCCGGCGGAGGACGGCGGCTACTGGCTGCTCGGCCTCGGCCGGCGGTGCGACGCCGTCTTCGCGGACATGCCCTGGAGCACGGACCGGGTGCTTGCCGAGACGCGCGCCCGGCTGGACGCCGCGTCCATGCCGCCCGTCCTTCTTCCGGTGCTCGCCGACTGCGACCGGCCGGAGGATCTCGCGCGCTGGCCCGACCTGCTCCGATGAGCGCGGTCGCGATCGTCGTGCCCGCGCTCGACGAGGCGACGACGGTCGGGCGCCTCGCGCGCACGCTGGCCGCGCTCGATCCACCGCCGGCCGAGATCGTGCTGATCGACGGGGGCAGCCGCGACGGCACGGCGGCGCTGGCGCGCGCCGCCGGTCTCGCGGTGATCGAGCATGGCGAGGCGAACCGCGCGTCGCAGATCAACCGCGGGGTCGCCGCGGTGTCGAGCCCGATCGTCTGCGTGCTGCACGCGGACACGATCCTGCCCGACGACGCGGTGGCGGTGATCCGGCGGACGCTCGCCGACCGGCGCGTGGCGCTCGGCGGCTTCACGCCGCTGATCACCGGGCCCGACCGCACCTGGTGGATCACCAGCGGCCACAACTGGATCAAGACCTGGTATGCGCCGCTGCTGTTCCGCCCGCGCCTGTTCGTGCGCGGGGCGAGGCTCCTGTTCGGCGATCACGCGATGTTCTTCCGACGCGACGACCTGCTCGCGATCGGCGGCTTCGATCCCGGTCACGCGGTGATGGAGGAGGCCGACCTCTGCGCGCGGATGACGCGCCTCGGACGCGTGCGGCTCGTCAACCGCGTGGTGCTGACGTCGGACCGGCGGGTCGCGGCCTGGGGGGAATGGCGGGCGAACTGGATCTACCTGGCGGTCGGGATCCGCTGGGGAATCGGTCTCCGTCGCCGGCTGGACCGGCACTACCCGCACGTGCGCTGACGCGGCGCGCGGGATCGACGGGCGGCGTTTCGCCTCCCCTCATGACGCCCGACCCGACCCGATCGGCTCGAGCGACGCGATCCTCGCGCGGAGGACGTGGGCGAGGCCGAGCAGCGACGCCGCGGCGCAGGCGACCACGCCGACCGCCATGCCCCAGCGCGGTCCGAGATGGTCGGCGACGAAGCCGACGAGCGGCGATCCGAGCGGCGTGCCGCCGAGCGACACGGCGAACAGGAGCGCGAGCACGCGGCCGCGCACCGCGGGCTCGGTCGTGAGCTGGACGTAGCTCATGGCGGTGATCGTCGTGGTCTGGGAGGCGACGCCGACCGCGACGAGGCAGAGCGCGAACAGCCACTCGTCCGGCATCACGGCGGCGAGCGCGAGGAAGAGCGCGAAGGCGGCGCTGCTCGCGACCATGAGCGCGACGCCGTGGGCCGTGCGCCGTGCGGCGAGCAGCCCCGCCGCCACCGAGCCGACCGCCATGACGGACGAGATCGCGCCGAACGATGCGGCACCGACCCGGAAGACGGACACCGCCATCGTCGAGATGAAGATCTGGAAGTTGATGCCGAAGGTGACGACAAGGAACTGCATGGCGAGCACGGTCCGGAGATCGGGCCGCGCCCAGACGAGGCGGGCGCCGGCGGTCAGGCCGCGCGGTCCGGTCTTGCGCTCGTGCGTCCGGTGGAGCTCGCGGGCCCGGAGCGCGGCGAGGGCCGCGAGGGTGACCGCGAAGGTGGCGGCGTTGGCGAGGAACACCGGCCCGGCGCCGACGACGCTGATCAGCAGCCCCGCGAGCGCGGGGCCGATCAGTCGCGCCGCGCTGAACGAGGTGCTGTTGAGGCTGACCGCGTTCGGCAGGTCCTCCTCGCCGACCAGCTCGGCGACGAAGGACTGCCGCACCGGCGCGTCGAACGCCGCCGCGACGCCGAGCGCGAAGGCGAAGACCTCGACCTCCCACAGGCGGACGAGGCCGGTCACGGTCAGCAGCCCGAGCCCGAGCGCGAGCAGTCCGAGGGACGTCTGCGTGACCGCGAGCACGCGGCGCCGCTCGAAACGGTCGGCGCAGGCGCCGGTCAGCGGCAGGAACAGGAGCTGCGGCGCGAACTGGAGCGCGGTGACGATCCCGACCGCGGTCGCGTCGTGACGGGTGAGCGCGGTCAGGACCAGCCAGTCCTGCGCGGTGCGCTGCATCCAGGTGCCGACGTTGGACACGATCGCGGCGGCCGCCCAGATGCGGTAGTTGCGCCGGCGGAGAGAACGGAAGAGCTGGGCTTGTGGCGCGGGCATGAGGCGCGACGTCACACCGATCGGTGCTCCTGCCAAGGGAGGCGGCGGTCGCGAACGTCACCCGGACGCGATTTCGGGGACGCGGCGAGGCGAAGCGGACGCATCGGGCTTGCCGCGCCGGACGCCGTCCGCGTGTCCGACGGCCTCCCGTCGCGCCCGACAATCAGGCAGACGACGACGTTCCGACTGGGTAAGGAAGCCGAGGGCGCAAGCGCCGGCACGGGTCGGGACGACGAGGCATGGGAACACGAAGCCCGATGGCGCCGGCGCGGACGACGGCGGTCCCGGCCGCGATCGCGGCCCCGGTCACCGGCGGCCGGACGCGGGACGCGCGATGAACGAGGCCTTCATCGGCCTGAGCGTCTTCTTTTCGCTTTCGGTCGCCTTTCTGCTGGTCCTCCGGCTGCACCACTTCCTGCCCGACGACCATCTCTCGGACGAGTCGCTGGCCGTCGTACGCCTCGGGATCGGCGTCATCGCGACGTTGAGCGCGCTCGTGCTCAGCCTGGTGATCAGCACCGTGGAAACCAACTTCGACCGCGCGGCCCGCGACGTGCGCGACTTCAGCGGCGACCTCACGCAGCTCGACACGAACCTTCGCGCGTTCGGCCCGGACGCCGCCGCGGTGCGGGGCCTCGTGGCCGGCTACACCGCGCAGGCGATCCGGGAAACCTGGCGGGACGACGACCAGACGGTGGACGACGAGAAGGCCGGGTCGTCGCTCGCGCGCGTCGAGGACGCGTTCGTCGCCCTTCCGGCAAGGACAGGACGGGAGGTCTTCTACGGCAAGCAGGTGGAGCAGCAGTTCGCATCCCTTGCGGCGGAGCGCCAGAAGCTGATCACCGACGACGCGCCGGCGTTGCCGCCGCTGTTCCTCGTTCTCGTGACCTTCTGGCTGACCATCCTGTTCGCGAGTTTCGGCTATCGCGCTCCCGCGAACGGGCTGGTGATCGCGACCGTCCTGTTCGTGGCGGCGGCGGTCGCGAGCGCGCTCTACCTGCTGGTCGAGATGGACGGGTCGTTCCGGGGCCTCATCGTCGTGTCCGACCAGCCGCTGCTGGCGACGCTGGCGGCGATGCGGGCCTTGTGATGCGGTTCCGAACCGGTGCGCGAGGATCACCGCTTCCGACGCCTCACGCCCAAGTGACGGCACCGCGGAGGTCGAAGGCTCCGGGCCGACGTTGCAAGGCGGAAACCGAGGAGACCCTCATGCCTGCACCCGACGATCTGAAGGAAGTCTACACCGACGAGCTGAAGGACCTCTGGTCCGCGAACAACCAGATGACGCAGGCGCTGCGGAAGCTCGTGTCCGGCGTGCACGACAAGAAGCTGAAGGAGCTGTTCGAGGGCTCCTTCGCGGGGATCGAGAAGCACAGCATGACCCTGAAGTCGCTCATCGAGAGCGCCGGGGACGAGGCCGAGCCGGAGCACTGCAAGGGCATGGAAGGTCTCGTCAAGGAGGCGCTGAAGCACGGCGTCAGCGAAGCGCCGGAAGACGGCGACCTTCGGGACCTCGTCCTGATCGCGCAGTATCAGCGTATGTCGCACTACGGCATCACCGGGTTCGGGACCGCCGCCGCCTACGCGAGTGCGCTCGGCCGGCGCGACGACGCGAAGCAACTCAAGGCCATCGTGTCCGAAATCTACCAGGCCGACGAGTACACGACGAAGCAGGGCGAGCGGCTGGCGAAGCTGACCGCCAGGCACGAGAGCGCCAAGGCGGACTGACGCGGGTCGCGGCGGGGGCCGGACGGCGGCGGCGGCGCGACCGGCGCCGCCGGGTTCGGCTGGCTGCCTGGGGCAACCACCGGGCTTGGCAAGCGG
>CAXUBA010000226.1:0-4176 GCA_964249205.1 uncultured Acetobacteraceae bacterium | reverse complement strand
GTACAGCAACGCGAACGTCGCGAACCCGCTCGCCCCCATGGCCGCCGCCGCCCGCCGGTACGCCGGACTGCCGAGCACGATGAACCCATCCGCGTCCACGTCCGCCACCGTCGTCGCCGTCTTCGCCCGCGCCACCGCGCCCGCCCCGCCGCTGTTTGCCCAAGACCCCTGCGCCCGGTAGGTTCGCGCCGCAAGCCAACGGTGCTTGCGCGACACCGGAGCGCGCGTGACCCACTTCCCCCTCCTGAGCCTGATCACGTTCCTGCCGCTCGCGGGCGCGCTCGCCTGCGGCCTTGCCGGCCCCCGTCTCGCGCGCCCGGTCGCTCTGGCGACCAGCCTCGTCGTGCTCGCGCTCGCCGTCGTCGTCTGGATCGGCTTCGTCCCGGGCCACGCGGGCTTCCAGTTCGAGGACCGCGCCGCCTGGCTTCCCGGAACCGGCGCCTCCTACCATCTCGGCGTCGACGGGATCAGCCTCGCGCTCGGCCTGCTCGCCGCCTTCCTCACCCCGTTCTGCCTCGTCGCCGGCGGCGGCGAGGCGGGGGGCGCCCGTCCGGTCGGCTGGGCCGTCACCGTGCTCGTCTTCGAGACCACGCTGCTCGGCATCTTCTTCTCGCTCGACTTCCTGCTCTTCTACCTCTTCTACGAGGCGGTCCTGATCCCCTCGACGATGATGATCGGCATCTGGGGCGGCTTCGGACGCGCGCGCGCCGCGCTGAAGTTCTTCCTGTTCACCTTCACCGGCTCGCTCTTCATGCTTCTCGCGCTCATCGCGATGTGGGTGAGCGCCGGCACCACCGACATCCCGGCGCTGATGGGCGCGAACTTCTCGCCCACCATGCAGGGCTGGCTGTTCGCCGCCTTCGTCGCCGCCTTCGGCGTCAAGCTGCCGATCTGGCCGCTCCACTCCTGGCTGCCCGACGCCTACGGCGAAGCGCCCGGCGGCGGCCTGATCCTGTTTGCCGGCGTGCTCGGCAAGGCGGGCGGCTACGGCCTGCTCCGCTTCGCGATCCAGATGCTCCCGGACGCGTCGGCGCACGCCGCGCCGCTGATGATCGGATCCGGCCTGATCGCGATCAGCTACGCCGCGATCGTCGCCTTCGCCCAGACCGACATGCGCCGGATGATCGCCTACTCGTCCTTCTCGCACATGGGCGTCGTGCTGGTCGGCCTGTTCACCCTCACCGCCGAAGGCATCGACGGCGCCGTCTTCCAGATGCTCGCGCACGGCGTCATCATCGCCGGCCTGTTCTTCACCGTCGCGACCCTCGAGCGGCGCACCGGCTCGACCCTGATCGCCGACTATGCCGGCGCCGCCCGTCGCATGCCGGTCATGGCGGTGCTCGCCATGCTGTTCACCATGGCAAATCTCGGCCTTCCCGGCACCGGCGGCTTCATCGGCGAACTGCTGGTGATCATCGGCGCGATCCGCCTCGGAACCGTCACCGCGCTGTTCGCCGCCGCGTCGATGGTGCTCGGCGCGCTCTACATGCTGGTGATGTTCCGGCGCGTCATGTTCGAGAACGTCGGCGCCAAGGTCCGCGCGATCACCCGCGATCTCGTGCCCGGCGAATGGGGCATCCTCGCCCCGCTCGCCCTCGTCGTGCTCTGGATGGGGATCTATCCGATCAGCTTCTCGTCGCTGTTCAACGCGCAGATCACCACCTTCGCCCAGCAGCACCTGCCGAACGAAAGCTTCACCGCCCGCGCGACGCCCGTCCGCGTCGCCGCGAACTGACGCCGGACGGGCGCGTCGCTCCGGTTCAGACCGGAAACGGATTCCGCTCCGCGAACCCGTCCTGGTGCCAGTACGGGTAGGCCTTCGGCCGCACGCTGACGGCATCGAGCCGCGCCACCTGCTCGGCGGACAGGTTCCACCCGACGGCCCCGAGGTTCTGCCGCAGCTGCTCCTCGTTCCTGGCGCCCACGATGACGTTCGCGACCGTCGGCCGTTGCAGCAGCCAGTTCAGCGCCACCTGCGGCACCGTCTTGCCCACCTCGTCGGCGACCGCGAACAGCGCGTCCACCACGTCGTGGAGATACTCGTCCGAAACCTGCGGCCCCATGTCGCCCGTCTTGTGCAGCCGCGACGTCTCGGGAAGCGGCTGTCCGCGCCGGATCTTGCCGGTGAGCCGACCCCAGCCGAGCGGGCTCCACACCACCGCGCCGACACCCTGATCCACCCCGAGCGGCATCAGCTCGTGCTCGTACTCGCGGCCGATCAGCGAGTAGTACGCCTGGTGCGCGACGTAGCGGCTCCATCCGTAGCGTTCCGACACGCTGAGCGACTTCATCAGGTGCCAACCCGAGAAGTTCGAGCAGCCAACGTAGCGGATCTTGCCCGCGCGCACGAGGTCGTCGAGCGTAGACAGCGTTTCCTCGACCGGCGTCTTCGCGTCGAACCCGTGCAGCTGGAACAGGTCGATGTAGTCGGTTCCGATCCGCTTCAGCGCGGCTTCCACCGCCTGGATCAGGTGGAAGCGTGACGAGCCGACGTCGTTCGCACCCTCGCCCGACCGGAACGTCGCCTTTGTCGAGACGATCACCTTGTCGCGCCGCCCGCGGATCGCGTGCCCCAGCACCTCCTCGGCCCGCCCGTCCGAGTAGATGTCGGCGCTGTCGAACATGTTCAGCCCGGCGTCGAGGCAGATGTCGACCATCCGCGTCGCCTCGTCGTTCCCGGTCGATCCCCAGGCCCGGAAGAACTCGTTCGATCCGCCGAACGTCCCCGTGCCGAAGCTCAGCACCGGCACGCTGAAGCCGGAACGACCCAGTCGACGCGTTTCCATGCTTCGTCCTCCATTCTGTCCAAGACACTTCGGAACATCGTGAAGCGCTCCTTGTCGCGCAACCGGGAGAGGCGTCGCGAGATACCCTCGCATGGACAGCGAAATCGCGGCCCCTGGCCCCCGGAAGCGGATCGCGCCGGGCGCCGGCCCCGTGAACCAAGAACTCGAGGTCGGCTTCGATGCCGATTTCGAGCACCGGTGGGCGAACTTCGCACGTGTCGGCCGGATCGTGCTGCTGCTGATCGTGCTGGCGGGGCTCGCCGGCCTGCTCGGCGCCGGCCCGCTTGATCACGCGGCCGTGGGAACGGTGGCCAGCGGCGGCGCTGTCGACTACGAGCCGATCGCCCGCTTCGGCACCACGACGCAGATCACCGTGCACCTGCCGCCCGGCGTCTCGAGCGTCCGGATCGACAGTGCCTTCATCGAGCCCATGGGCCTCGCCGCCATCCTGCCGGAGCCGCTCGAGGCACGTCCCGAGGGCGGCGGCATCCATCTGGTCTTCGCCCTCGACGATCCGGCACGCCCGAGCCTCGTCCGTCTCCAGGGCAAGCCGTCCGCCCTCGGACGCATCCCGGTCACCGTCGTGATCGGCGACGGCGTCGTCCGGCACTGGACGGAAACCGTGCTGCCATGAACGCGCGGACCGCGAACGTCACCCGGAGCGTGCGATGAACGTCATCCTCCGGGCCGCCGCCGCCTACTGGATCCTGCTGGTCGCCTTTCGGCTGATCGGCCGGCGATCCACCAGCCAGCTCGCCCCGTTCGACCTCATCGTCCTCTTCATGCTGGCCGGCTCCAGCATCACGGCCGTGCTCGGCGACGACCACTCGATGGTCGCCGCCATCAGCGCCATCGCGACGATCGGGTTGATGCATCTGTTCGTCTCGTGGGCGAAGGTGCGGTCGGACCGGTTCGGCCGTTTGATCGACGGAACGCCGGTCGTCGTGTTCGAGAACGGCCGCTGGCACGAGCACCGGATGCGCCAGCTCCGGATCGAGAAGACCGACGTGATGGCCGCCGCACGCGCCCGTGGCCTGCTCGGAATCAACCAGGTCCGCTACGCGGTGGTCGAGCGCGGCGGCACGATCTCGATCACCGAGGAGCAGGAAGGCGTCGTCGCCGATTAGGGATCAGCGCCCCGAAAGCCCGAGAAAGGCGATGGCGATGGTCGGCAGGATGACGATCGCGGCGAACAGGAAGATCAGCATCGGGATGCGCTCCTCTGCGGTCCGGATCGCCATCCCCGACCGCCGGGAACCTCTCGATCCGGAACCGTAGCGTCCGGCCGGGCCGGCAGTTGCACGGCGCGCGGCGTCGGCCTCAGCATCCGTCGCCAGCGCGCGGACCACCGGGCTCGCGGCGAGAAGGGCATCCCTCGCCCTTCGGGGAG
>CAXUBA010000225.1:0-4207 GCA_964249205.1 uncultured Acetobacteraceae bacterium | reverse complement strand
CCGTTCGGCATTGTCGCGGGGTCCGGCCGGCTAACGGCGTCGCGGCGGTGGCGGCGGGTGGCTGTCGCGCGACAGGCGGCGCCATTCCGCCCGGGCGAGCGTCCCGAACAGCGCGAGGCTGAGCCCGAAGGTCGCAAGCGCGAGCCAGCATATGTCGGTCGGCAGTCCGAAGATGGCGCCCCCGAGCAGGACGCCCGCGCCGGGGCCGATCAGGAACAGGCCGAGCATGCGGAGGTTCCAGGCGACGCGGAGCACGCGGCGACCCAGGCGCCCGCTCGAAGCATCGCGCCGCGTCACACCGGACACCGCCGTCCTCACACGTGGTAAGACGCTGTCTTGGTGACGCGCGATCGGAACACCCAGATCTGATACCAGTTGTACATCAGGATGACGGGAAACAGGAAGACGACCGTCAGCCCGAAGGTGAACAGCGAGATCTGGCGGCTTGCGGCGTCCGCGACCGTCCAGGTGTCCGGAATGATGAACGGGTAGGTCGTTCCGAGCAGGCCGGCGGCCATGATGACGATCGTGGCGTCGAGCCAAAGCAACGCCGCGATGTCGCGGTCCCGGTTCATGGCGCGACGCATCAGGAACGCGGTGACGACGGCGGCGAGCGGGATCAGCGCCCAGGCCAAGAAATAGGGACCGAACCACGAGCGCGCCGCCCAGCGGAAGCTGAGGGACATGAACAGCACCGACAACGGCACCGCGGGCACCGCGAGATAGAACACGATGTTGGTCCATTGCGCCGCGTGCTTCCGGACCGGCTCCTCGGACTCGAACCGGGCGCGGACGAACAGGCCGCCCGCCAGCGACACCGCCAGCACGGCCGCGATGCCGGTCCAGATGCTGAACGGGCTGACGAAGCGGAGCGCGCCGCCCACGTAGGTGGGGACCACGTCCGGGTCGTGCGTGAGCGGGAAGCCTTGCAGGACCGCGCCGACGCTGATGCCGCCGAAGAACGTCACCACGAGGCTCGACAGGCCGAACGCCCAGTCGGTGAAGCGTTTCCAGCGCGGCTCGGCGAGATGCCGGAACTCGAGCGCGACGGCGCGCGTGAGGATGCCCCACAGGACCAGAAGGAGAGGTATCATCAGGTAGCTGAGGGCCGACCCGTAGGCGAACGGAAAGGAACCGAACAGGATGCCGCCGGCGACGATCAGCCAGGTCTCGTTGGCATCCCAGGTTCCCGCCATCGCCTGCATGATCGCCGCGCGCTCGTCGCCTTCGGGAACGAACAGCGAGAAGATCCCGGCGCCGAGGTCGGCGCCGTCGAGGATCACGTAGAGCAGCATGCAGAAGCCGACCGCGAGCCACCAGCCGATGGCGAGGACGTGCTGCGTGTGGTTGAGAGCGTCCATGCTGACGGAACCTCGTGCTGGCGGGTGACGGGCGGGGGATCGGGCGCGGCGCGGATCAGGCCGGGTGCATCCGTCCTGGCCGGACCGCCTCCTCGGCCTTCGGCGTTTCCTTTTCTCCTGCCACCGTGCCCGCGCCGGGCGACAGCGTGCCGAGCAGCTCGTGGCCGCCGCGGACCACCGGGCTGTCGAGGTTCGGCCCCTGCCGGATGACCTTGGCGAGGAACCACCAGGTGCTCGCCCAGACGGTCAGTTCGAAGGCCGCGTAGCCGAGAAGCCAGACGAGTTCGAGCGCGACCGACATGTGGCTGACGCCGTCGGCGGTGCGCATCATGCCGAACACCACCCAGGGCTGACGTCCGACCTCTCGGGTCCACCAGCCGACCCAGACCCCGAGATAGGGAAGCGCCGGCGCCGCGACGGTCGCACGGAGGAACCAGACGTTGCTGCCGTCGATGCGCCGGTCGAGGCGGCGTCGGAACAGGAGCCAGCATCCCCAGAGCGCGAGCCCGACCATGCCGAAGCCGCACGCGACCATGACGCGGAACCCGTAGAACGGGATCAGCATGGGCGGCCGGTTCGCGGCCGGAAAGTCGTCGAGCCCCTTGACGCTGCCGTCCCAGCTATGGGTTTCGAGCAGGCTCAGCACGTGCGGGATCGTGATCGCCCAGGCGGTGCCGTCGTTCTTCGCGTTCGGCCAGGCCAGGAGGTGCCAGCCGGTGTTGACGCTGCCGTCGGCATTCCGCGTGTGGTAGTGGCCTTCCATCGCGCCGAGCACGGTCGGCTGTTCGGCGGACACGGTGAGGCCGAGACTGTCGCCGAGCCAGACCTGCAGCGGCGCGACGACGAGAAGCGCGAGCAGCGACGCCTTGAGCGACCGCTTGAACATCGCGACATGGCGGTTCCGCAGCAGATAGAACGCCGAGACCGCGGCCGTCACCGCGATGGCCTCCTCGATCGACGCGATCAGCATGTGCGGAAAACCGTAGATGACATCGGGATTGAGCAGCGCCTTCCACCAGTCCGTCACCACGAAGACGCCGTGGCGCAGCACGACGCCGGTCGGCGTCTGCATCCACGAGTTGGCGTCCAGGATCCACATCGCCGAGATCGCGGAGGCGAACGCGACGTTGAACGTCGCGAACAGGTGCATGCCGCGGCTGATCTTGCCCCAGCCGAAGATCATCAGGCCGATGAAGCCGGCCTCGTACATGAAGGCGGTGATGGTTTCGTAGCCGAGCACCTGGCCGAAGAACGGGCCGGCCGCCTGCGAGAACGGTCCATACAGGATGCCGAAGGCGAGCTCCATCGTGATGCCGGTGGCGACGCCGGCCGCGAAGTTGATGATCAGCAGCCGCTCGAAGAAGCGGGTCAGCCGATACCAGTAGTCGTCGTCGGTGCGGATCCAGAGCAGCTCGCCGACGAACAGCATCGTGGCGAGCCCGATGGTGAGCGGCGGATACAGGATGTGCAGGCTGGTGATCCAGCCGAAGTCGAGCCGCGACAACAGCACGGAGGTCGAGTTCTCTGTCACGTCATGCCTCTTCGGGAAAACGGCACGGAAGACTGTGTCGCCGGGCGGGGACGGCGGTCATCCCGCCGCATCCTCGTCCCTGCGCGCCCGGTCGTTCTTGCCGAACACGGTCACCTTGTTCTTCAGCTCGAGGATGCGCGACACGCCCGCGCCGAGCGACAGGAGCCGCATCAGGCTTCCGTTGTCGAGCTTCTGCACGTCGTCGGCCCAGCCGGTGAGCAGTTCGATCACGTCGTGCATCCGGCGCATCCGGGCCTGCGCGTGCTGCTCTTCCGCCGAGGCCGGCGTTTCGAGGAGGATGTCCCGCAGCAGCGACAGCGTCGGATCGACTTCGCGGCGGCGGCGCTCCTCGGCGAGGATGCGGACGATCTGCCAGATGTCGTCCGGCGTCTCGATGTATTCCCGCCGGTCGCCGGGCAGGTGCCGCTTCCGGATCAGCCGCCAGCCTTCGAGTTCCTTGAGACCCATGCTCACGTTCGAGCGCGACAGGCCGAGCCGTTCGCTGATCTCGTCGGCGTTGAGCGGCCGGTCCGACAGGAACAGGAGCGCGTAGATCTGACCGACCGTCCGGTTGATGCCCCAGCGTCCGCCCATCTCGCCGAAATGGAGGACGAAATCCTGGACGAGCGGCGGAAGATCCACGTGTTTCAATCTCTTCAGGAATTCCTGAACGTTCAGATACGCGATGCGAGCGGCTCGTCAAGACGGATCGCATCTGGGGCGCGGACGGGAGCGGCATCGGCGGAAGCTCAGGTTCCGTCGCGGAGGTTTAGCAGGCTGCCGCGGGAATCTCGAAAGGCGATCCCCGGAAGGCCTGGGTTTCGAAGCGATCTGCCTTGCGTTGGGATTTTCCGGCAATCCGACGGATCTCTGGACGCGATCCGGCAAGTCTGAAATAGGAACGGTGTGGCAACGTCCCTCGACGCCCTTCTCGCGTATCTGCTCGGCTCGATCCCGTTCGGGCTTCTGCTCACGCGCGCGTCCGGCCTCGGCGACATCCGCGCGATCGGGTCGGGCAACATCGGCGCGACCAACGTGCTGCGTACCGGCCGCAAGGGCCTTGCCGCCGCGACCCTCCTGCTCGACGGGCTAAAGGGCTTCGCCGCTGTCTCCCTCGCGCGCCTCGTCTCGCCCGCCGACCCGCCGGTGGCCGCCGCGATCGCCGCGGTGCTGGTGGTCGTCGGCCACTGCGCGCCGGTCTGGCTCCGGTTCCGCGGCGGCAAGGGGGTCGCGACCGGGCTCGGCGCCGTTTGGGGGCTCGACTGGCGCTGGGGGGCGGCGGCGTCGGTCACCTGGCTGCTGGTCGCCTGGGCGT
>CAXUBA010000224.1:0-4270 GCA_964249205.1 uncultured Acetobacteraceae bacterium | reverse complement strand
AGTTCCGAAGGTCCGACGGAACACGAACGCGATCAAGAAGCGGAGTCGCAAGGGTGGTCGGAACTCTGCCGCCCGCGTTGCCCGTGGTGTCCGCCATGGTCAGCCTACTCCCCGGCGCCGCCGCGCCCCCTTCGAACCGCGCCACGATCGGCCCGGTGACGCCGTTGCCGGCGACGGCGCCAGCCCTGTCGCGCGACCGGCGCCCGGACAATGGAACCGATCCTTGCTTGGCCGCCAAGTCCGCCCCTTCAGGATTGCACCGACAGATAGGCCGTCGGCCGCACGTCCGCCATACCGGGTCTCGGAGCCATGTGGCGTTTCGGCAACAGTGCGCCCGAGCGGAGGCGACCCGACAAGAGATCGGTTGTAAACCCCGGCGGTCGTTCACCGATATAAGACCGCCGACGAACGGCGGACCCTTTCTCCGGGCCTGTCCGCCCGGGACCGGGATCCGCCTCTGTCCGCGCAGGAAAGCCCTACGGGGCACGGGAGTTTACCAAGTGGCTGTTCCGTTGTCTCAGGTCGTCAAGGTCGGCTCCTACGTGGTCAAGCAGCACCTCCTGCGCCGGCAGCGATATCCGCTCGTCCTGATGCTGGAGCCGCTGTTCCGCTGCAATCTCGCCTGCAACGGCTGCGGCAAGATCGACTACCCGGATCCGATCCTGAACCAGCGGCTGTCCGTCGAGGACTGCGTCGGCGCCGTCGAGGAATGCGGCGCGCCCGTCGTCGCGATCGCCGGCGGCGAGCCGCTGCTCCACCGCGACATGCCGACGATCGTGGCCGAAATTCTAAAACGGAAGAAGTTCGTCTACCTTTGCACGAACGCGCTGCTTCTCGAGAAGAAGCTCGAGGACTACCAGCCGCACCCCTACTTCTCGTTCGACGTCCATCTCGACGGCGACCGAGAGACGCACGACAACGCCGTCAGCCAGGACGGCACCTACGACCGCGCCGTCGCCGCCATCCGCAAGGCCAAGGCGCGCGGCTTCCGCGTTTCGATCAACTGCACGCTCTTCGACGGCGCGAGCGCCGAACGCACCGCCCGATTCTTCGACGATGTGATGGAGATGGGCGTCGACGGGATCATGACCTCGCCGGGCTATGCCTACGAGCGCGCGCCCGACCAGGCCCACTTCCTCAGCCGCCAGAACACGAAGCAGCTGTTCCGCGAGATCTTCAAGACCGGCCGCCGCAACGGGTCCAAGTGGAAGTTCACCCAGTCGCCGCTGTTCCTGTCCTTCCTGACCGGCAACGAGACCTATCGCTGCACCCCCTGGGGCAAGCCGCTCCGCAACGTGTTCGGCTGGCAGCGCCCGTGCTACCTTCTCGGCGAAGGCTACGCGCCGACCTACAAGGCCCTGATGGAGGAGACCGACTGGGACGCGTACGGCACCGGCAACTACGAGAAATGCGCCGACTGCATGGTGCATTCGGGCTACGAGACGACGGCCGTCATGGACGCGGTCAGGAGCCCGCTCAAGACGCTGAAGGTCGCGCTCCGCGGTCCGGAACTCGACGCGCCGATGGCCGCCGAGATCCCGCTCGATCGCCAGCGCCCGGCCGAGTTCTCCTACTCGACCCACGTCCAGGCCAAGCTCGACGAGATCGCCGCCTCGGGCGGCAAGGGCGCCGCGAAGTCCGGCACGCGTCCGAAGGTCGTGGTGCGCCGGCGCACCGAAGGGCAGGCGGCCGAGCAGGAGCAGGTCGACGCCGGCGACTGATCGGGGCTGAGGCAGTCGCCCGGTCCCGCCGGCGCGGGGACGGGGGATGAGCCTGCCGCTCGGGATCCTCGTCATCCTCGTGCTGATCGGCGTGAACGCGGTGTTCGCGACCGGCGAACTCGCCCTCGTGTCCGCGCGACGCGCGCGCCTCGCGGAATACGTCGAACGCGGCGTGCCGGGCGCCGAGCGCGCCCGCCGTCTCGCCGACGACCCGCAGCGCTTCCTGCCCACCGTCCAGGTCGGCATCACCCTCGTCAGCGTGCTCGAAGGCAGTTTCGGCGGCGCCCAGTTCGAGGGACGTCTCGCGCCGACCCTCGCCCGCATCCCCTTCCTCAAGCCGGTCGCCGACGAGCTCGCCTTCGCGCTCGTCGTGCTGGTCATCACCTTCCTCATGCTCGTGCTCGGCGAGCTCGTGCCGAAGCAGCTCGCGCTGTCGCGGCCGGAGCTGATCGCGATCCGGCTGTCCGGGCCGCTCGCCGTCATGAGCCGCGTGTCGGCGCCGATGGTCTGGGTGCTCGGCCGCACCTCGTCGCTCGTGCTCCGGCTGGTCGGCGCGGGATCGCTCGCCCGCGAAGGCGTGAGCGAGGAGGAGCTGCGCGCGCTGCTCGTCGAAAGCACCGAGGCCGGGCTGATCGAGCCGGAAGAGCGCGACATGATCGGCCGCATCATGCGGCTCGCCGACAAGTCGGTCCGCGCCATCATGACCCCGCGGAACGAGCTGTCGTGGATCGAGCGCGACGCCCCCCGCGCGGTGCTGGAGGCGCGGCTCCGCGAAACCACGCATTCCCGCCTCGTCGTCTGCGACGAGGGGCCGGACAACCCGGTCGGTGTGCTCCGGGGCAAGGACGCGCTCGACTGCCTGCTCTCAGGCGCCCCGCTCCTGATCGACCGCCTGATGCGCCAAGCCGTGGTGCTGCCCGACACGATCAACGCGCTCGACGCGCTCGAGCGCCTGCGCGGCGACCGGCTCGGCCTCGCCCTGGTGCTCGACGAATACGGCTCCTTCGAGGGTGTGGTGACCGTGGCCGACGTGATGGAGGCGATCGTGGTGAACGCGGTGGATCCCGAGAACACCGGCGAAACGCCGGGCACGCGCGACGACGACGTGCTGATGCTCGACGGCATGACCGCCGTCGACGAGGTCAAGGAACGCCTCCGCCTGCCCGACCTGCCCTCCGCCGGCAGCTATCATACGCTCGGCGGCCTCATCCTGGCGCTGCTCCGGCGGGTGCCGGCGGAAGGCGACCGGATCGTCTTCGCGGGCTGGCTGTTCGAGGTCGTCGGCATGGACGGACGCCGAGTCGACCGGGTGCGGGCCAGCCGGGAAACGTTGGCCGCGGGGTGAGGGCAGGGGCGCCGCGCCGGCTCGTGGAGGAATCCGCATGGGGATGACCGAGGTCCTGGCCTCGATCGTGCCGGTGATCGTGCTGCTCGGCCTCGGCGTCGTCGCGGCGGTCGCGAGCCGCGCCTGCCGCCTCAGCCCGATCGTCGGCTACCTCCTGCTCGGTCTCGTCCTCAAGGCGTGCGGCATCGATCCGGTCCGCAGCAGCGGCACCGTCACCCTGCTCGCCGAGCTCGGCGTCGTCTTCCTCCTGTTCGACATCGGCCTCCATTTCTCGCTGTCGCATCTCCGCGAACACGCCGCGGACATCTTCGGCTTCGGCCCGCTCCAGGTCCTGTTCGGGACCGTCCTCCTCGGCGCGCTCGCCCGGTGCGCCGGCCTGCCGGCGACGCCGGCCTTCCTCCTCGGCGCGGTGCTGGCGCTGAGCTCGACCGCGGTCGTCGCCCCGGTGATCAGCGAGCGCCACCAGCAAACCTGCCCGGTCGGCCTGACCGCGACCGCGATCCTGGTCTTCCAGGACGTGGCCGCCATCTTCCTCCTGATCGTCGCCGGCGCCCTGGGCACGGGCGCGCGCGGCATGACCGATCACGGAAGGGGCGAGGCCGCGATCCTCCTGCCGCTTGCCGGTCTCGCGCTGCTCAAAGCGGCGCTCGCCTTCGCGATCACCGTGCTGCTCGCGCGTTTCGTTGTCCGCCCGCTCTTCGCCCTCATCGCCCGGCAGCGCCAGGAGGAGGTGTTCACCGCGACCGCGCTGCTGGTCGCGCTCGCCGCCGGCTGGGCCACCGGGCATGTCGGCCTGTCGCCGACGCTCGGCGCCTTTCTCGGCGGCATGGCGATCGCCGACACCCCCTACCGCGCGGTCGTCCATTCCGAGATCAACCCGTTCCGCGGACTGCTGCTCGGCTTCTTCTTCATCTCGGTCGGCCTGTCGCTCGACGTCGGCGTGCTCGTCCGCGACTGGCCGCTGGTCGTCGCACTCGCCGCGGTCCTGGTCGCCGCCAAGGTCCTCTCCAACGCCGCGGCGAGCCTCGTCTTCCGCTGGTCGGTGCCGGGCTCGCTCCAGCTCGGCTTCCTGCTCGCCCAGGGCTCCGAGTTCGCTTTCGTCATATTCAGCCTGCCCGCCGTCCGTGCCCTCATCGGGTCGGCCTTCGTGTCGGTCGCCGCCGCCGCGGTCGCGCTCACCCTCGCGCTCACGCCGACGCTCGCG
>CAXUBA010000223.1:2458-4311 GCA_964249205.1 uncultured Acetobacteraceae bacterium | reverse complement strand
CGCCGACCTGCTCGATCTGGTGCTCGGCGTTGCGGCGGCGCATGGCCTTGAAGCCGGTCTGGCCGACGCGGTTCTCGAGCATCCAATTGCGCGTGAACGTGCCGTCCTGGATCTCGGTGAGCACGCGCTTCATCTCAGCCTTGGTCTCGGCGGTGACCATGCGCGGGCCGGTGACGTACTCGCCGTATTCGGCGGTGTTGCTGATCGAATAATTCATGTTGGCGATGCCGCCCTCGTAGATGAGGTCAACGATCAGCTTCACCTCGTGCAGGCACTCGAAATACGCCATCTCGGGCGCGTAGCCGCCTTCGACGAGCGTTTCGAAGCCGGCCTTGATCAGCTCGACGAGACCGCCGCAGAGCACGGTCTGCTCGCCGAACAGGTCGGTCTCGCATTCCTCCTTGAACGTCGTCTCGATCACGCCAGCGCGGCCGCCGCCGATCGCCGACGCGTAGGAGAGCGCGATGTCGTGCGCGTTGCCGGACGGGTCCTGCGCGATCGCGATGAGGCAGGGCACGCCGCCGCCGCGCTGGTACTCCGAGCGCACCGTGTGGCCGGGGCCTTTCGGCGCGATCATGAAGACGTCGATGTCAGATCGTGGCTCGATCAGGTTGAAGTGCACGTTGAGCCCGTGCGCGAAGGCGAGCGCCGCGCCGGCTCGCATGTTCGGCGCGAGATCGTTCGCGTAGAGCTCGCCCTGCGTTTCGTCCGGCGTCAGCACCATGATCACGTCCGCCCAGCGCGCGGCGTCCGCCGGCGTCATGACCCGGAAGCCCGCATCGGCGGCCTTCGCGTTCGCGCTCGACCCGGCGCGGAGGGCGATCACGACATCCGCGACCCCGCTGTCCTTCAGGTTCAGCGCGTGCGCATGTCCCTGACTGCCGTAGCCGATCACCGCGACCCGCTTGCTCTTGATCAGCCCGACGTCGGCATCGTGATCATAGTAAACGCGCATTTGTCACTGATCCTAACTGAAGGTTTCCAAAGACCGATGGCCTTTGGTGGGGTTCGGGCCCCATCGCGCGAGCGCGATGGGAACCCGGGCCGGGGTAAAGCCCCGACCTAAAGCGTCCGCGTCCCCCGCGCGATCGCCGCGACCCCGGTTCGAGAGATCTCGGTCAGCCCCAGCGGCCGGAGCAGGTCGATAAACGCGTCGAGCTTTTCGGTCGCCCCGGTCAGCTCGAACACGAAGCTTTCCCGCGTGGTGTCCACGGTGCGAGCGCGAAACGCGTCCGCGATCCGGAGCGCCTCCGACCGGTCCTCGCCGCGCCCGACGACCTTGATCAGCGCCATCTCACGCGCGACGTGCGGCCCGTCGGCGGTGAGGTCGGCGACGCGATGGATCGGGACCAGACGGTCGAGCTGCGCCTTGATCTGCCCGATCACCATCTCGGTGCCGGACGTCACGACGTTGATCCGCGACCGCGTGCGGTCCTCGTCGACGGGCGCGACGGTCAGGCTGTCGATGTTGTAGCCGCGGCCCGAGAAAAGGCCGATCACGCGGGCCAGCACGCCGGTCTCGTTCTCGACCAGGACGGAGATGGTCGCCGAGCGTTCGACGTCTGAGGCCAGCAGGGCGGGGGCTGTCGCCATTCGTGTCGCTCCGTCAGGGGACGGTTTCGGCGTCGGCGACCACCGTGATCGGCCGGGCGACGAGGACATTCATCGTCAGGATCTCGTAGAGCGCGCGGTCCTCGGCCCCGAGGACACGGGGCCCGTCCGGGCCGAGCGTGTCGCTCGCGAGGAACGCGGAGGTGCCCGGCGCGATCGCCGGACGGCGCCAGCCATGCGCCGCGGAGACCAGCGCGCGGGCGTGCGGGGGCGCCGCGGGGGCGGCGGGCGGGCGGGGGGCG
>CAXUBA010000223.1:0-2448 GCA_964249205.1 uncultured Acetobacteraceae bacterium | reverse complement strand
ACGGCGGCCTGTCCGGACGCACGCGCAGGCGGGTAATCCGGATCGAGCCGAAGCGCGCGCAGGTCGCCGCCTTCCGGCCCCCATTCGGTGAAAACGAGGCCGGGCGGCAGCGACAGGCTCGGCATGTCGTCGAAATTGACGAGGTCGCTCGCGCAGACCCGGAGCGTTCCTGCGCGAGCGGCGCCAGACAACACAAGCGACACGGCGAGAACGCGTGCGGCGACGTCGCGCATCACACCAGCATCATGCCTTCGACGGTGATGCGTCGCGCCTCGTCGTCGCCGTCCGGGCCGAGGATCATCTCGTTGTGCGCCGCACCCGACGGGATCATCGGGAAGCAGTTCTCGCGCTCGTCGACGGCGACCTCGCATACGACGGGACCCGGATGGTCGATCATCCGCTGCAGCGTCGCGTCGAGATCGGCGAGGCGCGACACGCGGAGGCCGCAGGCGTGGAAGCTTTCCGCGAGCTTTACGAAGTCGGGCAGCGCCTCGCTGTAGGACTGCGAATACCGCGATCCGTGCAGCAGTTCCTGCCACTGGCGGACCATGCCCATGTAGCGGTTGTTCAGGATCATCACCTTGACCGGCAGGCGATACTGCGCGGCGGTGCCGAGCTCCTGGATGTTCATCAGGATGCTGGCCTCGCCGGCGATGTCGATGACGAGCCCGTCGGGATGCGCGACCTGGGTGCCGATCGCGGCGGGCAGTCCGTAGCCCATCGTGCCGAGCCCGCCCGAGGTCATCCAGCGGTTCGGCGCCTCGAAGCCGAAATGCTGAGCCGCCCACATCTGGTGCTGCCCGACTTCGGTGGTGATGAACGTGTCGCGGCCGGACGCGCGGCAGAGCGCGTCGAGCCGCGCGATCGCGTGCTGCGGCTTGATCACCGCGTCGGGCGACTGGTCCTGCTTGTAGGCGAGACAGTCGACGCCGCGCCACGTGTCGATGCGCCGCCACCAGGCGTCGACCGCCGCGCGGTCGACCGGAATGTCGCTCGCGTTCCAGCCTTCGATCAGCAGCGACAGGGTGCGGCCGGCATCGCCGATCACCGGCAGGTCGACGGCGACGTTCTTGTTGACCGACGACGGATCGATGTCGATGTGGATCTTGCGCGCGCCGGGCGCGAACGCGTCGACGCGTCCGGTCACGCGGTCGTCGAAGCGGGCGCCGACGCAGAGGATGAGGTCCGCGCCGTGCATCGCGAGATTGGCCTCGACGGTACCGTGCATGCCGAGCATGCCGAGGAAGTTCGGGTGGCTCGCCGGAAGCGTCCCGAGCCCCATCAGCGTGTTGGTGCAGGGGAAGTTCGTGAGCTCGACCAGGCGTGCGAGCGCGCGCGACGCGTCCGGTCCGGCGTTGATCACGCCGCCGCCCGCATAGACCACGGGCCGGGTCGCTTCCCGCATCATCGCGACCGCGGCGGCGACGGCGTCGGGCGCCGGTTCGCGCACCGGACGGTAGGAGCGGTGCGGCGCGCGCGACGCGGCGCGGTAGGGCGCGTCGGCGATCATGACGTTCTTCGGCAGATCGACGACCACGGGACCGGGCCGTCCCGAACCCGCGATTGAGAATGCCTCGTGCAGCACCCGGGCCAGATCCTCGCCGCGCCGCACGAGGTAGTTGTGCTTGGTGGCGGGACGCGTGATGCCGGTGGTGTCGGCTTCCTGGAACGCGTCGTTGCCGATCAGATGCGTCGGCACCTGCCCGGTGAGGCACACGAGCGGCACGCTGTCCATCAGCGCGTCCAGCAGGCCGGTCACGGCGTTGGTGGCGCCGGGACCGGACGTCACCAGCACGACGCCGGTGCGTCCGGTCGAGCGGGCGTAGCCTTCGGCGGCGTGCACCGCCGCCTGCTCGTGACGGACCAGGACGTGGCGGATCGCCTCCTGCTTGAACAAGGCGTCGTAGATCGGCAGCACGGCGCCGCCCGGGTAGCCGAACACCACCTCGACGTCGTGGTCGCGAAGGACGCGGAGCAACACCTCGGCCCCCGAAAGGCGGGTTTCGCCGTCCGGGCCGATCGTGACGTCGCGCACAATGCCGGTATCCATCGGGAGGCTTTCTCGTCTCGTCGCCGGGCCGTTTCGGAGAGCGGGGAATAGGGGAGGCGCAGGGGCGGCGTCAACCCGTGCCGCAAAGAAACACGTCGAGGAAGCGGTCGAGACTTTCCGTTTGTTGCTTAAAATCCTGGTTCTGATGCTCTAAAATCATTGTGGACGCCGGGGGCGCGAGTTCGTGATGGCGGAACCAGGTTTCCTGTCGACGCGTGTAGCGGAGCGTCGCGGCGATCGCGCGCCGTCTCGCCTCCTCGGGGAGCAGCGTTCCACGCAGGACCGACAGGAGTTCGGGCACGCCGTGCGCGCGCATCAGGGGCAGGGCCGGGTCGAGACCGGCGGCGAGCAGCGCCGCGACCTCGTCGATCGCGCCCGACGCGAGCATCGCGTCGAAC
>CAXUBA010000222.1:3728-4312 GCA_964249205.1 uncultured Acetobacteraceae bacterium | reverse complement strand
ATCGCCGCGCGCGCGACCGCCCTCGGCGCCACCCTCGTCCCGCTCAAGGCCGACCGCCTCAGCGGCCTCCCCGACCGCTACCGCGACGCGAAGACCACGCTCGCCCTCGTCGTCGCGAGCCCGAGCCGACGCCGCCTGCAGCCGATCCCGCCGTCGGCCGACTGGCGCTTCGACCTCGCCGAGGGCTGCCCCGCCCACTGCTCCTACTGCTATCTCGCGGGCTCCCTCGCCGGGCCGCCGATCGTCCGCGTCTATGCCAACCTTGACGAGATCCTCGACGCGCTCCCCGACGCGCTCGGCACCGGAACCGTCACCTCGCGCTCCGCCGCGCGCGCCGCCGAGGGCACCACCTTCGAGTGCTCCTGCTACACCGACCCGCTCGCGATCGAGCACCTGACCGGCGCGCTCGCCGCCGCGATCACCCGCTTCGGCGCCTGGGACGCGCCGGTGCAGCTCCGCTTCACCACCAAGTTCGACGCCGTCGATCCGCTGCTCACGCTCGCCCACAATGGCCGCACCCGCGTCCGCGTCTCGGTCAACGCCGCCGCCGCCGAACGCCACGAAGGCGGCGCGCCGCCTTCGTG
>CAXUBA010000222.1:0-3718 GCA_964249205.1 uncultured Acetobacteraceae bacterium | reverse complement strand
CCGCCGCTCCCCCCCCCCCCCATGGCCCCCCCCCGCGCCGGCGCCGGGCCCCCCCCCCCCCCCCCCCACCCCCACCCCGCGGACGCGCCGCGCGTCGCCGCCCGTCTCGCCGCCCTCCGGAAGCTCGCGGACGCGGGCTACCCGGTCGGCCTCACCGTCGCGCCGATCCTCCGGCTGCCGGACTGGGAAGGCGAGTACGACCGGCTCTTCGCCGCGGTTGCCGCCGCGCTCGCGGGCATGGCCGCGCCGCCCGACCTTACCGCTGAACTCATCACCCACCGCTTCACCCCGGGCTCCCGCGCCGTGCTCGCCGGCTGGTATCCCGGCAGCCCGCTCGAAATGGACGAGGCGACGCGGGCTCGGAAAACCACCAAGTTCGGCTCGACTAAGTTCGTCTTTCCCGCCGACGAGATGCGGACGATGCGGGCCGCGATCGAGCGGTCCATCGCGCACCATCTGCCGGGCGCGCGCGTGCTCTACTGGACCTGAAGGCCAGAGCGCTGCCTTGGACCCGCCGGAGCCTGAGGCCCCGGACCCCCGATCATTAGGAGAGGCGGCCGAGGCGGCGTTCGAGGGCGGCGCGATGGGTGCGGCTCACTCGGCACCGGCGCCGACCGGCAACACGGCCTCGAACCCTCAGTCCGTCGAGGACGACCCGCGCGGGATCAGCGCGCGGATCCGCGTCGCCAGCGTTTCCAGCGCGAACGGCTTCGTCAGCACGTGCATCCCGGGGTCGAGATGGTCGCCCCGCAGCACCTCGGTTTCGGCGTAGCCGGTGATGAACAGCACCACGAGGCCCGGGCGGATCAGCCGGGCGGCATCCGCGAGCTGCCGCCCGTTCATCCCGCCCGGCAGGCCGACGTCGGTGACGAGCAGGTCGATCCGCCGCCCGCTCCGGAGCGCGTCGAGCCCCGCGGCGCCGTCCACCGCCTCGATCGCCCCGTAGCCGAGCTCCGCCAGCACCTCGCCGACCAGCATCCGGACCGCTGCCTCGTCGTCCACCACCAGCACCGTCTCGCCGCCGGCCGCGCGCGGCGCGTCGGCGAGCGAGAGCGCCGGCGGCGGGGCAGGCGCCGCCGTCCCGTCGTGTCGCGGCAGGAACAGCGAGACCGTCGTCCCGGCGCCGGGCGCCGAACGGATCGCGACCGCGCCCCCGGACTGCCGCGCGAACCCGTAGATCATCGAGAGCCCGAGCCCGGTTCCCTGGCCGATCGGCTTCGTGGTGAAGAACGGATCGAACGCCCGGTCCAGCACGTCGGGCGACATCCCGACGCCGTCGTCGGTGACCAACACCAGCACGTAGGCGCCGGCCGACAGGCCGAGCCCGGACGCTTCCGCGCCGTCGATCCTCCGGCACCGCGTCTCGATCCGGAGCCGACCGCCGTGCGGCATCGCGTCGCGCGCGTTGACGCACAGGTTGAGCAGCGCGCTTTCCAGCTGGTTCGGATCGATCAGCGCCGTGGCCGACGCGCCCGACGCGCCGAACGTCGTCGCGATCTCCGGCCCGACCGTCCGGCTGACCAGCTCCTCCATGTCGCCGACCAGCCGGTCGACGTCGGTCGGCTTCGGATCGAGCGTCTGCCGACGCGAAAACGCCAGCAGGCGATGCGTCAGCGCCGCCGCCCGCCGCGCCGCTCCCTGCGCCGCCTCGACGTAGCGCGGCAACTGGTCGAACCGACCCTGGTCGGCCCGCATGCCGAGCAGTTCGAGCGACCCCATGATCCCGGTCAGCAGGTTGTTGAAGTCGTGCGCGAGCCCGCCGGTGAGCTGGCCGACCGCCTCCATCTTCTGCGCCTGCCGCAGCGCCGCCTCCGTCCGGCGCTGCTCGGTGACGTCGCGCCCGACCGCGTAGACGGACCCCTCCTCGGCGTTCACCGTCCACGAGATCAGCCGCGTGCCGTCCTCGCGCCGCGGATCCGCGTCCCGGACGCGGAACCGCATCTCGACCCCGGACACCGTGTCGGCGCCGCCGCGGAGCCGCCCCATCGCGTCCGTCATCGCTTCGTGGTCGTCCGCGTGGATGACGTGGAGCACCGGACGGCCGAGGAGCTCCGCCTCGGCCCAGCCGAGCGCCACCGACCAGGCCCGGTTCACCGCGACGAACCGTCCCTTGCGGTCGACCACCGCGAGCAGGTCGCTGCTGAGCCGCCACATGCGGTCCCGTTCGCGCGTCCGTCGCGCGACCTCGCGTTCGAGCGAGTTCGCGAGCGCCCGCAGCGCGTGCTCGGCCCGGCGCCGCTCGATCGCGTCGCGCGCCCGCTCCGCCACCTCGCGCACGAACGCGATCTCGTCGTCCGCCCAGGTCCGCGGCGCGTCGTGGTTCGCGAACAGGAGCGCGACCAGGCGCCCGCGCTCGATCAGCGGCAGGTTCACCATGGCCCGCACCGACAGGGCGTGCAGCCGGTCCGCCCGCGCCGACGCCCGGGGGTCGAGGGACACGTCCGGCATCACGACGACGTCGCCGCGCAAGAGGTCGTCGAGATAGGACCCGAAGTCGCGCATCTCGTGCCGCCCGGCGACGCTCGCGACGCCCGGCGCCGCCCAGTCGCGCTCGACGACGAGCACCTCGCCGCCGCCAACGAGCGTGCCGTAGCCGGCCCGCCGGATCGACAGCGTTTCGCCGATCGCCGCCGCGGCCGCCGCCGACAACGCCCCGAAGTCGTCGGTGTTCCGCAGCCGCTCGTCGAGCCCGAGCAGCGCGTCCCGCCGCGCTTCCCGCGCCTTCCGCTCGGTGATCTCCAGGAACAGCAACGCAAATCGGTCGCCGCCCGATGGCGACACCCGCCCCTCGTACCATCGTCCGGTGGCGCCGAGCTGCCGGGTGAACCGCGCCGTGCGGCCGGTGTCGACCGCGAGGGCGACGTCCTCGATCCATCCCGCCTCGATCGCCGGGATCACCGTCCGCACCGTCCGCCCGATCGCGTCGCGCGGATCGAGGCCGAGCAGCGTGCCCCACGCGGAATTGACGTCGACATACCGCCAGTCGACGACGACGCCCGACCCGTCGCGCACCGCCTCGCCGAGCACGACGCCTTCCTCCAGCCCCTCGAACAGACCCCGCCAGTGCCGCTCGCTGGCGCGGACCGCCTGTTCGGCCGCATGGGTCGCCGTCACGTCGCGCGACACCGAAAGCAGCCGCTCGGGCCGCCCGTCCGCGCCCAGGATCGGCGTGACCACGACGTCCCAGACCCGGAGATTGCCTTTCGCGGTCGGCGCCTCGCCGCTGAACCGCCCGATCCCGCCGCGACGGGCGCGTTCGAGGGCGGCGTGCGCCGCGTCCTGACGCTCGCCCTCCCAGAAGCTCGGCCACGAGCATCCCGCGACCGCCGCCCAGTCGTCGATCTCCATCAGGCGGCGGCCGCCCTCGCTCATGAAGCGGAGCGCGCCGTCGAGATCGAGCACCTTGATGCAGTCGGACGAGCTCTCGAGGATCCGGCGGTTGAACTCCTCGCTCGCGCGAAGCGCCGCAGGCGCGTCGCCCCGCTCGTCCGCGGCGACCGTCCCGCCGTCGGGCGCGGCGTTGGCCGCGTCGAGCTCCTCCACCATGCGATCGTCGATCGGCATGCGACCTTATCTCACGCGCGCGACCGGTCTCCGAGCGTCTTCCGACCGCCGCCCCACCGTGCATCGCTCGCCATCCGGCCGCGAGATCGTCGCGGTCGACGCCGAGTATCCGCCGCAGCGGCGTCGGCCTTGAGGACGCGGCCGCGGCCGGCCG
>CAXUBA010000221.1:0-4372 GCA_964249205.1 uncultured Acetobacteraceae bacterium | reverse complement strand
ATCGCCGACGAGTATCTCGACCTCGTCTACCGGCTCTGGGAAGGCAGCTGGGAGGACGGCGCGGTCCGGCGCGACCGCGCGAGCGGCGTGTTCACCGATCCGGCGCGTGTCCACCGGATCCGCCACGAGGGGGAGTTCTTCCGGCTCGACGCGATCCACCTGTCCGAACCGTCGCCGCAGCGGACGCCGGTGCTCTACCAGGCCGGCACCTCGGGCAAGGGCCGGCACTTCGCCGCCCGACATGCCGAGTGCGTGTTCATGGCGGCCCCGACGGTCGCGGTCGCGAAAGGCTACGTCGCGGACATCCGCCGCCGCGCCGCCGAGACCGGCCGCGGCGCCGACGCGGTGCGCATCCTCAATCTCACCACGGTGATCGTCGGTCGAACCGACGCAGAAGCGCGCGAGAAGCACGCGGAGTACCGTCGCTACGTCAGCCACGCCGGCGCGCTCGCGCTGATGTCCGGCTGGACCGGCATCGACTTCTCCGTCTACGACCTCGACGAGCCGGTCCGCCACATCCGCAACGAGGCGGTGCATTCCGCAGTCGAAAGCTTCACCACGGCGGATCCCGAACGCGTCTGGACCGTGCGCGAGGTCGCCGAATGGGTCGGCATCGGCGGGTTCGGCCCGCTGCTCGTCGGCTCGGCCGCGACGGTCGCCGACGCGATGGAGCGCTGGATCAGGGACACCGGCATCGACGGCTTCAACCTCGCCTACGTGGTGACGCCGGAAACCTTCGCCGACGTTGTCGATCTCCTGGTGCCGGAGCTGCAGCGGCGCGGCCGCTACAAGACCGCGTATCGTCCCGGCACGTTGCGGGAAAAGCTGTTCGGCGCGGGGTCGCGCCTCGCCCCGCCGCATCCCGGCGCGAGCCACCGGATCGGAGCGTCCGCGTGAGCGACGCCCATGTCATCGGGAGCGACGCGGAGGCGATTGCCATCGCCCGCTCGCTCGCGGACGAGTTTCGATCCGGAGCGGCGACCCGCGACCGCGAGCGCCTCCTGCCTCGTGCGGAAATCGACCGCTTCTCCGGGAGCGGGCTCTGGGCGATCACCGTTCCGCGTGCGCATGGTGGCGCGGAGGTGTCCGCCGGGACGCTTGCCGAGGTGGTCGCGACGATCAGCGCCGCCGACGGCAGCATCGGCCAGATCCCGCAAAACCACTTCTTCGTCGTCGAAGCGATTCGACTGACGGCGAGCGAGGACCAGCGGCGGCGCTGGTTCCGGCGCGTACTCGCGGGCGAGCGCTTCGGCAACGCGCTCAGCGAGATCGGCACCAAGGACGTGCACGACTATCGCACGACGCTCCGCCGCGACGGCGATCGCCTCCGCCTGGACGGTCGCAAATTCTACTCGACCGGCGCCCTGTTCGCGCACACCGTCGCCGCGCTCGCGAAGGACGCGGACGGCAAGGTCGTGTTCGCGCTCGTCCCGCCGTCGTCGCCCGGGCTCGCGCTGCACGACGATTGGTCCGGCATCGGCCAGCGCACCACCGGCAGCGGCACCACCGTGTTCGACGACGTCACCGTCGACGCGGCGGACGTCATTCCGTTCTACGATGCGTTCGAGCGGCCGACCTCGATGGGCCCGCTCGCCCAGATCATCCACGCCGCCGTCGACGTCGGCATCGGCCGCGAAGCGCTTGCCGCCACGATCCGCTTCGTGCGCGAGCACGCGCGGCCCTGGATCGACAGCGGGCTCGAGCGCGCGTCGGACGATCCGTACACGATCGGCGCGGTCGGCGAGCTCGTGACCCGCCAGAACGCCGCCGAGGCCTTGCTCGCGCGAGCGGGGACGCTGGTCGACGCGGCGACGCGGGCCCCCGACGCGGACAGCGTCGCGCGCGCGTCCGTCGCGGTGGCGGAAGCCAAGGCGCTCGGCACCGAAGCCGCGCTCGCGAGCGCCAACAAGCTGCACGAGCTCGGCGGCACGCGATCGACGCTCGCCGCCCACGGGCTCGACCGCCACTGGCGCGACGTCCGCACCCACACGCTGCACGACCCGGCGCGCTGGAAATACGCCGCGATCGGCAACTGGCACCTGAACGGGACGCCGCCGCCGCGGCACGGCGCGCTCTGACGGCTTGGCGTTGACTGAAGCGCTCGCCCTTCGCGATCTCCGCCGACGCTTCGGCGCGACCGTCGCCCTCGACGGCGCCAGCCTCGTCGTGCGGACGGGCAGCGTGCACGGGCTGATCGGGCAGAACGGTGCTGGCAAGTCGACGATCGTCAACATCCTGGCCGGGCTGCTCTCGGCTGACGCGGGCACGGTCGTGATCGGTGGCACGCTCGTCGAGGCGGCGACGCCGCGCCGGATGGAGCGCCTCGGGGTCCACATCATCCACCAGGAGCCGATGCTCCCGCCCGGCTTCACGGTGGCCGAAGCGCTGTTCCTCGGGAACGAGCCCAGGTTCGGGCCTTTCGTACGCGGCCGCGCCATGCACCGCGCGGCCGCCGAGGCGATCCGGTCGCGTTTTGACCTCGCGCTTCGCCCCGATGCGCCGGTGGACGAGCTCGGCGCGGCCGAGCGGCAGATCGTGCAGATCACCCGCTCGCTGCTGGCCGACGCACGCGTGGTGGTGTTCGACGAGCCGACCGCGGCGCTGGTGCGGGCGGAAGCGGACCGGTTGTTCACCATCATCCGCCGGCTGCGCGGAACGGGCACGGCGGTGATCTACGTGTCGCATTATCTTGAGGAGGTGCGTACGCTCGCGGACACGGTAACCGTGCTGCGGAACGGCCGCGACGTCGCGACCGTCAATCCCGCGACGACGGACATCGCCGCGATGACGACGCTGATGGTCGGTCGCAATGACGGCGCCCTGTCCGCGCCGCGTTCCCGCGCCCCCGGCCCCGTTGCATTCGCCGGCGACCGGCTCGCGCGAGACGGGTTCTTCTCGGACATCTCTTTCGAGCTACGGCGCGGCGAGGTCCTCGGCCTCACCGGCCTGGTCGGTTCCGGCGCCAAAGCTCTGCTCGAAACGCTCTTCGGCCTCGCGCGGCCTGATCGCGGCACAATCGTTGTCGATGGCGCGCCGGTGACGATCGCCACCCCCGCCGACGCCGTCCGGCGCGGCATCGGCCTCGTCCCGGAGGATCGCCGCCGTCAGGGTGTCGCGATCGCGGCTTCGGTCGCCGAGAACGTGACCCTGCCGGGCCTGTTCCGACTGCTGCGCCACGGGATCATCGACCGGCAAGCCGAGTGCGAAGCCGCGGACGGGCTGATCGACCGCCTCGCCATCCGCACCGCGAACCGACACGCGCCGGTGCGCGCACTGTCGGGCGGCAACCAGCAGAAGGTCGCGCTCGCCAAATGGCTCGGTGCCGGCGCCGCCGTGCTTCTGCTCGACGAGCCCACCGTTGCAGTCGATGTCGGAGCCAAGGCCGAGATCTACCGCATCCTTGTCGGACTGGTGGCCGACGGCGCCGCCGTGCTGCTGCTGTCGACCGACCTCGCCGAGCTGTGCCACCTCGCCGACAGGATCCTGGTCATGCATCGCGGCCGAATCGTCCGCGAGCTCGTCAGCGCCGAGGCGACGCCCGACATTCTGCTCGCCATCGCGTCCGGCGCCCTTCCGCCTGCTGATCGAGGCGGCGTGACCGCCGACAATCGGACAGATGCACACGACCGCTGACGCCTTGCCACGGATGTCCGGCACGGCGCGCGAACCGTCTGCTTCGCGTCTAGGAACGCGCGCGATGCTGCGGCTCGCCGCCGTCGCCTCGCTCACCGTCGTTCTCGTTGGCTTCCTCCTTGCCGTACCCGGCTTCGGCCGTCCGTCGAACCTCGCCAACATCGTCGAGCAGTCAGCCGTGCTGGCACTGCTCGGCTTCGGCATGACGCTGGTCATGATCGCCGGCGGTGCCGATGTCGTGCGGGGCGGCATCGACCTGTCGCTCGCCGCCAATCTCGGGCTATGCGACGCGATCTACACCGCGAGCGGCATTGGCGGAGCGTCGGACATCGCCGCCGCGGGGCTCACGCTCCTCGCCGGACTCGCGGTCGGCTCCGTCAATGCGCTTGCGACGATCGGCTTCGGCGTGCTCCCGCTACTCGCGACGCTCGCAACGATGAACGTGTGCGCCGGACTAGAGCTCGTGATCACGCAGAACACGGTGCTGTCGTCGAGTTCGCGGCTGCTCGCCTTTATCTCCGGCTTCGCCGCGCTCGGGCTGTCTGCCACCGACTGGATTCTGTTCGGCGCGACCGCCTTTCTCGTCGTGCTGTTCCACCTGACGCCGATCGGTCTCCACTTCCGCGCAGTCGGCAGCCACGAGCGCGCCGCCCGCGCGGCCGGGCTCCGCGTCGGCGCGACGCGGTCCGCCGCCTACGCCGCAGCCGGCCTGCTCGCCGCTCTCGGCGCGATCGTGCAG
>CAXUBA010000220.1:0-4387 GCA_964249205.1 uncultured Acetobacteraceae bacterium | reverse complement strand
CTGCGGACCGGAAGCCGACATGCACGAGGCCGCCGAGCGGATCGTGCGCTGGTGCAACAGCTGAGAACTTCTCATCAAGAGGGGAATGGAAAAGGCAGTGAAGTCTGGTCGCCAGTTTGCGAAGGCTTCCGTTTATCGCTCTTGCTCGTCTCGTCATTGGATTGCAGCAAGCGGCGATCAGAGGATGTCAGTTGATGACGAGCCGCGCGAACAGATTGCGAGTAGCTTCGCGTGTGCCGCATCCTCTTCACTATGATCTGGAACTGTGACTTCCTGTTCCGGACCGGACGGAGGGCTCAACGTGAGGTCGGCGTGGTCGGCGCTCTTGTTGTGTCGCTAAGTGGAAGCACCAAAGTGCTCAACGACTTGGCGGACTTGTGTCGGAACGGCAGGGTTTGCTGATCTAGGCACGGCAGCCGGCGCAACGCATTCGCCGTTTTGATCTCGGTCCGCCGATATCGATCGCGCCCATGCGGAGGCGCGCACGGTGTGGACTTCGGTCGCGGTAGCAGGCTGTTGAAGCAATGGGAGAATAAAACAGGAAGACGCAAGGGGCTCCGCGCCTTGAACCCATTAGCGGCTTAGCGTCTGAAACCTTGACTTGATCGAATGGGGTCTGGGGCCAGCGGCCCCAGTGGGGCTTGGGGCGAAGCCCCATGTCGCATGTTTCAGCAGCCTCCTACGCCGCGCGGACGCCGCGCACGAACACGACGATCTCGCCGGCGAGGCTTTCCGCCTGCGCCGACAGACCGGCGGCCGAGCCGAGGACCTGCGACGCCGCGGCCCCGGTGTCGTTGGCGGCGGCGCTCACGCCGGCGATGTTGCGGGTCACCGCCTCGGTGGCGTGCGCCGTCTGCTGCGCGTTGCGCGCGATCTCGGCCGTCGCGGCGCCCTGCTCCTCGACGGCTGCCGCGATGGCGGTCGCGATGCCGCCGAGTTCCTCGATGACGCGCGAGATCCCGGCGATGGAGTCCACCGCCCGACGCGTCGCCGACTGGATCTGTCCGATCTGGGACCCGATCTCCTCCGTCGCCTTCGCGGTCTGCGTCGCGAGATTCTTCACTTCCGACGCGACGACCGCGAAGCCGCGTCCCGCCTCGCCGGCGCGTGCCGCCTCAATCGTCGCGTTCAGCGCGAGAAGGTTGGTCTGGCCGGCGATGTCGGCGATGAGCTCGACGACCTTGCCGATCTTCTCGGACCCTTCGGCGAGCGCCTTGACCGTGGCGTCGGTCAGGCGCGCGCTCTCGACCGCGTCCCGGGTCTTCTGCGCCGAATGGCCGATCTGACGCGAGATCTCGCCGACGGATGCCGACAGCTCCTCGGCCGCCACGGCCACGGTCTGCACGCCCATGCTGGCGGTTTCGGCCGCGGCGACGACCTCGCCCGCCTGACGGTTGGTCTGCTCCGCCGAACCGGTCATGGTCCGGGCCGTGGCCTCGAGCTCGGTCGAGGCCGACGCGAGCAGGTCGGTCATCCGGCCGACCTGCGCCTCGAACCGGCCGATCAGCGTTTCCACGCGGGCCGCACGCTCTTCCCGCCCGCGCTCCTCGGCCTTCCGCTCCGCCAGCAGCCGGTCGGCCTCGACCATGTTGTCCCGGAACACCGCCACCGCGCGCGCCATGCCGGCGATCTCGTCGCCGCGCTCCGCGCCGGGAACCTCGACCGCCACGTCGCGCGCGGCGAGGCGCCGCATGGCCGCCGTCATGCGCGTGATCGGCCCGGATACGGTGCGGATCAGCCACCAGCCGAGCACGGCGCAGAGGATCGTCGCGACGCAGCAGCCGCCGAACACCACCGTGCGCGCCGTCCTGACCGAACGGAGGCTGGCGGCCTGGGTCTCCTTCGCCCGCTCGGTCTGATACGCCTTGCTCGTTTCGAGACTGGTGCGGAACGCGGCCACCACCTGTCGGAACCGGCCCAGCAGGAGCGCCTGCGCCTGGTCATCGAAGCCAGCCCGCTCGAGTCCGACGATCTGCCGGCCGACGTCGTCGAAGCCGTGCCAGCTGGTAGCGATCCGGCCAGCATCGTCGGCTTCCGCGCCACGGTCGCAGGTCGGACGATAGAGCGACCAGGCCGCGACCATGCGCGCCTCGACCTCGGCGATCGTCCGGACGAGCGCCTCGCGGTCGTCCGGATCCGGCGCGACCGTGGTCATCGCGTAGAGCGCCTGGGATCTCTCGAACCCTTCCGAAACGGTTGCGAGCTGCCTGAGGCGCACGACTTTGGAGGCGGCGACGTTCATCGCCCCGTGGAGCCCGTTCATCCTGACCACCGTGAAAGCGCCGAAGCAGATCATCGCGAGCGCCACGCCGGCGAACACCGCGACGAGCTTCGCCCGAATCGTCGGCGGGAACAGGACGAAGGGTTCGGTGCCGGCGGCTTTCGGCATGGGGCGCTCCAGGAGTGTCTCGGACGGTCTGCGCCATCCTCTCCCGGTTGTCTGAACGCCCTGCTAACGACAGTCGCGTCCGGCCCGACGGAGCCTCAGCTCGCGCGCCGTCGCGTCAGCGCCGTCTGCAGGACGACGGCGGCGAGCAGGAACATGCCGCTGGTGAAGTCCTGCCACGCGGCATTCAGCGTGCCGATCTGGTTGATGACGTTCTCGATCACGCCGAGCAGCAGCACGCCGGACAGCGTGCCGAGCAGCGTGCCGACGCCGCCGGTCAGCAGCACGCCGCCGATCACGCAGGCGGCGATCGACTGAAGCTCGTAGCCGGTGCCGGCGGCGGAAAGCCCGCTGTCGAGGTGCCCCGCGAGCAGCGCGCCGGAAAGGCCGGCGAGCGAGCCGCTCAGCACGTAGGCGATCAGCTTGTTGCGCTCGACGCGGACGCCGAGCATGCGCGCCGCCTCCTCGTTGCCGCCGATCGCGAACACCGCGGTTCCGAACGCGGTTCCGTTCAGCAGGACAGCGGCGCCGGCCGTGAGCGCGACCAGGATCAGGATCTGGTTGCCGATGCCGAAGATCGAACCATTCGGGATCAGCGAGAACACGCCCGGATTGTTGATGATGAGGCTCTCGCCGCCGAGCAGCAGGGCGGCGGCACGGACGGCGAGCAGCGCCGCGAGCGTCACGATGAACGGCGCCATCCGGGCGCGCGCGATCAGCAGACCGTCGACGCAGCCGATCAGGGCGCCGGCCGCGATCGGAGCGGCGAAGGCCGCGACCGGACCGTACGGCATGGCGTAGGCGGCGAGCACCGTGCCAAGCCCGACGATCGAGCCGACCGCGAGATCGAAACCGCCCATGACGATCACGAAGCATTGGCCGATCGCGACGATGCCAAGGAAGGATGACGCGGTGACGATGTCGGTGAGGTTCCCGGTGCTCAGGAAATGCGGGAAGGCCACGGACGCGATCGCGACCGCGGCGACCAGCACGGCGGTCGCGATGCGCGACTGGATCGCGACGACGGCCCGGCCGCGCCGCTCGGTCCTGACCGCGACCGCGCCGCTCATCCGCGTGTCCGCCCGAACGCGAGCGCCCCGATGATGAACACCGCCTTGATGATCTCGGACCAGGTCGCATTGACGTCGTTCATGATGAAGCTCGCATCGAGCACGCGGAGCAGGAGCACGCCGAGCACGGTGCCGACGATCGAAATCCGGCCTCCGGAGAGCGGCGTGCCGCCGATCACGGCGGCCGCGATCGTGTCGAGCTCAAAGCCGACGCCGATGTAGTTGGCGTCGGCCGCGCCGAGGCGGGCGGAGGCGAACAGGCCGGCGATGCCGGCGAACAGCCCGCTCGCGCCGTACACGAGGAACAGCGTCGCGTTCACCGGAATGCCGGCGAGCGCGGAAGCGGGCCGGCTCGCGCCGACGAACAGCACGCGCCGGCCGAACGCGGTGCGGCCGACGACGAGGAAAACGAGAAGCGCGATCACGAGCGCGGCGATCGCGACGGTCGGCACGAAGGCGACGGCGGACTGGCCGAGGAAGCCGAACACGCCGCCGTCCGGCAGGTCGATGCGGGCACCGCCAAGCAGCGCGCGGCCGAGACCGCGGGCGGCCACGAGCAGGGCGAGGCTCGAGATCAGCGGGTCGATGCCGATCAGCGCCACGAGCGCGCCATTGACGATCCCGGCGCCGAGCCCGGCCACGATGCCGAGCAGGCTCGCCGCGACCGGTCCGAGACCGAGCGAGATCCCGGTGACGGCGGAGCCGAGCGCCATCACCGAGCCGACCGACAGATCGATCCCGCGCGTGCCGATCGCGAGGCTCTGTCCGAGCGCGATCAGGATGATCGGCGCCGCCTCGAACAAGAGGCTCTGGAGGACGTAGAGGCTCGCGAAGCCGGGGGTGAGCGCGAGGTCGATCGCGACAAGAACGGCGAAGGAGACGTAGACGCTTCGCGTGCCGAGGAAGGCTACGAGGCGGCGCCGATCATCCT
>CAXUBA010000219.1:0-4410 GCA_964249205.1 uncultured Acetobacteraceae bacterium | reverse complement strand
CCCTATCACATCGTAGAGCTCCCGACGGGTCTGCATCCGGTCAATCATCCGATGCGTGCCGCCATCGCGGCGAAGTGCCTCGTAGAGGTCGGCCTGCGCCTTGTTTGCGACGCGCAACGAGCTGACGGGCCAGATCACCATCCGATAGCCCATCTCGGCGAACTCGGATGCGGTGAAGAATGGCGTCCGGCCAAACTCGGTCATGTTCGCCAGCAGCGCCACACCGGGCATTCGCCGCGCGAACTCCTCGAACATCTCGCGTGTCACGAGCGCTTCGGGAAAGATCGCGTCGGCACCGGCCTCGACATAGAGCTTCGCGCGGGCGACGGCACCGTCCATACCCTCGCTGGCCGCGGCGTCGGTCCGCGCCACGATGACGAGGTCGCGCCGTGCCCTCGCGGCGGCGGCGACCTTGGCCGCCATCTCGTGCGGCTCGGCCAAGCGCTTGTCGTTGAGGTGACCGCACTTCTTTGGCAGCAACTGGTCCTCGACATGGCAGGCGCCCGCCCCCGACTCCTCGAAGGCGCGAACCATGTGCATGACGTTCAGCGCCTCGCCGTAGCCGGTGTCACCGTCGACGAGCAGCGGCAGGCCGGCGGCACGAGCGATCTGGCGGATGAAGAAACAGACTTCGTCGACCGTGATCACGCCAAGGTCGGGCAGTCCCATCGAGGCGGTCATCGCCGCGCCCGACAGGTAAAGCGCCTCGAAGCCCGCCGCCTTCGCCTGCAGCGCCGCGAGTCCGTTGTGCGCACCCGGAAGTGGCAGGATGCCATTGTTGTCCAGCAGCGTGCGGAAGCGTCGGCCGGCGGACTCGACCGGCAAGTCGGCGGCGATGAGATAGGGCATGAAGGTCCTCAGGTCCGGTCAGCGAGGGAAACGAATGCTAGATCCTCCGGACCGACATAGTTGGCGGTGGGACGGATGATCTTGCCGTCGATGCGCTGCTCGATCACGTGCGCGCACCAACCGGCGGTGCGAGCGATCACGAACAACGGTGTGAACATCGCGGTCGGCACGTCCATCGCGTGGTAGGCGACGGCGCTGAACCAGTCGAGGTTGGGAAAGATTTGTTTGGCGTCCTGCATGACGCTTTCGATCCGCTCGGCGACTGCGAAGCGTGTGGTCGTACGGTTCTCGGCCGAGAGCGATCGTGCGATCTCCTTGATGACGACGTTGCGTGGATCGGAGACGGTGTAGACTGGGTGGCCGAAGCCGATCACGAGCTCTTTTTTGGCGATGCGGCGTCTGATGTCCGCCTCGGCTTCGTCGGGGCTCGCGTAGCGTTCCTGGATCTCGAGTGCACCCTCGTTGGCACCGCCATGCTTGGGTCCGCGCAAGGCGCCGATCGCGCCGGTGATCGCCGCGTAGAGATCGGATCCGGTGCCGGCGATGACGCGTGCCGTGAAGGTCGACGCGTTGAACTCGTGCTCGGCATACAGGATGAGCGACGCATTCATCGCCCGCACCCAGCTCTCGCGCGGTGCCTCACCGTGCAGCAGATGCAGGAAATGGCCGCCAACACCGTCATCGTCCGTTTCGACCTCGATGCGGCGCCCGTGATGAGCGAAATGGAACCAGATCAGCAACATCGAGCCGAAGCTCGCCATCAGCCGGTCGGCGATCATGCGCGCGCCCGGATGATCGTGATCCTCTCTCTCCGGCAAGACGCATCCCAGCGCTGAAGCCCCGGTTCGCAGCACATCCATCGGGTGAGCCGACGCGGGCAGCGACTCAAGCACGGCGCGAACGACGGCAGGAACGCCGCGCATCGACCGTAGGCGAGCCTTGTAGGAGGCCAGCTCATGTGTGTTCGGCAAGCGGCCGTAGACAAGGAGGTGGGCGATCTCCTCGAATTCGCAACGTCGCGCGACGTCGAGGATGTCGTAACCACGATAATGCAGGTCGTTGCCGTTGCATCCGACCGAGCAAAGGGCGGTGTTGCCGGCGACGACGCCGGACAACGCCACCGACTTTTTGGGTCTACTGCCGCCGGGCCGCGCCTCCTGACTTGTCTCGCTCATGCCCAGCCCTCACTGCGGCAGTCGAAAATGCCGTTGCGGGCGGCCGCGGCGAGCCCGCCCTCCGCAAGCGCAACGTTCAGCTGGCCGAGTTCACGCGCGCGCAGGTCGGGAAGTCGCTGCGCCGCGTCGAGGAAGCGACTGGCCTCGTCCGTCGCGAGAAGGCCCTCGGTGAGGAGGCGGAACTTCCGCAAGTAATCCGGACGCGTCCACGGCGTCGCGCCGAGCGTGTGGGCATTGGCGACCGCGAGCTCGTCGGCGATGATCCTGCCATTTGACATCCGGATAACGATGCGCCCGCCAAACGCTTTCAACGCCGGATCAGCCGCGTGATACCGCTCGGTCCATCTTCTATCCTCGACCGTTCTGATCTTGCTCCAGAGGGCAATGGTGTCGGCGCGTCTGGCGCGTTCGGGAGCGTAGGAGCGCACGTGATGCCACTCGCCATCCTGAAGGGCAACCGCCGCGATATACATGATCGAATGGTCGAGAGTTTCGCGCGAGGCCTCAGGATCGAATTTCTGCGGATCGTTCGAGCCTGTCCCGATCACGTTATGGGTGTGATGGGACGTCTCAATCAGGACATCGTCCACCGCATCCCAGTCCGCGACGTCTTTGCGAAGCCGAAAGCAGAGGTCGATCAGAGCCTGGCTCTGATACTCGGCCGAGTGCTCCTTGGTGAAGCTTTCCAGAATAGCGCGTTTCGCTTCGCCCGACGACGGCAGCGGCACGCGGTAATGCGCGTCCTTGCCATCGAGCATCCAGGCGATGACGCCATCCTCGCCCTCGTAGATCGGCGACGGCGAGCTCTCGCCACGCATTGCGCGATCGACGGCCTCGATCGCGAGCTTGCCGGCGTGCGCGGGAGCAAAGGCCTTCCACGACGAGATTTCTCCCTTGCGGGATTGTCTCGTCGCTGTCGTCACGTGTAGCGCCTGCTGCACCGCCTGATAGGTCACGTCGGTCGAAAGCTCGAGCAGGGTTCCTAGGCCGGCCGCGACTGACGGGCCGAGATGAGCCACGTGGTCTATCTTGTGTGCATGCAGGCAGATCGCTCTGGCCAGATCGATCTGAATCTCGTAGGCGGTGGCGACGGCGCGAAGCAGTGCGAGGCCGTCACGGCCGGTTTGCTGCGCCACAGCCAGGATCGGCGGGATGTTATCGCCCGGATGCGAGTATTCGGCGGCCAGGTACGTGTCGTGATAATCAAGCTCGCGAACCGCGGTGCCGTTTGCCCACGCGGCCCACTCAGCATCGACGCGCACCTCCGGTCCACATCCGATGACGCTGGCGCCGCCTTCACGACGGTGTGCGAGAGCCTGGCCACGCGCCGCTCTCGCGGAGCGGCGATCAAGGGATGCGGTCGCCACAGCCGTGTTGTCGATGATGCGGTTGATGATCATTTCCGTCACCTCGGCGTCGACCGGAACAGCGTCGGTGGCCACGCAAGCGATCTTCCAGGCGAGCTGATCCTCCTTGCGGAGGCGGTCGGATTCGGGATGAACTCGTACGTCGTGGACGATCATTCGAGGCTGGCCTGCGGCTGCGTCTCGGAGAATGCATCAAGATAAGGGGTGGCGGAAGGTTGTGCACGGCGTCGCGGAATGGAAGACAGCTCCGAGCGGCACATCGGCTGGCGCCGCGCTGCACCAAAAACGGAGTGCGCCGAGGAGTAGGTCTGGACCCGACTTGCGGCGTCGATGCACAGATCAAGATCGATTACCGCGTGAGAGTTGACGTAAATGGAATCGTCGGGAGTGAAGCCAGCCCGCTGCACTCCGAAGACGGGGACGAATGACTCGCGAAAGGCCCGAAGCAGCTCCGAACGCGTCGCCGACGTCGGCCATCTCGTCGAGCTCGATGCGCCGCTCGCCGCCGTGGACGGCATCGCACTCCACCTGCCGGCGACCGCCGAAACCCGTCGGATGATCGAACCCGAGGCGATCGCGCAGGCACCGCGGCGCGCTGGTGGTCAACACGTCGCGCCTTACCCTCGTCGACGAAGCGGCGCGCGCCGCCGCACTCGCCATCGATCATTTCGCGGCTGCGGCGCTCGACGTGTTCGGCTCCGAACCGCTGGCGTCCGACAGCCCACTTCGCGGCATGCCCAACGCCATCCTGAGGTCGCACGCGGCCTACCCGCGGGCAAGCCTTGCCCGTCTGCGCGGCGCGCTGCCTCGCGGCGTCCGCAATGTGGGCCAGATCTGCATCGCGGTGATTCGCATCTCCTTGCACCTGCCCCTTCTGGAAGCCTTCCGCGACGGCCTTCGTCGGCGCCGCGCGCGCCACCGGCCATGTCCACGAGCCGACCGTGATCCGCGACTGCAGGTCTTGTGCGCCGACGCGCCCAACCGGTGGCACGTGATGAGCTGCACACTGAATGGCGGCC